>JAEUTB010000054.1 GCA_016787995.1 Flavobacteriales bacterium | reverse complement strand
TTTGGGTTGGGTTGTTAGCTTCTTCGAGTGTTCTCGGTTCGTTGACCTACTCTGACAGGATTTCTGTCGAATAGCTGACGCCCAAATAAGCAACAGATTTGCGGATCGCCAAATTTTCTGGCGACTAAAGTTTTGAACAGGCCGCTTCCACATGGAGGCTAATTAGCCGCCAAAAGACTGATCCTCAATGACCAATAAGCATTTACGAGCGACGAATCATGGATTGACCATGCCTACGCAAGGCGCTGATCCATCGGTACCGTTACGGGGAACCTGCAGCCGTGCGCCAAGGGCGTTTCCGAACTTGCTCGCGGTCCTGTGCGGCAGTGTGCATGGCTTGCGCACGATGGTACCTTCGCGCCACGAACGTGGAAACCGCAGAACCCCTTGCCGAACGGCTACGGCCGCGCACCTTGGAGGAGGTCGTGGGTCAGGAACACTTGGTAGGACCTTCGGGTGTGCTGCGTAAGGCCTTGGCCGGGGGAATGCTGCCGAGCATGATCCTTTGGGGACCTCCCGGCGTGGGCAAGACCACCTTGGCCCGGTTGATCGCGCAGGACCTGAAACGTCCGTTCCATGCCCTGAGTGCCATCAACAGTGGTGTAAAGGACGTCCGCGAGGTGATCGAACAGGCTGGCGGTGCCGGTCTTTTCACCCGAAGTGCCGTCCTCTTCATCGACGAGATCCATCGCTTCAGCAAAGCACAGCAGGACAGCCTGCTCGGGGCGGTGGAAAAGGGCACCATCACCTTGATCGGCGCCACCACGGAGAACCCCAGTTTCGAGGTGATCCCGGCGCTCCTCTCCCGCTGCCAGGTCTACGTGCTCCAAGCGCTGGCCGAGGAACAGCTCCTCGATCTGTTACAGCGTGCGATGGCCAAGGATGCGCTGCTTCAGGGCTTCAGCATCGAACTGAAGGGGACCGACGCGCTCCTGCGCGCCAGCGGTGGCGATGCCCGACGGCTCTTGAACACCTTCGAACTCTGCGTGCTATCGGCCAGTTCGGATGGCGGCAAGGTCGTGATCAATGACGCCTTGGTGAAGGAGGTGGTACAGAACAACGCCGCCCGGTACGACAAACAGGGAGAGCAGCATTACGACATCATCAGCGCCTTCATCAAAAGCATGCGTGGCAGCGACCCGAACGCAGCGGTCTATTGGTTGGCAAGGATGGTGGAAGGCGGCGAGGATCCGCTCTTCATCGCACGGCGCATGGTCATCCTGGCCAGCGAAGACATCGGTAATGCCAACCCGAACGCCTTGTTGATGGCCACCACCACCATGCAGGCCGCTCAGATGATCGGTTGGCCGGAAAGCCGGATCATCCTCAGCCAATGCGCCATCTACCTGGCCTGCTCGCCGAAGAGCAACGCCAGCTACGTGGCCATCGGTGCGGCCCAGGAGGCGGTGAAAGCACGTGGTGACCTGCCCGTGCCATTGGCGCTGCGCAATGCCCCGACCAAATTGATGAAGCAGTTGGACTACGGCAAAGCCTACCGATACAGCCATGACGGCGAGGGCAACTTCATCGACCAGGAATTCCTGCCGGAAGGGCTAAGCGGGACCACTTTCTATTCACCGGGAGACAACCCTCGGGAACGGGAATATGCCGCGCTGCTGGCCAAGCTGTGGAAAGGGAAATATGGCGCCTGATCAAGCGCGCTCCGATTCCAGGTAGCGCTTGTGCATATCGTAGATGATGCCGAGGCTCACCATGAGCCCGCCCACTCCCTGCTCCACCATCTGCCAAAGCACATCGGCGATCACATGCACCATGCCGCCTTTGGTGAAGGACATCCCAAGGATGAAGATGACCAGATAAACGAAGAACCCGATGGCAGCTCCCATGAGCATGGACGTGAAGGGGAACGCCTTCTTCAACGAGATCCATTCGTGCAGGATGGCCGTGTGGATGAAGAAGGTCATACCCAGGCCAAGGACGATGTATACCACGGCGGCAAGCGAGAAGTACAAGGTCAAGGGGATGGAGATCTCCTCCAGATCGGTGAGCGCGAGGCCGTGCCAGAGCCATGAGATCAGGAACATGGCAAAGGCCGAAAGCAGCGTTGGGACCAGGATATGTCGTCTTAACAGCACGCTACGTGTTCAACGGGTGAAAAGTACAGCTTGGCGAAGTTCCTGACACGTTCATAAGGCAGTGCAGCAGTACTTTGCCCCCTGATGGAATACGTACGCCCCCTCCGAACGGTTGCCTTCTGGGGCGTTCTATTTCTTTCCACAGGCACGGGTTGTCGCAAGGACGAGCCAGCTTCTTGGGACGTCGACGTATCCGCCCCCCTGCTCACCACCCGGTTGACCCTGGCGAACCTGATCCCGGACTCACTACAAAGCATCGCCCCGGACGGCGCGGTGACCTTGGTGTACCGATCGGAACTCTTCGCAGTTGATCTGGACACCCTGTTGGGACTTCCGGATACCAGTTTCGCCTACCCCTACGCCTTCCCCTTGGTGGGCAACGACGTTTTCAACCTACCTGCGGGGTTTCCGGTGATCAGCCAGAACAACCTGGTGCGCTTCAACCTGCCACAGGTGGAACTGACCCGGCTTGACCTTAAGGCCGGCCAACTGCGCATTGCCATGCGCAACAAGATCGCCAGCAGGGTGCTTGGAGAGTTCGAGGTACCCAGCGCTGTCTTCCCCGATGGGAACAACACCCTTTCGGTAGCGGTGGAACCCGGGACACCGGCTAACCCCAGCTACGCGGCCGTGGACCGTGACTTGGCGGGTACCCGCTTCGACCTGCGCGGCCCGAATTTCAATGCTGTGAACACCTTGGCCACCAACGTTTCCGCCTCGCTAGACCCGGCAGGCAGCGGCGCCACGGTCTCCAACCAGGACAGCGTGGTGGTAGAGGCCAGCTACAGCGGACTTGTGACACGATATGCCAAGGGCTATTTCGGTACGAACGACCTCGACTTCCCTGAGGAAAGCAGCCGCCTGGGCTTGTTCGATGCCTTCGTGGGCGGCAGCTTGGACTTGGACCAGGTAGCCCTTCGGTTGAAAGTGGAGAACGGCATCGGTATGGACATCCAGGTGCGGCTGAACAGCTTCCAAGCCACGAACACGCGAACGGGTACTACGGTGGACATGACCCACGCGATCCTTCAAGGGCCGATCAACCTGAACCGCGCGCTGGACCTGGGTGATGGGTTCACCCCAAGCTTGTACGAGAACGTGCTGGACAACAGCAACAGCAACGTGGATGCCTTCATCGAGAACATGCCGGATGAGGTTAGGTATGGACTGGACATCCACTTGAACCCGCTCGGCGATATCAGCAATGGCAACGACTTCCTTTATTTCGAAAGCGCGCTGAAGGCCAGCCTGGAGTTGGAAGTCCCGCTTGCGGTGATCGCTACGGACCTGGTCCTCGAGAACGTGGCCAAACCGGATCTGCCGGGCGATGCGGAGAACCCCAGCATCACTGAAGGGACCTTGAACCTCTTTGCGGAGAATGGATTCCCCTTCGATGCCCGCATCCTACTCGACATCGTGGATCTTGAACGCAACGTGCTGAGTCCGCTCCAAGTGGAAGGTGATGTGCAGGCCGCCTTGCTCGGACCCAACGGCATCGTGAGCGCACCCGTCCGTTCCAGCGTTTCGGCACGTCTCACCCCGGCTCAAGTAACGCTGCTGTATGGCGAAGGCCGGATCCGCACGCGCGTGGTGTTCAATACGGACGCCACTTCTGGCCATGTGCGCATCTATGACCATTACGGCATGGATCTGCAATTCACCGTGGAAGGCAACTTCATCGTGAACAGCCAATGAGGGCGTTTTCCGTGGCATGTATAGCCGGGCTCATCGCGTGTGAAGCACTCGGGCAAGCTACCCTGCCCTTCGATGCCCGAGTGGACCTCAACCCCGGTTTCCGGAACAAGCTGGCCTTATCGGGCCTGTTCGACTACAACGCGAACACGGTGCGCAACGGATTCCCGCTGGCCCTGCTGCAGGGAGGCTTCCTTGAACGGGACCTTCGGAGCAGCGTTTCGGATCGGTTGAAGGAAAAGGGCAACACCGCCGGCTTAGTGCTTGCAGGTAGGCTCCAATGGACCGGGGCGGCGTGCTGGTCCAAGCATCCCGGTTGGCGACCGATCGTGAGTATTGCCCAACATGAACAAAGTGGGCTCTCCTTCACGGCCGACCAATTCGATCTGACCTTCTTCGGGAATTCGAGCTTCCAGGAGCGGACCGCGGCGTTGGCACCATCAAGCTACCAACAGATACGCTACCAAACGATCGGTGGCGGTGTGCTCGATCAAAGCAGTGGTTCTTTCGTTCGCCTCGACGTGATCCGTGGGCAGTCGATGGCCCGGGCGGATGTACGCTGGGCCACCCTCTTCACAGGCGCCGATGGTCGCGCGCTGCGCAGTGCCTTGCTGGGCGACTATGTGGCCAGTGATACGGCCGGGAGCGCTTTCGACCGCACCAATGGCTTGGGCGGTGCGTTGAGCGCTCACTGGGGGTTCACACCGCGCTGGAATCAAGCGGTCCGTTTCAGCGTGGGTGTGGAAGACCTGGGTCTCATCGTCTGGAACAAGCACAGCGTGGAGGTGGAAAAGGACACCTTGATCCGTTTCGTTGGATGGCAAGTGGAGAACCTCTTCGCGTTGGACGCTGTGCTGGTGAATGAGCAAGCCGTGGTGGACACGTTCGGACTGGGCTACCGGGTGGGCCGGATCACCCAGCTCGCGCCATTCCGCCTATCAGCGGATGTCAGTCTTCCCTTGAACGACCGCCACCGGCTGGATGTGTTGCTGGAGCACCGTCATCTTCCCGGCTACATCCCGCAGTTGAGCGTGCAAGGCAGTCAGGTCACTGGTTCACGCACGATGCTCGGTGCCACGCTCAGCTACGGTGGTTTTGGTGGCTTGCGCTTGGGATTCGCGGCCAAGCGCAGGTTCGGCGAACACGTCCTGGTGACCTTATCCACGCCTCAACTGGCGGGGTTCATCACCACCGGGGTCAGTGGGATAGGCATGTTCGTTGGAGTAAGCATCGGTCTATGATGGCCAGCCACCGGATCCTTCGTCTTCTCCCCTTAGCCACGCTGCTCTGTGGGCTGTTCGCCTTCGTTCCTACGGATGACCGTATCGCCCGGCGCGTGGTCGATCCCAAGCAAGAGGCGATCACCCTGCATTGGAAAGACAGGTCGGGCGCCATCCTAGGGAACATCGGCGCCTTGGAACGTGAGGTGAGCGCGGGCGGTGGTCGTTTATCATTCGCGATGAACGGAGGCATGTACACCGCCGATCATGGTCCGGTGGGGCTCTACATCCAGGATGGCAAGCTGCTGCACGCCATCGATCGGCGGGTCGAAGGCAAGGGCAACTTCCACATGCAGCCGAACGGTGTGTTCGGCATCCTGAACGATGGAACGGCCTTCGTGAAGACCACGGGTGAAATGCAGGACATGCGCGATGTGCGCTATGCCACCCAGAGCGGACCGATGCTCGTCACCCACGGGATCATCAATACGCACTTCACCCCGGGTTCGAAGAACCTGCACATCCGCAACGGTGTTGGTGTACGCGCCGACGGTCAGGTGGTGTTCGCCATCTCGCGCGAACCGATCAACTTCCACGACTTCGCCAACTGGTTCGTGGGGGAAAGCTGTAGTAATGCGCTCTACCTCGATGGTTCGGTGAGCAAGGCCTACATCCCAGAAGCCGCGGTAGCGGGAATGGATGGTGAACTTGGCGTGTTGATCGCGGTAATGGCACCGCGCTAGGTCAATTACCTTCACCTTATGAACTGGTTACTATTGGTGGTAGCAGGGCTGTTCGAGGTGGGTTTCGCGACGTGCTTGGGAAAAGCCCGGGAGCAGAGCGGTACTGTGGCCGGTTGGTGGATGGCCGGGTTCTTCGTGTGCCTGAGCATCAGCATGTACTTGCTCTATCGCGCCACACAGACCCTTCCCATCGGTACGGCCTACGCGGTTTGGACGGGCATCGGTGCCGTTGGGACCGTGCTCGTAGGCATCTTCATCTTCCGTGAACCGATCGCCTTCTGGCGCATCTTCTTCCTGTTCACCCTCATCGCGAGCATCGTGGGGTTGAAAGTGGTTTCCCACTAGCACCGGTTGGCGAAGGAGCATGGAGGCGTGGATACATCGTGTTCATTGGCCTCACCTTCGTTGACATGAAGATCTCCATCGTCGGGTGCGGCAACATGGGCCAGGCCTATGCGCGCAGTTTCCGCAAGTACGGATTGGTGAAGCAGGAAGACCTCTTGCTTGTATTACGCAGTGAAGGAAGGCGTGCGCAACTGGAACCGCTCGGCACCGTTTCGCTTGTCGTTGATGAGGCTATAGGCCACAGCGATCTGGTCATCATCGGCGTGAAACCGCAGGACTTCGGAACCGTTGCCCCTGCCCTTTCCAAGGTATTACGACCCGAACAGGTGGTGTTGTCGATCATGGCCGGGATAACCCTCGCACGGCTTCAGCAGGAACTGCGGCACCAGACGGTGGTGCGGGCCATGCCCAACTCGCCGGCGCAGATCGGTATGGGCATCACCGCCTACGCCACAGGCACCGAGTTGAACATGCGGCAGACCTTGATGGTGGAACAGTTGTTGAACAGCACCGGACGCGCGGTACACTTGGAGCACGAGGCCCACCTGGATCCCGTCACCGCGCTGAGCGGCAGCGGCCCGGCCTATTTCTTCCACATCGTGAAGACCATGATCGACGCGGGTCTGGCGTTGGGTTTGGAACCACATGTGGCCAGCGCCTTGGTGAAGCAGACCATGCTGGGCAGCTACCACCTGATGGAGCATGCCGATCGCACACCCGATGAACTGATCAAGGCCGTCATGAGCAAAGGAGGCACCACGGAAGCGGCCTTCAAGGTGTTCGGTGGGGAAGACTTGGCGGGTACGCTCACCAAGGGCATCGCAGCTGCGAGCAAGCGGGCTACCGAGCTTTCGGGGTCCTAGAGCACCGTCACCTCCGTCCGTCGGTTCTGCGCCCTACCCTCTTCGGTATCGTTCGTGGCCACGGGTTTCGTTTCACCATAGCCCTTGGCGGTGATGCGTGCCCCATCCACGCCTTTGGCTATCACATAGTCGCGCACGGCTTGTGCGCGTTGATCGCTCAGGGTGAGGTTGGCCGCATCGGCCCCCACGTTGTCGGTATGTCCGCCCAGTTCGATACGCAGCTCCGGTGTGCCTTTCAACAGGTTCACCAGCTTGTCGAGTTCGGCGTTGGAGGCAGGCAACAGCTCGTAGCTGGCTGTGTTGAAGAAGATGTTGCGCAAGGCGATGGTGCTACCCGCGGACAGGGTGCTGAGCGGAACGTCCAGCGTAACAGGTTCTTTGGGGTTACCCTCGGCCACATCGTAGTTCTCCGAATAGAAGAGGTAGCCTTCGGCGGTGGCGTTGAGCGCGTACTTCCTTCCGGCTGGCAGACAGACCAGGAACTCGCCGGTCTTGGGATCGCTGTAGGCGCCTGTGGCGAGGCTGCCTGTCTGTAGGTCGAATAGCTGTACATCGGCCTCGACCGGGGCTTTGGTGGTGGCATCGAACACCTTGCCACGGATATAGGTGACCGGCAGGGGCCGCGCTTCCTTGTACAGCTCGAAACTGTAAAGGTCAAGATCACCCAAGCCTCCTTTACGGTCACTGGCGAAATAGGCGATGCGGCCACTGGCATCCACGAGGATGCTGTTCTCATCGGCACTGGTGTTGATGGGGTAGCCGATGTTCAGGGCGGGACCCCAGGAGCCATCATCTTGCTTCCGGCTCACGAAGATGTCCAACCCACCGAAGCCCGGATGCCCATTGCTGCTGAAGTAGAGGGTGCGCCCATCGGGGTGTATCTGCACACTTTCCTCCTGGTGCGCGGTGTTCACGCTCTCGCCCAATTTGGTCGGCTTGCTCCACGAGCCGTCATCGGCCATGGTGGTGGTCCAGATGTCCATGCTCTTGATGCCGTCACGGGCCACGGCACCTCGGATGTAGTACAAGGTGCGGCCATCGCTGGCCAAACTGGGCTGTGTTTCCCAATGGCCTGAGTTCACCGGCGTTCCGAGGTTCTGGGGCACACCCCAACGATCGCCCACGCGCCGGCTGATGAACAGGTCGCAGCTGCCTTCACCGGAAAGCGAGCCACCATAGGAACCATCCTCCAGTGCACACTTGGTGAAGATGAGGAAGCGACCATCCGGCGAAAGTGTGCCAGCCCCTTCGTTGAAGGCGCGTGTGTTCACCACAGGCAGCGGGATGCTGGGCTTCCAGTTGCCTTCGAGGTCGCGCCGGCTCACGTAGAAATCCTCCTGCATCCCGTACACAGGGATCTCCGGTGCTTTCACGCGTCGGGTGAACATGAGGGTGCCATCATCGGCGGTGATGCAGGGGTAGTATTCCGGATCCACGCTGTTCACGTTGGGTCCGAGGTTCTTCGGCTCGAAGGGCACCGGCTGGTTGATGGCCCTGGCCGCGAACTCGCAGTTGCGGATACCGAGCTTGGCGCGTGCCTTGCGCTGCGGCTCCTCCTCGCGTTGCATGTAGGCCTCGTAGTTCTTGGTGGCCTCGGCGTACTGACCGGCTTTGAACTCCAGATCGGCGAGGTGGAGCTGGGCTACCGGGAAATAACCCGGGTTCAGGGCCATCACTTCTCGGTAACGCGACATGGCCACATCGCTCTGGCCTTTCTGTTCGGCGATCTCCGCCAACATGATCCGCGGCTCGATGAACTTCGGATCAGCGTCTGCGGCTTTGGTGAACTCGCTTTCGGCACATTCCCATTTGCGCAGCCCCATGCATTCGCGCCCGCTTTCGTAGCGCTTGATGGCGCCCTTGTCGGTGGAGGTATAGTTGGCAGGTTGCGCCAACGCCGTGCCCAGCATGCAAGTGGCGGCAAAGGCAGTGAAGAGGGTCCGTGCCACAGCGCCGAACACCGACTTCCAACTGTTCATCCGTTCGGTTAGCGTCAAGGGATCTGGAGGTACTTGTGGGTTTGAAGAGAAACGCGCCACTGGGGGTGCTCCTTCACGAAGTCAACGATCAGGGGCATGATCGTTTCGCGTTTGGACCATTCTGGCTGCAATAACAAGGCACACGTAGACGGAAGCCCCTTCGTGTGTTCTTGGGCCCATTGCAGGTCGTGTTTGTTGAAGACGATCACCTTCAGTTCGTCGGCCACCGGGTAAATGGATGGCAGAGGCGCTTTGAACTTCTTCGGACTGAAGCAGATATGGTGCCATTCTCCACTGATCGGGTGGGTGCCGCTGGTCTCGATGTGTGTGCGGAAACCGGCTTGGCGTAGTGCGTTGGTCAATGGGCCTAGTTCGTGCATCAGTGGTTCACCGCCTGTGACCACGGCGATCCGGGCCGGGTACTTGGCCGCTTCGGCCACGATCGCATCCACGGAAAGCTTCGGGTGGATATCCGCATCCCAACTCTCCTTCACATCGCACCAGGTGCAGCCCACATCACAGCCACCGAGTCGGATGAAATACGCGGCCTGCCCGGCGAACAGGCCTTCACCCTGCAAGGTGTAGAAGGCCTCCATCACGGGCAACGGGGTGGACATGGCACAAAGAACGGAAATACGGGGTGGTGTGGCCGCGTAGAACCCGGGTGGAGGGTCGCTTCAGGACATAGAAAAGCCCACACAGAGCCGGTTCATAGAACCCATGAAGATCACATGGGCGGGATCGCGATGATGGCTTCCGTAATCCTCTTGTTCCCGAAGGAAGACACCCGAAGGTGCCTGAGGCCCGCCGTACA
>JAEUTB010000031.1 GCA_016787995.1 Flavobacteriales bacterium | reverse complement strand
TTCCACGCTATTACGGACTTGTTCCACGCTGACCATCACCGACTTACGCGCCTAACGGTAACAAAAAAGAGGGGCGGTCCCCTCTTCCCTCTTCCGCCGACTTACGGTGCAAATGTAGTGATTCCAAGCGAAAGACCGGCCATTGACCCACCCGCACCTACCTTTCCGACGTTAGAACAGTTGCATCATGTCAAGGATCATTGCGCTACCTTTCTTCGGCGCGTTATTGCCATTGATCGGCATGGCGCAGCTGCGGGTAAGCCCTACAGAAACCCTTCATCGGCCAGCAGGCCGCTGGGCTGATTCCGTGCTCGTATCCTTCAACCCAGAGGATCCACTCGCGATCGTTCGCCGGGTGAATTCCATGGGTGAACAACGCACTCTTTTCGTCATCTTCGATGGAGAGCCTTCCCATGTGATCGAGCCACTTCTGGGTCCTGGCCTTGTTCCATTCTACGAGGACTCGGTACGTATTCTGAAAGTGAATAGGATACGGTCTGATGAGGTAGGCCCGATATCATCGTGTAACCTTCATGCTGAAGTGATCACCCGACAGGGCGGAACGTTACTCAGGTCCTATGAAGCCACCGTCGGGGTTTCTGGCTCCAAGTGCGGTAAGGACGAGGCTTGCCATGAACAGAACCTAGTGCGGGCCTTGCAGTCCTTCCTCGATGGTTTCGCACTTGCAAAGAGCCGAGGAGAACTTGGCAATGAGGTCCTATCGGAGGCTGACCTTTCGGCTCCGTTCGTCGTGGAAGCCTCGAACTCGGCGATCCTTCGTGTGGACGCCCCAAAGCGCGGGCTTTATCGGACCTATATGCAAATGCGGATGGACCAACCGGATACACTAAACGCCATTGAACTGCGCGAAGCGGGCAATTCACTTGGCGATGGGCATATGGTGAAGCTGAAGCACATTCCGGAGGCCGTGGTGGATGAGTACTGGGGATTGAGCGATGGATCGCATGCTTATGTTCGATGGGGCAAGTCCTTTTTGCGTTTGGAAAGGGCAGGCACAGAGTTTTTCACCAGCGTACCCCAACCGGACACTCAAGATGCCACTGCGGCCGCACTTGGCGGTCTTTTCTTCGGATTAATAGGAGGCGTTGTTCTTTCCGTAGCTACTGCCACATCCAACCCTCCGATCATCTGTGATCTTGACCTACTTACTGGCGACCTCGTTCCGCGTTCCCGCGATGTAGATAGCAGCAGCTATGCGCAGAACATATTCCTTTTCACACGGTATGCCAAGGGAGCGGAGTTCGTGACCATTCAATGCGAATTGGATGATACCACCAGCTTGGCCAAGGGACAATGGACGAATTTCAAATTCCCTCCAAGGTCTTCGCCGATCAAGATCGAGATCAAGGCCGCAACCGGCTCTGAGGTCGTTCAACTTGACACCAATACTGACCAGGTCAGTGTCTATCTCATCGACGTGAAAAGGGATGGAGAATTGACTGTGAACGAACTCGGTGAGCAAATGCGGAACTCCGTGATCCGTGACCTGAAAGGCGAGGACGAGCGTTGATCACCGCATCCCCGGCACCGCCCCGCCTTTCATCTTCCCCGGCGCTGGTGGCGCAGCCTTCTTCACCTGCCCATCCTCGTATTCCGTCACCTTCACGGGTCTGCCGTCCGTGCCGTAGATGGTGAAGGTTCCGTGCAATCGGCCGTTGCGATACGTCATTTCCTGGATCACCCGACCCCGCTGATCGTACACCACACAGCGCCCATCGGGATCACCGTTGAGGAAGCCCTGCTCGCGCATCTTCACGCCCGCATCATCGTAGTAGGTCCATGCGCCGTTGGGGGTGCCATTGATGTAACTACCCTCGGCCACCGCGATGCCGCTGATGTTGTAGGTGACCCATCGTCCGCTCTTCTTGCCTTCCGCATAGCTGCCTTCCTCCTTCACCCGCCCACCGACGTCCTTGCCCGGAGGGCTCTCGGTGAAGAGCTTCCACGCACCGTGCTTGAGGTCGTCCTTATAGTAGCCTTCGAAATCGGGCTGGCCATCGGGGAAGAACCCGCGCCATAGACCATTCATCCTCCCCTGCGTGAAGGTGCCGATGGTCTTCTGCACGCCGCTCTCGAACCAGCTGTGCCACTCTCCTTCTTCGAGACCGTTCACATAGGGACCTTCTTGCAGTTTCTGGCCATTCTCGTACCATGTGGTCCAGGTGCCGGTCTTCACACCGGCCGCGAAGGAGCCTTTCTTCCAGAACTCACCATTCTCGTAGAAGTAGACCCATTCGTCCTGCTCCTTGTCATCCTTGAAGATCCCGAAGGCGCTCATCTTCCCATTGGGGTACATGTACTTCCAAAGTCCTTCGCGAAGGCCCTTCGAGAACGGGCCCGTTTGATCCTTCTTCCCCGACATGGTCCACCAGGTCCACGTGCTGTCCTTCTCACCGGCCTTGTGCCGACCTTCCACGTTGAGCTGGCCGTTGCGGTACCACAACTGATAGGGTCCGTCGAGCTTTCCATTCGCATAGGCGTCCTTCTTCTCCAAGTTGTTGTCTGAATACCAGTACGACCAGGGGCCATGCTTCTGACCGTTCTTGTAAGCGCCTTTGGCTTTGGCATTCCCGGCAGGGTAGTATTCCGTGTAGGGGCCGTCCTTCTGGCCATTGGTGATGGTGCTCTCTTCCAAGATCGCACCACTGGCATAGAAGCTCCGCATGATGCCGTTGCCGTTGGTGACGGTCTGCACGCCGGTGCGATCCCACGCATTGCGGATGAGCACGGTGCTGTCAGTATGGAATTCCTCGAGCAACGGCACGCTATCCGGGTTGTAATAGCGCCACTCGCCCACCTTCTTTCCGCGCTGGTAACTACCCCGTTCCATGATGTCGCCGTCGCTGTAGCGCGAAATGCGCAGGCTGTCCTCCTTGCCCCGCTTGAACCAGCCATCGTGCTGAACCGTACCGTTCGGGTAGTAGATGCGCACATGGCCATCGCGCTCGCCGCTCTTGAACTCGGCTTGCTCCATGATCCGGCCCTCGCGGTCGTAGAACTTCCATTCGCCCCATTCGCGCCCGTTGACCATAAGGCCTTCGCTGCGCTTGGTCTTGGTCTTCACATCCCAATAGTCCACGAAGGGCTCGGCGCCTTGTCCGAATGCCGAGGGGCCGGCGAACACCAGGAACAGGACGAGCAGGGGACCGTACCGGAACGGATGAAGCATGTGGCGAAAGTAGCAGCGTGAAGGGGAGCTGACCGGAGACTAATGGCTCTTGATGAACAACGGATCGTCATGAGAAATGGTGTGACCTCTCAGAAAGGCGCCCGTCTGAAGGTGGCTATGGTGACCTTTCTACGCGAGCGCTTGCTGGGCCTGTTGTTGTGGATCGCGCTGGGCGGGCTGGGCATCCTCTGCTGGCTGGCCTGAACCTTCCGGGCTGCGGTAGCGTTCATGGGGCGGCAGCCTGTTGGTCAGACGCACGCCAGGGCTTCCCGCTACCTTTCGCCCATGCGCCGCTTGTCGCGTACGTTCCGCCTCTTGCTTGCACTATCCTTGGTGGTGGTGCTCTTCGCGGCGTGGACCGAGGCGAACCGGCCGGTGATAGGGCCTCATGGTCGCCTGGCGCTTTCGCTCTTCCGCAGTGGGCTTGATTCGCTGCCCGTGCTGAAGGGCGACTATTTCTGGACCAGTGGGCGATGTGCTGGGTGCCACGGACGGGATCTGCTCGGAGAGGCCAGCATCGACCCGGCCACCGGGCATGATGTGAACGTGGTGAACGATTGGCGCAGCAGCCTGATGGCCAACAGTGCCCGCGATCCTTTCTTCCGGGCCAAACTTGACCATGAGGTGCTCGTGAATCCCGACCACGCGGAGGGGCTCAGCAACAAATGCCTCAGCTGCCACGCGCCCATGGCCATGCACGAAGAGCGCATGGCGGGACGACCGCCCTTCACCATCGCCATGCTGGACACCAGCGTGTTGGCCAGTGATGGGGTGAGCTGCCTGGCCTGTCACATGCAAAGCCCAGGTCCTGCGGGCCAACGCTTCAGCGGCGACGTGCTTTTCGATAGCGCACGCGTCTATGGTCCCTACGCCGATGACCAGATCAACCCGAACATCATGGAGTTCTTCGTGGGGCTCACCCCCGGCTTCGGCGACCACATCGTGAACAGCGAGGTGTGCGCGGGCTGCCATACGTTGATCACCCAGACGGTGGACCTC
>JAEUTB010000015.1 GCA_016787995.1 Flavobacteriales bacterium | reverse complement strand
TATCGACCGAACGAGGGGAAGACCTTCTGTTCGGTGAACCTGACGGCGATCCTGGCCAAGGCGGGGAAGAAGGTGCTCTTGCTCGAGTTGGACCTCCACAAACCCAAGGTCGCCACGGGTCTCGGTATGTCCAGCACGGTGGGCCTCAGCACGGTGCTCATCGGCAAAGCCTCCTGGCGCCAGGCGGTGATGACCACCCAATTCGAGAATTTCAATGTCATCCTCGCTGGTCCTACACCACCGAATGCTTCTGAGCTGGTCCTGAGCAAATACCTGCAGCAACTCTTCGAAGAGGCCTCCCTCGAATACGATTATGTGATCGTGGACACGCCACCTGTGGGGCTCATCACCGATGCGCTGCTGATGGTGCGGCACGCCGACGCCACCTTGTTCGTGGTGAACACGCGCTTCGCCAGCAAGGACCATGTGAACAATGCATTGGAAGTGCTTCAGTCCAATACCGCGAGGAACCTCGGCTTCATCTTGAACGGTGTGCGGATCAAGAAGAGCAAGTACTACTACAATACCAACTACGGCTATGGCTACCGGTATGCTTACGGCTACGGTTCTGGCTACGGCTATGGTTATGGGTACGGTCGTCGTTCGAAGAAGAAGGGCGATGACGGCGAGGCGAAAAAGGATACCCGTCATTGACCCGTACCCAGCTTACGCGAAGCCAGTTGTAGTCTGTTGCATACGATGAGCGCCTCGCGGATCCGACCCATCGTCAAGGCGGTACTCCCACCAGTGATCGCCGGGTTGTTCCGGAAGAAGCCACAAGAACGGCGGATCTCGCCCGCTTCACCGATGATCACCAGGGTGGAGGCTGGTCCGCTTCAGGGGGCGCGAATGCTGTTGGACGTCTCCCGGCCTGCATTCGAGGAGATGCGTCGTGGTGCGTATGATTCCTTCGTATGGTCCACATTACCAACTCTCGACGGGGATAGAGCGGTGGTGGATGTCGGTGCTCACATCGGATACACCACCTTGGCCTTCGCGGCCTTGTACCCAAGGAGTCGGGTCATCGCCTTCGAACCGAATCCGATCAACCTGGAACGTTTGAAAGAGAATGTGGACTTGAACCCGCGCTTAGGCCAGCGGATAACAGTACAACAGGTGGCTTTGGGTGATCAGAAGGGTGAAGCGCTGTTCCATTCGTCCACCAACGTGGACGATGAGACCAGTTCCGGAGGTCATTTGGACGGCATCACACCTCCGTTGGATCCTCAGGTCTACACCAAGGCCGGTTTCCGGTCCTTCACCGTGCCGGTGCGACGGCTCGATGAAATGGCCCAAGAGGGTGGGTGGGGTCCGATCGGTATCATGAAGATAGACGTGGAGGGCGCGGAGCACTTGGTGCTGGCAGGGAGTTCAGAGGTCCTTCAGCGCTCGCGTCCTGTACTAAGCATAGAAGTGCATTCGGTGACCTGTATGCTGGCCCTGGCCAACATCCTTCAGCCATTGGACTATGAGTTACGTGCGGTGCACGAACACCGTCCAAGCCGTGCCCACGTCGTGGCCATACCGCGGTCGCGCTCGTGACCTTAACGGGAGCTTCACGGCCGAAAGACACCGGCTATATTTGTCCACTTCGCGAAGAAGTGGCTCAACCGTGCCCTCGATGCTGATGAGGGTACCGCGCGCTACACGAGGCGTAGTGCATCCGATGCAAGGTTCAAACCCACCGGCCAGGAATAGCGAGAACGTGGCCATCTACACTCCGGACTCCGCCATGGGGAGTCCGGCCAGGATGGTGGGCGGGTTGTTCCAGGATATGGCGCGGTCGTGGCACCTGTCATGGCGATTGGCCAAACGCGATATCAGCGCTCAATACCGCCAGAGCTTCCTGGGGTACCTGTGGGCCTTCATCATGCCGATCGCCAATACGGCCGTGTGGATCATGCTCAACCGGAGCGGCGTGGTGCG
>JAEUTB010000236.1 GCA_016787995.1 Flavobacteriales bacterium | reverse complement strand
AGTGTTCGATTTCACACGCGCAGAATGAATGAGGATTGGATCGACCCGATGGATATTGACAGTTCAGAGGAAGCGATACTGATCATTCAAACCGACTTTTCTTGACGGTTTAGGTGGCCTTCCTTTCCTCCTGCACCTTCTGCAGAACTTATTGGAGAGGGTCACCGATACCTTCTCACGAAATCCGCATAGTGCCGGCATTCGATAATGTCCCGGTAAGCCTGCTGACTCCTCGCATCGGTGAGTTGGTCCAGATAAGGCGGCTCCGGGCCGATGGGATCATCCCAGCGCTGGTATTCGCCCCAGTTGTATTCGCATTGTTCGGCCATCATGCAGGCCATGGCTTTGAGCACCGGGTCCTTGGCGGCTTGCATGGCGATGAGGTAGTGTTTCTTCGCGCGGACGCAGCCGTAGTAGTCATCGTCGCCGGTTGTGCGCACGGGTTCATCGCTCCAGCCTTCGCGGTGGATGCTCCAGGCTATCCTTGAAAGGCCCCAGTACTTGCCGTACCAGCTCATGCTGAAATAGGCGTTACCTAGGAGGTAGTTGTTCAGCGCGCGTGCCTTGGGATCACGGGCCGCTTCCTTCTTCAAGGCTACCATACGTTCCAAGATCCCAAGGCGGGTGTACCGTATGCTGTCGGTCTTGTGGTAGTTGTGCGGGTCTTCGATGTTCACGACGAAGGGGTCGTCGTCCTTGAACAGGCTGATCTCATAACGCTCCCAATAGCTGGGATCCACCTGTCGATAAGTCGCCGCCGCTTCTTCCAAACGATCCTCTCGCAGATACCACATCGCCTTATAGTCGAGCAGCTTGTCGCGCGTCAAGTCGTTCTGGTGGTATCGTTCCTCTGTCGCTTGCCAGCCGTCGGGCCGCTCGGCGGTAGCGGTGAGGTATCGTTCGAAGGGAGTCTTGTTCGGCTTGTCCAGCAAGGCGATCAGGCGGTCGTAGTCATCGGGACCACATGCTTCAAAAGCCACGTGGCGTGCGTTCTTGTCGGCGTAGACGGGCAGCAGCTCGCCAAATGACCGATCCGTGCGTGCGAGCAGGAATAAGCCTTCGACCTTTTCGCCACGCTCGATCAACTTCTTCCCCAGGTAAAGGTACAACTGGCCCAGCAACGTGCTGCGCGATGCCGCAAGTTCCGGTGACTCATTTACCAGTTCAACGAGCGAGAGGATGTGCCCCCGTGTCTCGTCGGTGAGTCGATCCGTGGCCATGATGTCACTCAACAAGAGGTCGAGCCGGGCTTGCACACGGACGGCGGAGACGGCATTGGTATCATCTGCCAAGGTGGCCAGCATATGCCTGCATGCCTCATGTTCACCGGCCACATAGCTCAGGTGACCATCCAACAGCCGAAGTAGACGGCGGTCTTTAGTGGTGGCCTGTTGAGCGATGCTGCGGATGAACTCCTGGACTTTGTGCAAATAATCCATATCGCGTTCCAGGACAGCCTGTGGCGTGATCTCGTCGTTGTCGTTCGACCATTCGCGAATGGCAGGGCCGTAGTCCGTGAGCGTTGGTGTCAGCAGCCAGTCCTCGAGTTTGTTCACCTCGCGGGTGAGCAGGAGTGGGAGGTGCGCATTGCCCGGGTCGAGCTTGGCGATGCGTTCCAGATCCTCCAACGCCCTGCCAGGGTGTTGCAGGTCGCGCATCACCAGGAGCGCAGCCCGTTGCTTGTCGTTGGAAGCAAGGAGCCGATAGCATTCCATCTCGGGATCAGAGAAGAGCTGCACCATACGGAACTGCTTATCCGTGGCGCGGTCGAAACAATCGGCGAAGGCGAGGTAGCGCTGCGGGGCGGGCAGCATATTGGCAAGGTAGAAGGCAGCAGCGCCTTCCATCCATGTGGTCCCGCGCAAGGGAGCGAGATGTTGCTCGTAGATAGGGCGTACATCCAAGTCCGGCCGTTCGGGGTCGTGGGCGTAGTGGGCCATCCGTACGAGTTGGAAGGCGAGGCGTGCGCGCAGCTGTGGATGCTTGGCCCGCTTCAATTGCTTCACACCTTCACGCCAGGCCTTGCGGATGCCATCGCCATCATGTGCAATGAAGCCCCATGGATCGTTGCTATTCACCAGCGCTTCGCAGCGCTTGGCGTAGGCGATGTACTCCGGCCAGCCCTTCTTGAGCTGTGCAAGTCGTGCTAGGAAGGCGTTGTGGCGGAAGAGCGAGTCCTGGTCCTTTTCGAACCGGTCCAGGCTCATGCCGTAGAGCACCTGTTCCATGGCTTCGCGCGGCACATCATCACCGATCACCGTGTGCCACTCGGCGATGTTCGCAGCGTATGGAAGGCTGGTGATCTCGTCGTAGTCCGGCCCGTTCAGGATCTCGGTGGTGAAGTAGAAGGCATGGAGCGGTCGGGACTCGGCCAATTCGGGCTGAAGGAGCCAGAAGCGCTGACCTTCCAAGTACGAGTCCCAACCGCAGCTGTTCAAACGCACAGGCTGTAGTGCGAGCAAGACACCGATGAGCAGAAGGCGTTTCATCGCTGTTGAAGGATGTTCGGCTCAACGAGCATGGTGGTATCCGGTGGTGCCGAAGCTGCTGTGTCAACGTGCGACGCGTCGATGGCCATGGGTGACAACTCCTCGAGAACCCCTCGACGCTCTTCATCGAAATAGCCACCCGCTCGGATCGCTCCGAACCGCGCGAAGCCGCTGCGTACTTCATCGGTGGTCATGCGTTGGAAGGAAGCAGCTCCCGTCTCGAAGTAGACTACCGCCACCGTATCGCTGTTCACGGCGCTGCGAGCGAGTTCCGCCACTTGCGCGATCACATCCGGGGTCATGCGTTCAACGCGGATCTCATCACCAAGGTGCAGCGCGGGAAACACGTCGTTGTTCTCGTTCACCACCTGCATCGTTCCCTGCGTCTCCCCACGCAGCAAGCCCGCGTTCATCGCATCGTTCACCTGCGCCTCTTGTAATATGCCCATGAAAGCGCCCTTTCGGAATTGCACGCCCCACGAGAACGCAGGTAAGCCGATGTCCAAGGGCAGGGGATAGGGTTCCCGGACCTTGAAGTAGGGTTCTGCGGTGGCCCGGTCGAAGATGGAATTCACGCTACCCGGCTCCGTGATGCGGCCCACGTTGTACGGCATCAACATGCCGCGATCCGCCGGAGGAACGCCGGTCTTCTTGGGTTGTGCATATTGATGCAGACGGATGGTCGCCGTAAGTGGCACGTCCAGACTGTCGTTCATGATGCGGGTTAGGCGGAAGAACTTCGACTTCGTTTTCGCGCTCCAATCACAATCGAGCATCACCCCATGGATGGTCTTTGGGCATTCCATCCGCAATTTGCGCAGCAGCTTGATCGCTAGTTCTTCCACCTCCGCATCCATCAGGTGCATGAAGGTGTTGTTGGTGATGTAGATACTCGGTACCAGTTCCACCTTTTCCGTCCACGATCCATAGCCACCGGCGTAGCTCTTCCACTGATAGGGCACGTTCACCGAAGAGACGGGGTGTGCACCATGCGCCGAATTCCAGTCGATGTCCAGGAGCTTCAAGTACACGCGTTGGATGCCGTTGCGCTGAATGGCGTGCTCTTCGGCACCCTCCAGCCAATACGCATTGCGCCAGCGGAAGGCGGAAGGGATCACCACCGACGTCGGCGGTTCCTCGCGCAAGGCCGCATAGGTGAGGAGAGGGGCCAGCACCACGAGCGGTACCCAGCGGAGGAAGCGAAGCATGTTGATGGGAATGGAACGCACGATCGAATGACAAATTTCGGGCCGGGGAATTTCACACCGCAAGGACCCAGTGTGCGCGAAGAAGAGGATCAAGGGGCATCAGCTATGCGGCAAACCAGATACACATTGGCGTTGCGCCCTTTGCGTCATTGCGGTTAACTCTCAGCTACTCTCCCCACCGTGAGGTCCGTCTTCCCGCGAATGCCGCGCTCACATCCAATACCGCACGGTCCGTGGTAGCGTAGATACGCTGGTCAGCATCGGGTTCCAGGGTGAACGTGCCGGTGTTCGTGCCGAAGGCGGGTAAAAGCCCCACTTGTGCACCAAAGGCGAAACAGGGTAACCGAAGGTGTTGACGCCCTTGACCGGTCAGGACCACGCCCGGATGGATGTGGCCAGCGATCACATAGCAACCCGGCCGTGCCACAGGCTCGTGACTGAATATGAAAGGACCTTCTTCCAGGGTGTCATGGCATACTTCCAGGCCAGCTTCGGTGTAGCGACGGTCCGCGAGGATGTCGTGATTGCCCTTCACGAGGTGCAGGTGGCTGTGTTTGTACGAAGCCCAGTTCGTGAAGAGTTCCCAGTTGTTGTTCTGGCTGCTGTGGAAGAGGTCACCAAGGATCAGCACGCGTTCCGGGGTGAAGAAATGCAACAACGAATCGAGACGTCGTAACGTGGCGGTATCATGTCCTTCCGGCAAGGCCACGCCGGCTTTGCGGAAATGGGCCGCCTTCCCCAAGTGCAGGTCGCTCACGATGAGCCATTTCATCCGCTCCCAGTAGATGGCGCGATGCGGATGCAGCACAAGCCGTTCTTCAGCCACGACCGTCTCGAGAGGGAGCATGGGTCCAAGATAAGTAGGTTCAGTAGTGAGGCCAGCCGCCTGATCGGTACATGCGATACACCCATCGGGTTTCACATGGGGCGTATCCGAAGCGGTAGATCCAGGTCCGCAGCTAGTGCTTGGGCAAAGGCTGATCCTTCCTCGGTGAAGGGCCAACAGAACAAAGCCCTGATGGGATGTTCTTTCATCAGCCATGCCAATGCGTCCAAGGTCATCCGCTTGGCGATGCCTTTTCTCCGATGCTCTTCCAGGACCATCGCACTGCAGAGATAGACGGCTTCGTAGGCCACGCCTGTTGGGGTGCGTAGGTAAAGGTCTTGTTCGGTCAACTGTCCTGTCAGGAAGTCCTCCATCAGGTCGGCAGTGGTCGGAATGAGCAGCACCCAGGCGATCGGTCCGTCCTCATCGGCCACCTCACTCACCGCAGCCGGATGAAGGTCGACCAGATGTTCAAGCACTTCGGGGTCGACCTGGAGTTGTGTCGGATCATCATGCGCGGCGAAGACCTCCTCGGCCAAGTGGAGCATGCGCGCATGGTTGTTCATGGTAGGTCGGGTGGTGTTGAGGATAGCGATGGAACGGTCGCTGGAGCTACTTTTTCCCCACCTCCGCGAAATAGCCCTTGCCACCGCCCAGGCTGAAGAAGCTGATGAAAAGGGCGATGTAGCTGAGGTAGAACAACGACTGGAGCGATACCACAAGCTTGCCGATACCGGTGATGGGGTAGTACTCGCCGAACCCGATGGTGCTCGTGATCATGAAACTCGCGTAAAGTGCATCCGTCCAGTGCGCGAACGGTTGATTGAAATAGGCTCCCGTGGCATGGATCATCCCGAAGGTGAAGACCACTTCCAGGTAGTTGAGGAAGATGAGGATCTTGGACCGACGGTACGAACGGGGGCTCGGGAAGGTGTCCGAGGCGAAGATCAAGGTCGGGATGTACATGATGGTCTCTGCCATGAACCACACGGCCAGCCAATAGGCAAGCGGCTCATGTTCCCAGCCGCACATCAGTACGATGATCGGAAAGGTGGTCTTCACGAGAACGAACAACTCGATCACGAGGTCCTGCACAAGTGGTCCTTGCCTCCAGAGCAGGTGCTTGAGATACATGCCCGGAAACAGGAATTGCGAGGCCGCCAACACCAGGCGAACGAATTTCTCCAGCCCAGCGTCCTCCTCGTAAGTGTTGTTCCAGATGGCCACCACATTCTCCCAGCGCCGTTGGATGGTGCTGTGGCGCGGATGGCCATTCGCCTTGCCGGAACCGATGATCAGTTTGCGGATGGTACGGCGCATGGGTTCGGCAATGGAGCCAAAGTATCGCTCCGATAGCGATCCGTTCGTGACCATCGTCAACGTGATCGAGCCGTAGGTTCAAGGCTTGGTGGTGACCTGATCCCCCTTGAAGAGCCCGATCGTATAGTCCAGCAGCTCCTGACCACCGTGAGCACCATGCCCGGGCACCACGATGCGAACATCCGGATAGGCCTGCTTGACGCGTTCCACCGTGGCTGACCAAGCCGTGGTATCCGCATCGCCCAGGTAACCCTTGGTCGCATCCACTTCCTTGATCAGGCATCCGCCGAAAAGGACCTGTTCTTTTGCGAAGTAGCCCACCACGTTATCCCGGGTGTGACCGGCGCCGAAGAAAGTGGCCTTGATGGTCTCCGCACCGGCCCTGATGAGAAGGGAGTCGGTGAAAGGCTGTTTGGGTATCGTGGCACTGTCCGTAGCGGCCAATTCAATAGTGAGGGCGTTGGCGTAGGAGGGGATGTTCCGTGCATGGAAGGCGTTCAATCCACCCAGGCAGTCGTGATGGAAATGCGTGGGAATGACGGCTTTGATGATGCCATGCAACTCCTTGTCGACCCAGTCGATCAGCTCAACGGATGAGCTGTCCTTTGTGGGCGTGTCGAAGATGATGACATCCTTGCCATCCCGGACTACGAGTCCGTTGCATGGCACATTGCCGAAATCGTTGGTCTGGTGGTACGAAGTGTGGATGAAGGTGTTCTCCGTGATCCGGGTGATCACCAATCTGTCCGACCGGTGAACCTCCACAGGCTCGAAGGGAGGTCGTGGTCGTTTGGTGTTGTCCGCACAGGCGAACACGAAGAGTGCTGCAACGGTGCCGATGACCGCCAGATCCAGTACAGGTCTTGTTTTTCTCATTGTTTCTCCAACCGTTCCGTCATCTTCCGGATCCGGTCCTCCAGCTGTTCGCTGGTCAACTTCTCCCGCAACCGGTCCACGATGATCGGAAAGGCGAACGGCGTGAAGTTACCGGGTTCCTTCAGCACGATACGCATCCGGGCGATGCGTTGCAGGACAGCATGGAGGCGCGGCAGTTCCAACTGTAGGTTGAAGGCCTCGTCATACGCCTGGCGCAGCAGCAGGTGACCCGGCTCGTGGTCACTGAACACCTCGAAGAAGAGCGAACTGTTGCCCCGCATATGGCGCTCCTTCACCGGCCTCCCCGGCATGCCTTTGAAGACGAGGCCAGCGATGCTCGCGATGTCGCGGAACTTCCGTTTGGCCAGCTCCGTAGCATTCAAGCTCCGTTGCAGATCGTCCAGCAGGTCGGTCTCGCTGAAGAAGTCGTTGTCGATGGCCTCTTGGATCGGGATGGGTTCGTCGCTCAGCAATTCGAAGCCATAGTCGTTCATGGCGATACTGAAGGTCATCGGCTTCAGCAAGCTCATGCGGAAGGCGAGGAGCGATGCCAACGCCTCGTGTACCAAACGTCCCTCGAAGGGATAGACCACCACGTGATGCCCTTCTTTGCTCTCGAAGCGCTCGATCAGCAGTTCATCCTCGGAGGGAACGATGCTGTGCTCACGCTGGCGATCCAGCAAGGGCTGGACGGCCTTCATTTCGGGATTCTCGGAAGGAGGCATTCCCCCCCCGCTCCTTCGGAGAGGGGCCGGGGGTGAGGTCTGGGGGGTGAGGGTCATTTCTCCCCCTCTCCGCGGGAGAGGGGGCTGGGGGGTGAGGTTGAATTGCTCCCTCAACACCTTTGCCATATAACTGCTCAAGGGCATGCGCCCACCTTGCCAGCTGGGGATCTTTCCCTTCGTTGCCTTGCTTTTCACCACATAGGCCGTCAGGTCCTTCACCCGCACGAATTCAAGTGAACGACCAGCGAACCAGAACACATCGCCGGGCCGCAACTGGTTGATGAAGTACTCCTCGATGGTGCCGATGTGCCCACCGCTGATGAACTTCACCGCCAGCGCCGCTTCGCCCACGATGGTGCCGATGCTCAAGCGGTGACGCAAGGCGATCCGCCGGTCCACCACGCGTACCAGACCATCCTCATCCACCACGCATTTCTGGAACTCGTCGTAAGCCAGCAGGCTCTTGCCGCCCGTGGTGATGAAGGTGAGCGCCCAGTCCCATTCCTCGGGTGTGATCGTACTGAAACAAAAGGTCGATCGCACCTCGTCGAACAGTCGTTTCGGATCGAAGCCGTCGCCCACGGCCAAGGTCACCAGGTATTGCACCAACACATCGAAACTGCGCACCATAGGCTGGCGGGCTTCCACGATACCGCCATTCACGGCCTCACGTAACGCGGCGGCTTCCACCAGTTCCAGCGCATGGGTGGGTAGGAACCAGATACGCGGTATGGCATCCGGCCGGTGACCACTACGCCCCGCACGCTGTGCGAACCGCGCCACCCCCTTTGGCCCACCGATCTGCACGACGGTTTCCACCGGACGGAAGTCCACACCCAAGTCCAAGCTGCTCGTGCATACCACGGCTTTCAGGCGGCCTTCGTCCAGCGCCTGCTCCACCCATTCCCGCAAGTTGCGGTCCAACGAGCCGTGGTGCAGCGCCATCACACCCGCCAACTCCGGCGCGCTATCAAGCAGATGGTGGTACCAGATTTCGGCCTGCCCACGCGTATTGGTGAAGATCAAGGTGCTCGTGCTCTTCTCTATGATCGGCAACAGCTTCTTCGACAGCTTCAGTCCCAGATGACCCGCCCACGGATAGTGCTCCACCTTGTCCGGTAGGATGGTGTGCATCTCGATCGGCTTCTGGACGTTGGAGCGAACCAGTACGGGTCGTTGACCATCCAGATCATATTTCACACCTCCGCCCTCACCACCCACACTTCCTTGAAGCACCTCCATCGCCTCCTCGATATTCCCGATCGTGGCACTGATGCCCCAGATACCAAGACCCGGGCGCAAGCCTTTCAGCCTGCTCAAGGCCAATTCCACCTGCACTCCGCGCTTGCTGCCGAGTAATTCGTGCCACTCGTCCGCGATGAACCAGTCCAACTGCTTGAACAGATCGGCCGTGCCTTTCTGGCTGAGCATCACATGCAGGCTTTCGGGCGTTGTCACCAGCAGGTGCGGCAGTAGTTTCTTCTGTGCGGCGCGCTCCTTGGTGCTGGTGTCGCCAGTGCGCGTGCCTACGGTCCAGCCTAGGCCCACACCATCGCACATCCGCTGGGCGCTTTCCGCGATCTCGTTGGCCAACGCACGTAGGGGCGTGATCCAGATGGCCCGTAAGCCTTTTGTATTGTCACTCCGGGCTTGACCTGGAGTCGCGCCAATTTGCTTCCCGCGACGCCGGCTCGAGCCTGTTGTACGAAGTGCCGCATTCACCACTCCGCCCCAAACAGCATAGGTCTTGCCAGTGCCGGTGGGGGCGTTCAGCAACCCGCTTTTCCCGGCTAACATTTCCGACCAGACTTCCCTTTGGAAAGCCTGAGAGGTCCAGCCTTGCGATGCGAACCACACCTCTACAGGAGTCGAAGATCTTTTCCGACCCCGCCGGATCTTCTGATCACCTGATCTTCTGATCATCTGATCAGTGTTTTCAGATCGTCCAGCGTATTCGCCTCATCGATCTTCTTGTCGTGCCGCCAGCGTACGATGCGCGGGAACCTGACCGCTATGCCGCTCTTGTGCCGCGTACTCGCACTGATACCCTCGAACGCGATCTCGAACACCAGCTGTGGCGTCACCTTGCGCACCGGACCGAAACGCTCCACCGTGTTCTTCTTCACGAAGGCATCCACCGCCTTCATCTCTTCATCGGTCAAGCCGCTGTAGGCCTTTGCGAAAGTCACCAGTTCGCCGTTGTGCCACAATCCGAAGGTGTGGTCGGTGTAGAGGTCGGCACGGCGGCCGTGGCCTTGCATGCTGAATGTTAGCACGGCGTCGATGCTCAGCGGATCCACCTTCCACTTCCACCAATCACCCCGGCGGCGGCCCACTTCGTAGGTGCTTGTCTTGCGCTTAAGCATGATGCCTTCCACCGCACCGGTACGCGCCGCCTCGCGATGTGCCACCAACTCTTCCCACGTGGCGAAGGGCAGGATGCCAGAGATGACAAGACTGGGATGGGACGCGTCCGCGACGATCCGTTCCAACAGCTCGCGCCGTTCGCTCATCGGCCGTTGCCGGATGTCCCGCCCTTCGAATTCCAACAGGTCATATGCCATCAGCAATACGGGCACATCGGCCAGTATCTTCTTGCCCACTGTCTTCCGCCCGATGCGTTTCTGCATCTCCGCGAAAGGCAGGGGTGCGCCATCCTTCCACGCCAGGATCTCGCCATCGAGCACTGTTCCATTTGGCAGTACCGTTCGCAAGTGCTCGAATTCGGGATACTTGTCCGTGACCAATTCCTCACCACGGCTCCAGACATAATGGGCGCCGTTGCGAACGATCAGCTGGCCACGGATGCCGTCCCACTTATGCTCCGCCTGCCATTCCTGCGGAGGGCCGAGCGCTTCCACATCCTTCAGTAACGCACCCGCAGCCGTGCCTTCGGGTCCTTCGATGGGATAGGCCAGATAGAAGGGGTAGGGGCGCGAGTCGTTGTCCGTACTGCTCGCTTCCAGGATCAGCCGATCGAAGGTGGTGGTGTGCGGATCCCAGTCGCCCATCAAGCGGTGCGAGAGCACATCCTCATCCACACCCGTCGCTTTGCTCAAGCCCTTCACCATGATCTTCTGGCTCACCCCGATCCGGAAGCCCCCGGTGATGATCTTGTTGAAGACGAAAAGCTCCATACCCTGCAGACCGCTCCACGCTGCTTTCACGCGTTCTGCTTTCTCTTCCTCGCTACACGCCCGAAGGTCTTCCACATAACGCACCCATTGCGTCAGGCTCTTGGTGATCGGTTCCTGCAGGGTGGCGATGTGCGTCACCGTTTCCGCGAAGTCGCCCACTACATGGTAGCTGGCCTCGAAGAGCCAATCAGGAATGCCGCTGATCTCGGTGGCCCATTGGCGCAATTGTGTGCTGGTCACCGGCCGCTTCGGACGACGCCCGCTCAGCAACGCTATCACCCACAGCTTATCCTGATCCTTGGCCTCCACGAAATACCGCGCCAGCGCATCCACCTTGGCATTGGTGCCTGTGGTGGCGTCCAGTTCATCGAACAATGTGGCTTCGCGGATCATGGCGTGCTGGTTTCAGGTCGACCCAATGGGTCGACGCTACGAGTGCCTTCCGGACCGTCGGCACCCTGTTCCGCACCCGACTCCCCCGCGAACTCCGTCGATTCCGCCACCGCATCGTACCCGATACTGCGCAGGTATTGGCTGAACACCTCGGTGTACCCGTGTGTGGCGATGATGCGTTCCGCCCCGGTCTCCTGCACCGCCTGCAACAGCGCTGGCCAGTCCGCATGGTCGCTCAAGACGAAACCCGTGTCGAGATTCCCGCGGCGACGCCAACCGCGCAGTTGCATCCACCCACTGGCCATTGCAGTGGAGTAAGGCCGCATCTTGTTGGTCCACGGCGTGCCGATGGCGCTGCCCGGCGTGATCACCAGCGCGTTGCGGAAGCGCTCCTTCGGTGTGTCCGCCGTTATCTGCTGCCATCGCGGAAGCCGCAAACCGCAACCTTCCAACACCGTGTTCATGTTGGCCACTGCGCCGTGCACCAGGATCGGACCGATGGAGTGATCCACCCCGGTCAATACCCGTTGTGCCTTGCCAAGGCTGTACGCGCTGATCACCGAGCAAACGCCCTGTTCCGCGTTGCCCCGCCACCATGTGTTGATGGCCTCGAAGATGATCGCAGGATCCTTCCAACGGTAGATGGGTAATCCGAACGTGCACTCGGTGATGAAGGTGTGACACCGCACCGGTTCGTACGGCTCGCTGATGCCATCTACCTGCCGCTTATGATCGCCGGTGGCCACCCATACTTCGCCCTTGTATTCCACGCGCACTTGCATGCTTCCAGGAATGTGGCCGGCCGGATGCAGGGAGAACTTCACCCCGTTGATGGTCCCTGTCTGTCCCGGCCATAGGGTCTCGATCCTCAGATCCCTGCCGATGCGCGCATGCATCAACTGTTTGGTGGTAGGGTGGGCCAGATAGTACCGGCTTCCACCGCGCGCATGGTCGCTGTGCGCGTGCGTGATGATCGCCCTGTCCACGCCTCTCCAAGGGTCGATGTGCACCCCCGCTTGTTCGCAGTAGATCCCCTCTGGCGAGAATGACAATAAACTCGGCATGGACGTTCCCACAAGATAGCGCAGGGACAACACTTGCACCGCACGGTTGTTCTTCTACGCGCGGTTCTGAAAAGTGCGCTTACTTTCGGGCTATGCCAGCCACTGCGGAGAAAGTCTGCCTGGAGTGCGGAGAGAAGATCCTGGGCCGTACCGATAAACGGTTCTGCTCCGATGCCTGCCGCAATCTGTACCACTACCACGCCAACAACGCGCCCATCAACTACGTGCGCAACGTGGTGAACGCACTGAAACGGAACAGGCGCGTGTTATCGGAATTGAACACCGGTGCGGATGGGAAGACCAAAGTGCATCGCGACCGGCTGTTGGAGAAGGGCTACAGCTTCATGTACCACACCAACACCCATCGCACGAAGGCCGGTAACAACTACGTGTTCTGTTTCGAGCACGGCTACCTCGAACTCGGAGAGAACTGGTTCATGCTCGTCCGTCGTGACGAGTATCTAGGCCGCGCAGGCGACCTGAAGAAGGAGGAGAAGGCTTGACCTAGCCCAGCGCCCAGATCAACAGGACGATCATGGCCAGGGTGCCGATGCCCACGAGCACAGGACCGCCGATCTCGTTCTGTTCAGCTTCTTCGGGGAAATGGCCTTCGAAATGGTGATCGCTCATGACGTTGTGTTGACGGAGCAAATATAAAATGGCTCCAGCAATGCCTTGGGGTCGCCAGCAGGCATCTTCAACGATCAAGAGCGCATTACCGTCTTCAGTTCAAACTGAAGGTGGGCTGCCGAAGCACCATGCGTGCGATCACCGAGCTCTCGTTGGCGCGCATCCGACGGATCATAGTCCGCACATGCTCGTCCAACTCACGGTCGCTCAGCTTCGCCAGGTCCTTGTACACCGGCAAACTGCTCTTGCTCTTGAGGATCAATGCTATTTTGTAGGAGCGTGACATCTGGTTCCGCTTGATAGACGTGGCCTGGTTGCGAATGGATGCCTCCCCGTAAGGGGTTTTGTACCTTTTTACAACGTCCGGTAGGAAAGTAGGAAGGAACGGAGGTCCATTAGGGCCTTTTTATGTTGTTCAATTCCTTGATGCTCAGATATGTATGACCAGTTTTCCTTGGGTTCCCCGTTTCTGTCAGGGCTACGCCTCAATACAAATGCTGGACACCGATCCAGTGTCTTGCGTTTTCCGGTCAGGGTGAGTGGATTGCCCGAGGCGGGCTTTCCTTGATGGGGGAGGCCACATACTCAAGCCCTTGACGCTGCTTCGCATCGTGGGGCTTTTTCATACCCGTCCTCGCTCAAGCTGCGCTTGGCTCTGCCGGGCATGAAAAAGCCCCAGTGACTTCGTCACCAGGGCTTGGTCTGGTCGGGGTGAGAGGATTGCCCGAGGCGGGCTTTCCTTGAGGGGGTAGGCCTCATACTCAAGCCCTGACGCTGCTTCGCATCGTGGAGCTTTTTCATACCCGTCCTCGCTCAAGCTGCGCTTGGCTCGGTCGGGCATGAAAAAGCCCCGGTGACTTCGTCACCAGGGCTTGGTCTGGTCGGGGTGAGAGGATTCGAACCTCCGACCTCGTCGTCCCGAACGACGCGCGCTAACCGGGCTGCGCTACACCCCGAACGATCCACCAAGCAACTCGGGTAGTTGCTGCAAGGGGCGGCAAATATAACCGTGTTCAGGTAGCCTACGCGTCGAACTTGTAGCCGATGCCTTTGATCGTCTTGATGCGATCGTCGCCGATCTTCTCGCGCAGCTTGCGGATATGGACGTCGATGGTCCGATCACCCACGAAGAGTTCGTTGCCCCAGATCTGGCTGTAGATCTCGTCCCGCTTGAACACTTTCCCCGGCTTGCCGATCAGGAGCACCAATAATTCGAATTCCTTCTTTGGCAGCTGCAACTCCTGGTCGCCCACATAAACCATCACGCGCTCGAGATCCACTTTCACACCGTTCGATTCGAGGATCCGGCCTTCCGGACGGTCAGCACCACTGCGCTTCAATAGGGCTTTCACCTTGCTCACGAACACCTTCGGGCGCACAGGCTTCGTGATGTAATCGTCAGCTCCAGCATCGAAGCCTGCTATCTGCGAGTAGTCCTCCCCACGGGCCGTGAGGAAGGTGATCACCGTGTTCTTGAACTCCGGCAACTGGCGCAATTGCATGCACACCTCTACGCCATCCATACCCGGCATCATGATGTCCAATACGATCAGGTCCGGTCTATTGCTCTTGGCGGCCTTCAAGGCGTCCTTGCCATTCAATGCGGTCTGGACGGCATAGCCCTCACGCTCCAGGTTGTAGCGCAGCAGCTCCACGATATCCGGTTCATCGTCCACTAACAGCACCTTCTGCACCAGTGTTCCAGCCATGTGTTCGCTCATGTTGCGGTGCAAAGGTCCGCCCAAGCAGGACGGTACGTGTTAAGGGTCGGTCAAATATAGGTTAAGGCCCTACCGCCCATCTCGAACCCATTGCACGCATGACGGAGGCCCCCAAGCCACCTTCTTACATAGCGGGGAACGGGACTCGAACCCGCGACTTTCAGCTTGGGATCCGCCGTACGGCGGACTACCGACCAAGCGTGAGTGGAAAGGTCCACGAACCAAGAACACCAGTGTTCGGAGCGGGAAACGGGACTCGAACCCGCGACTTTCAGCTTGGGATCCGCCGTACGGCGGACTACCAACCAAGCTTGAGTGGAAAGGTCCACGGACGAAGAACACCAGTGTGTTCGGAGCGGGAAACGGGACTCGAACCCGCGACTTTCAGCTTGGGATCCGCCGCACGGCGGACTACCGACCAAGCGTGAGTGGAAAGGTCCACGAACCAAGAACATCAGTGTGTTCGGAGCGGGAAACGGGACTCGAACCCGCGACTTTCAGCTTGGGATCCGCCGTACGGCGGACTACCAACCGGGCGTGAGTGGAAAGGTCCACGGACGAAGAACGCCACCGTGTTCGGAGCGGGAAACGGGACTCGAACCCGCGACTTTCAGCTTGGGATCCGCCGTACGGCGGACTACCAACCGGGCGTGAGTGGAAAGGTCCACGGACGAAGAACGCCATCGTGTTCGGAGCGGGAAACGGGACTCGAACCCGCGACTTTCAGCTTGGGAAGCTGACGCTCTACCAACTGAGCTACTCCCGCAATACGACGCGAAATTAACGCTCGCTCTCCACATCGCATCGTTGACGTATGGTCTTGCTCGGTGAAGAACGACGTTCCAGCGCGGTACTAAGTTCGGCCCGCAATGGCAAAACGGAAGGCGAAGCAGGTGATCCGCGTGGCGGAGCTATTCGCCGGCGTTGGCGGCTTCAGGCTGGGTCTCGAGCGCGCCTCCAACGGTCCCGTTCGCTACGAGGTGGTCTTCAGCAACCAGTGGGAGCCCGCGAAGCGCAAGCAGCACGCCTCCGAGGTGTACGTGGCTCGTTTCGGTGCCCAACACCACAGTAACAAGGACATCGCCACCGTGGCTGCAAAGGAGATCGCTGATCACGATCTGCTGGTGGGCGGATTCCCGTGCCAGGATTATTCAGTGGCCAGCACTTTGAAGAACAGCCACGGACTTCAGGGCAAGAAGGGTGTGCTCTGGTGGCAGATCCACAGGATCCTCACGGAAAAGAAGAAAAAGCCCGCTTACCTGCTCTTGGAGAATGTGGACCGGCTCCTCGGTTCACCCGTGGGCCAACGCGGTAGGGATCTTGCCGTGATGCTCCGCTCCTTGGACCAACTGGGCTATGCGGTGGAGTGGCGCGTGATCAACGCGGCGGAGTATGGTATGCCACAGCGACGCCGACGCGTATTCCTCCTTGGCTATCACAAAAGCACGGACCGCTACAAGTCCTTGCGCAAGTCCATACCAAGCGATTGGATCACGCTCGATGGTACCATGGCACAGGCCTTTCCTGCTGAGCCTGATGGTCCGATGGTGCAGTTCAGCATTGCTCTTGGATTGGACGAGCTCACCCGCGAGTTCGGTGAACGGAAAGGGCGAACACCGTTCAAGAACGCCGGAGTCATGGTGGATGGCGTGGTGTTCACAGGCCCCGTGGAGGCCGCTTTCCACGGAGAGATGGCTCGCCTCGGTGATCACTTGTTGCCACACGATCAAGTGCCTGCGGAGTACTTCATCCCCAAAAAGGATCTGCCGGCATGGAAGTACCTGAAAGGCGCGAAGAGCGAGGCGCGCTCTAGCGCGAATGGCCATCGCTATGCGTACTCCGAAGGGGCCATGGTCTTCCCTGACCCATTGGACCGGCCTTCGCGCACCATCATCACCGGGGAGGGGGGGCGAGGTGCCTCGCGCTTCAAGCATGTAGTGTGTACGGACGGCAAACGCTATCGCCGACTGACGCCGATCGAGCTGGAGCGCCTCAACATGTTCCCCGATGACCATACCGCAGGCGTGAGTGATACCTGGCGGGCCTTCTTCATGGGCAACGCTTTGGTGGTGGGGGTGGTGGAGCGCATCGGAAGAGCCTTGGGTGCGGCCATCGCCGGCTGAACGCTGTCAGGTCCGGGTACGCCATGCGACCTATGGGTACGATGAACAAGCCGACCAACCACGTGTTCAACAGTATGATGAAGAACTTCGCGTTCCCTTTTCTGGCAGTGGCCTTCGCGGGATGTGAAGGCGGAAGCGCTCAAACAAACACGATCACCTCTTACGACGACATGGTACCCACGAACACCGCCACATTGGACACGATCACCCTTGGCGCCGGCTGTTTCTGGTGCGTTGAGGCCGTCTTCATCGAATTGAAAGGTGTGAAGAGCGTGACCAGTGGCTATATGGGCGGGCACGTGAAGAACCCCAGCTACCGCGAAGTGTGCAACGGTACCACGGGTCACGCAGAAGTGGCCCAATTGGTCTATGATGCCAAGGAGATCAGCTTCGATGAGATCCTGGAGGTGTTCTGGCAAACACACGACCCTACCACGTTGAACCGCCAAGGTGCGGACGTGGGCACGCAGTACCGATCGGCCATCTTCCATCACACCGATGAACAGCGTCGTATCGCCGAAGCGTACAAAGCGAAGCTGGATGCCAGCGGAGCGTTCCGTGGTCCGATCGTCACCGAGATAGTGCCGGCATCGTCTTTCTATGCGGCGGAAGACTACCACCAGAACTATTACGCGCTGAACGGTGAACAAGGCTATTGCCAGATGGTGATCCGACCAAAGCTGGACAAGTTCCGCAAGGTCTTCGCGGATAAGCTCAAACCCTGAGATCCGCCAAGGGCTACCTTCGCCGCATGTTGAAGAAGGGCACCAAGCTGTATAGCATCATCAACCGCAAGTGCCCGCATTGTCACGAGGGTGAGTTCCTGGTTTCACGCAACCCCTACGACCTTTCCGTGGTGGGAGACCTCTTGAAGGAGTGCTCCGTTTGCCATCGGAAGTACGAGCCGGAACCTGGTTTCTATTACGGCGGCATGTATGTCTCCTATGCACTTGCCGTTGCGCAATCCGTGGCCGCTTACATCGCTGTTGGAGTGCTGGTCCCCAGTTCGTCACAGACCACGCGCCTATTCTGGGTGCTCGGTGTCCTGGTCGCGCTCGCTCCCGTGCTGTACGCTTGGTCGAAAGCCCTTTGGGCCAACCTGTTCATACCCTACAAAGGCGTGGAACGGCGCCCAGGTGAGGACGAGAAGTGGATCGCCCGCTGACCAAGGTCTACTGGCCCTGCTGCAGCTGCATCATCTGCTCCGGGGACAGATCCTCGGGTAGGTCCGTCTGGTAGGAAGCGAAGATGAACGCCTGGTGGGGGATCTTGGCGGAATATGCCCCCACATCGGTGTAGCCAGCCAAGCCGATGTCATCCATGATGCGTTCGCTGGAGATGCGATCCGTCATGGGCGGACCCATGGGCGTCTCCGTGTTCAGCCATTCCAGGATGAAGAGCGCACGCGGATGGCGGGTGCCTTCGAACACCTTCGTGAGGTAGGCCTTTTTGTCCGGAATGCTCACATAGGAATGCACGAGGATGCAGGCATCCACCTCTTCAGGGGCCAAGCCCGGATCACCTTTGGGGGATAGTCGGGTCCGCAGCCGATCATCTCCCAACTTCATTTCCTTCTTGCGCGCTTCGATCGCATCGAGTTCCCGTTGGTCGTCGCTGATGGCGATGACGTTCGCGCCCACTTCGATCATCTTGAAGGTGAAGTACCCGTCACCTGCCGCCAGGTCCGCGATCAGCTTTCCGCGCAGGTCGTTGCCCATCAACATGAACACCTCCTGGGGCTTCTGCCAGCTGTCGCGCTCGGCAGTGCTGGCCGGTTGAACGGAGGTGTTGGCAGTGGACCCATTGGGGACCTCGGTCGTGGTGGTCATTTCAGGAGCTTCCGTGGAGGAACAACTGAGGAGGAAGAAGGCGGCGGCGAGAGGGAGGATGTAGCGCATGACGAAGGGCACGAAATTACCGAACCTGGCCAGGAAGAGGGTGAGCCAGAAATTTTCCATGGGGAATGATACACTTAACTTTGTCCTCTCCATGGCACGGATCGATGAAGAATTGAAGAGCCGCTTCGAGAGCGAGCAGCACAAAGCCATGCTGAACGTCATGTTCACCGCAGGGTGGTTCCGTAACCGTCAGGTGGAATTGTTCAAGCCGTTCGGCATCAGCCCGCAGCAATACAACATCCTCCGCATCCTCCGCGGCGCTAAAGACCGCGTGAACATGCACTGCGTGAAGGAGCGCATGATCGATCGGGCCCCCAATGCCACGCGTCTCACCGACAAGCTCATTGCCAAAGGCTTGGTGGAGCGTGAGCGATGCGAGGATGACCGGCGCGTGGTCTACGTGCGCATCAGTCCAAAGGGTCTGCAGATGTTGGAGGAGATCGACTCACGCACCAAGGCGCTCGACCAAGGTCGGCTTGCGCGGCTTTCCACTGAGGAGGCCGTACAGTTGAACCGCTTGCTCGATACCTGGCGCGAATGAACCGTTCGGCGCTTCCGTTGTTCTACTCACCGCTTTCAGCCCACCATACATGAAGAACCTGCTTCTAGTACTCACCGCCTGCATCTCGTTCAGTGTTCATGGGCAAAGCCCGAAGTCCATCCTACCTGCCGAGAGCAAGTTGCTGTGGACGGCCTCCAAAATGACCGGTGACCATACCGGGCGCGTGGCGGTGAAGGGGGGCTCCATCACCCTCAAGGATGGTGTGCTCGTGGCGGCGGAGGTCATCATCGATATGACCGCCATCACCTGCATCGACATCGAGAACGAAAGCACGAACGCGAAGTTCGTGGGGCACTTGAAGGGCGCCGATTTCTTCGATGTGGAGAACCACCCTACGGCCACGTTCACCTCCACCAAGGTTGAACCGATCCCGGATGCCACGCCTGGCAAGCCGAACTATCGGATCTCAGGCGACCTTACCATCAAAGGCATCACCAAGCCGAACACGTTCACGTGCATCTTCTGGCAGGAAGGTGATCAGGCCCGCTCGGCGGCTTCTTTCTCCTTCGATCGCACGCAATACGACATCAAGTATCGCTCGGGAGCCTTCTTCCCGGAGATCGGTGATAAAGCCATCGCCGACCAGGTGGACCTCACCTTCGATGTGACCGCCCGATGATCCACTTGGAGACCCGTAGATCGGAACTCGAACTGAGCGACGTGCTGAACAATCGGTTCAGTCCAAGAGCGTTCAGTGCGCGCGAGGTGGCAGAGCAGGAACTTGAGCTGGTGCTGGAGGCGGCGCGGTGGGCACCCAGCAGCATGAACGAACAGCCCTGGCGTTTCGTGGTGACCCGCCGCGGAGGGGACGCCCACGCACGGCTGCTCGAGACCTTGAACCCCAGTAATCGTACCTGGGCCGACAAGGCTCCGGTGCTCATTCTTGCCATGGTGCATCGCACGTTGAGCCGCAACGGCCAGGTCAACCATCATGCACGTCACGACCTTGGTCTGGCCACGGCTCACCTCACCGCACAGGCTACGGCGTTGGGCATGGGCGTACACATCCTAGGTGGATTCAATGCTGAAGCGGCACGAGCGGCGTTCAAGGTGCCCGAGGAACTGGATATCGTCTCGGTGCTCGTTCTAGGGTTCCCTGGAGACGCGGACCAGCTTCCCGACAACCTGCGCGAGCGGGAATCCCGCCGAAGCGTGAGGCATCCGTTGAGCGAGCTCGTGCGCTATGAGTCTTACTGATCCTGGACGATACTCCGTTCCCAACGCTGCTTGCCAGTGGCGTCGAACACACGGATCAACATGGTACGTGCTCCTTTGGCCCCCGATACCTCGATCGTACTGAAGTTGCGCTCTGCCACCACCGTACCCTCCTCCCGAAGCGTGTTCTCCTCTTTCGGCGTGTAGGGTCCTGAGGTGAGCGGCGAGGTGGTGAGGTCGTAAACGGTGCGTCCGTCCTTCAATTTCAACGCGCTCAATTCGGTGAAGTGGCGATCGCCGGTAAGGAAGACCACGCCTTTGATGCCTTCCTCTTCGATCCTGCGCAGTAGCTCATCGCGCTCCTTCGGCACGGTGCTGTAATTCTCGTAGACCGCGCCCGTGTTCAGCACCTGGCTGCCTACCGCCACGCACTTGAAGCTGGCATCGCTGTACTTCAGCGCTCGGATCAACCATTCCACTTGCGCGTTCCCGAGTACTGTTGGCTCGCTGGTGCGCATGTCGGCTGCCACACGGAAAGTACGATCGTCCATGAGGAAGAAGTCCACATCGTAGTAGCTGAACATGCTGGTGGTGCCTTCCACGCCGGGTACGCCGTTGCTCGGATTGGGCCAGAACAGATCGAAGGCTTTGCGGGCCATTTCCGAGCCTACGAAGGAGCCATCGCCATCGTTAGGGCCGAAGTCATGATCGTCCCAAATGGCGGCGTGGGCCGTGCTGCGGAGCAACCGCTGTAACTCGGGTGTGGACCTCGTATGCGTGTACCGGTGCATGAAACCGCTCCAGCTGCCCCAATCCGGCTCGCGCAAGTAGACGTTGTCGCCGAGCCAGAGCATCAGATCCGGCTTCTGGTCCGCGATGGTGTTGAAGATCCCGTAGGTATCGCCATAGGCACGACCAGGTCGGTCATAAGCTGATTCGTTGATGTAAGCACAGCTGCCAAGCGCCACTTTGAAGGGCGGAGGATCCGTGCGGAACTTCCACAATGCCTGGGTGCGGAAGGTGAGGGTATCGCGGCGTTCACTGCTGCCGTCCGAGGTATGCAGTACGTAGCGGTATTCAGTCCCTGGGAGCAACGGACCAAGCCGGAAGTCCATGGCATGGGCGTGGTCGGCGTTCGACGTGATCGATCCGGTGGTGGTGACCCTCTGTGGTTCTTGCACCGGCCAATACGTGATGTAGGCTGAACATCCGCCTAGGCATTGGGCCCACACGGTCACCTCCATCAGATCGGGCGGCCCGGTCATCGGCCCGTTGATCAATGGCTGCGCGGCTAGCGGGCCACCGAAGAGGAGTACAAGGGTGGAGAGCTTGGTCATGCCACAAAGATGATCCTGGGACGATCTCCAAGCGAGGCTTTCGCTGTGTGGGGTACATTTGGCCTCTCCCTCAAGCTCCCCCTCGAAGCATGCTCATGAGTTTCAATCCGATCCAGGCTTGGCTGGATATGAAAGCCCAACTTCCGGATCTCGCTGTTGAAGGTATCGGTATCAAATACGTATATCCGGTGTTCCTCGTGCTCATCGTGATGGAGTATTTCAATGCCAAGCACCTCTTCGACCTGAAGGAGAGCCTTGCCGGCTTCGTGATCGGCCTCGGCGCCACGGTCATCCGCGTGATCACCAACGTGTTCGAGATCACCCTGTACATGTTCCTTTTCGCTTGGGCCGAACCCTTCCGCGAGCAGTACCTCGGCTATTCATCCTTGGGTTTCGCGTGGTACATCTGGCTCCTCTGTGTCATTGCGGACGATCACAACTTCTACTGGCACCATCGCCTGGCGCACAATGTGCGCATCCTTTGGGCCGCGCATCTGCCACACCACAGTGGTAAGATGTACAACCTCACCATCAGCATCCGCAACGGTTGGTTCATCACCCTGGTGAAGCCGATCTACTGGTTGTGGATGCCACTTCTCGGCTTCGAGCCCATCATGATCGCGACGTGCTTGATCATCAATGCGTTCTACCAGTTCACCCTGCACTCGCAGCTCATCCCTTCCTACGGCTGGTTGGAGAACATCTTCAACTCATCCTACGTGCATGTGGTACACCACAGTTGCAACACGGAGTATCTGGACCGCAACCACGGCGGCATTTTCACCTTCTGGGACCGGCTCTACAAGACGTGGCAGAAACCCATCAAGGGCATTGTTCCCAAGTTCGGCATCAGCCACGATCCAGGTACCTATAATCCGGTCACCCACAACCTCTTCGAATTCCAGGAGATCTGGCGCGATGTGAAACAGGCACCTGGACTGAAGAACAAGCTGATGTACATCTTCGGCCCCCCAGGCTGGCGCCATGATGGTTCGGGTAAGACAAGCCACCAACTCCAGGAGGAGCTGCGGGCCAGCGGAAAGTTCGGATCGCCTACGCGGACGGAACAGGAGCCGGTCGCTGTGCGCGCTTGATATCACCTTAGGAACGCAAAAAGGCCGGAGCGAACTCCGGCCTTTTCTTTTCTCAGTGTTCGGTCTACCGTCCGAAAAGACGGCCCAGCAGCCCCTTCTTCTTCTCGACCTGGTCCTTCTTGGCATTGCGTTCCGCTTCTTCGCCGAAGAGTTCCTTCGTCATGGCCGCATAGTCCGGTTTGGCCGGGTTCGGTTTGCGGTCCTGCTGTGGGCGGGGTTCACGCGGTTTGTCTCCCGCAGTATTGCGGGAACGACGGGGCCCACGGTCGTTGCGGGCAGCGCCGCGCTCGCCTTGTGGTCGTGATCCTTGTCCTTCGCGCGCCTGTGCGCCTTGGCGAGGCTGGCGCTGGTCTTGCGGGCGGCTTTGGCGCGGACCCTGCGGACGACGGCCCTGTTGTTCGCCTTCGCGACGTGCGGGACGCTCGCTCCGAGGTTGATCCATGCCAACAGGCCTTTCCGCGCGCGGTTGCTCCGTACGTTGTTCGCGAGGCGCACGTGGTCCGCGGTCATCGCGACGTGGTCCGTTGTTCCGCGGGTTATTGCTGCGTTGCCCTTCACTGCGACCTTGTGCTCCGCCGTTCTGCGCAGGGTGTGACACTTGCCCTTGGCGACCGCCACGGCCGGGACCGCGCGGTTGACGGGGTTCACGCACTTCGGGTTCCGCTTTCTTCGGCCCACCCACCATCACGAACGGATGATCGTTCACCACCGGGATGTCGCGTTTGATCAACCGGGTGATGTCGCGCAGGTATTCCTTCTCCTCGTGATCGCAGAAGGAGAGGGCCTTGCCCGATGCGCCGGCACGCCCCGTGCGGCCGATGCGGTGTACATACGTCTCAGGCACGTTCGGCAGGTCGAAGTTGATCACGTGCGTGAGGCCATCGATGTCAATGCCACGAGCCGCGATGTCGGTCGCAACGAGAGCACGCAGTTTGCCTTCCTTGAAGCCTTTCAACGCGCTTTGGCGGGCGCTCTGGCTCTTGTTGCCGTGGATGGCTTCGGCGGCGTAACCCGCTTGGGTGAGCACTTTGGCCACTTTGTTCGCGCCGTGTTTGGTGCGGGTGAACACGAGGGCCTCGCGGATGTTGCTGCCTTCCAGCAGGTGTAACAGCAACTTGTTCTTGTCCGTTCGGTCCACGAAGAAGAGGTGCTGGTCGATGGTCTCGGCCGTGCTGCTCACAGGAGCCACTTCAACCTTGATCGGATCCGTGAGGATGCTGTTGGCCAGCTTCGCGATCTC
>JAEUTB010000144.1 GCA_016787995.1 Flavobacteriales bacterium | reverse complement strand
CGCGTAGCTCAACACCGGTCCGCTGCCGCAGGCGATGTCGCCGTTCTGGATCTTGTTCATCATCGGCGTCTGCGTGTCGTGCGTGACGTCGGTGACGATGGCCAGATCCGGTTTGATGCGCTCTACGATCATCTCCGCCCCACGCAAGCCCACTTCCTCCTGCACGCTGTTGGTGATGTAAAGACCGAAAGGCAACTTGGTGCGACCTTCTTTCAGCAGCCGCGCCACTTCCGCGATCATGAAGCCGCCCATGCGGTTGTCCAGCGCACGACCGGTGAAGTTGCGCTGGTTCAGGACCATGAACTCATCCTCGAAGGTGATCACGCAACCTACGTGGACGCCAAGCTTCTCCACTTCCTCTTTGCTACTGCAGCCACAATCCAGGAAGATATTATCGAGCGATGGGGTCACCTCGGTCTTCCCGTTGCGCACATGGATCGCCGGCCAGCCGAACACGGCCTTCACGATGCCCTTGTCCGTGTGGATGTTCACGCGTTTGCTAGGGGCGATGATATGATCGCTCCCTCCATTGCGGCGCACGTAGATGAAACCTTCCTTGGTGATGTAGTGCACGAACCAGCTGATCTCATCGGCATGCGCCTCGATCACCACCTTGTATTTCGCATCGGGGTTTATCACACCCACCGTGGTGCCGTAGGGGTCCACGAAGTGGTCGTCCACATAAGGCTTCAGGTACTCCAACCAGATCTTCTGCCCCGCGCTCTCGAAGCCGGTGGGCGAGGCGTTGTTCAGGTAGCGCTCCATGAACGCCATGGAGTCCTTGGTGAAGATGGACTTGCTGCTCTTCTTCGCGGTGTTCTTCTTGGCCATGCTGCTTGCTTGTGGTGGGGAGCAAAGCTAGGTGGGGCCGCATCCAGCGATCAGGGTTGTTCGTGCAGCTTTCAACAACCTGTTCCGCACATCCTGGCAACACCTCCGTTTACCTTCGCGCCAACCTTCCCAACGTGGCCGAACTCGTACCCCAGCGCACCGCCGACGGCTCGCTCACCTTGCGCAACGCAGCGTTGGATGAGCCCTACCACAGCTTGCATGGCGCCGTACAGGAGAGTACGCACGTCTTCATCAAGGCTGGGTTGGAGTTCGTCGGCAGACCCCACGTGGATGTGCTGGAGGTCGGTCTGGGTACGGGCCTCAACCTTTTGCTCACCTGGATCCGTTGCTTGGAAGGAAAGTGCACCGTGAACTACACGGCATTGGAGCCCTTTCCGGTGACCGAGCCGCTCTTGGCCGCTTTGGACCACTGTGCGGACCTTGCTTGGCCAGGTCTGCACGAGCCGTTCATCGCCCGGATGACCGTGCCGCAGCAGGAACCGTGCGAAGCGCTCGGTGGGCTGCGTTTTCAGCTCCTCCAACAACAAGTGCAGGAATTCCAAGAGGAGGCGGTGGCCGATGTGATCTACTTCGATGCCTTCGGACCGCCCACCCAACCGGAGATGTGGACCTTGGATGTGTTCCAACGCATGTTCACGGCGCTTCGGCACGGTGGTGTGCTGGTGACCTATTGTGCCAAGGGCGAAGTGCGGCGCACCATGCAGCAAGCGGGCTTCAGCGTGGAGCGCCTACCAGGACCACCGGGAAAGCGGGAGATGTTGCGGGGGAGGAAGAACTGATACGCTTGCATCGCTGTTCGAACCGTTGCACACCTAAGAAGGAAGTACATTACCTCATCATCTGATCTTCTTATCCTCTAAGCCTCATGCTCACCCTCCGCGTCTACGGCCTGCTCATCCACGCTGGTCATGTGCTGGTTTCCGATGAACTGATCAAGGGTCAACGGATCACCAAATTCCCGGGCGGCGGGTTGGAGTTCGGCGAAGGGCTGAAGGATTGTCTGATCCGCGAGATCCGTGAGGAGATCGGCGTGGAGGCCTTTGATCCGGTGCATTTCTACACCACGGACTTCTTCCAGCAGAGCAGCTTCCACAGCACACCCATGCAGGTGG
>JAEUTB010000007.1 GCA_016787995.1 Flavobacteriales bacterium | reverse complement strand
GCCTTCGTGGATGTGAAGGAGGGTGAAGGTTGGAAGAAGACCTACATCAAGACCGGCCTGAGCGATGGCCTGGACATCGAGGTGCTGGAAGGCATCACCATGGACACGGAGATCAAAGGGCTGAAGAAGGACGAAGCGCCGGAAGAGACCATGGAATAGGTCGGCCGCTCGTTCGGATCGTGCAACTTCGCAGGCATGATCCGACCCTTCCTTTCCCTGGCGCTGACCCTGATCAGCCTTCCGTACCTGCGGGCGCAACAGCAGGACTTCGCCGCGCTTGATGCCTACATCGCCGATGCGGTGGTGAAGTTCGACCAACCGGGCCTGGCCGTGGGCATCGTGAAGGACGGTGCACTGATCTGGAGCAAGGGCTACGGCAAATTGGACCTGGCCAAGGCCGACTCGGTGACGCCGAACTCCGTGTTCTACTGCGCCAGCATCAGCAAAGCCTTCACGGCGTGTGCGGTGGGCCTGCTGGTGGACGAAGGCAAACTCGCGTGGAACGACCCGGTGCGCAAACATATGCCGGAGTTCGCCACGCCTCTCCCCTACATCACCGAGCAGTTCCTGGTGAAGGACCTGCTGTGCCATCGCAGCGGCTGGATCACCTTCGATGGTGACCTGCTGTGGTACGGCACCAACTACGATCAGCGGCAGATCCTCGCGCGCCATGCCCAGGAACCGATGACGTTGCCTTTCCGCGATGAGTTCGGCTACAGCAACTTAATGTTCATCGCAGCGGCACAATTGATCGAACGCGTGAGCGGTATGACCTGGGACCAGTTCATCACCACGCGCATCTTCGGACCATTGGGCATGGACCGCAGCCGCGTGGAGACCGCGGACCTCGCGGGCATGAGCGATGTCGCACTGCCCCATGTTCGAAAAGGACAGGACCCGAACAGCCCGCAGAAGAGCATGCCCTACCAAGCCCTGCAGGGTGCCGATGGCGCGTGCGGTGTGTTGAGCACGGTGAACGACCTCGCGAAATGGGACGCCATGTGGGCCAATGAAGGTCAGGTGAACGGCAAGCCCTTCCTGTCCAGCGACTCCTACTATTACATCACGGACGTTCACCTGGCTATGGGTGGTGAAGGTGCAGGTCTGGGTTGGTTCATTGAACAGAACAACGGGAACGAGGTGATCACCCACAGCGGTGGCATGCCGGGTTTCATCCTCAACCACGCCGTGGTACCCGACAAGGACCTCGCGGTGATCGCCTTGGGCAATGGCGAGAGTTACAGTGTGTTCGCCATCACCAACAAGATCCTCGACCTCTACCTGGGTGATGGCACCGCCGATCCCGTGGCGGACATCCTGCCCCGCCTGGCCAAACGCAAGGAACGCGAAGCGGAACGTGTGAACGCCCGACTGACCGCGCGGGTGAAGGGCACCAAACCTTCCGTGGCCGCCGCTGATCTGGCCGGCACCTATTCGGACAAGGTCTATGGTGAAGCGGTCGTCGCGGTGGTCGATGGTTCGCCGGTACTCTCCTTCACACCCGCCAAGGAACTCTTCACCGGAAAACTGGTGCACTGGCATTACGACACCTGGAAGTGGGAGCATGCTGACCCTTTCCTGGAACCGGGGTACATCACCTTCACCTTCGATACCGACCACAAGGTCACGGGCTTCAAGGTTGATCTGCACAGCCCCGACTTCCACTTCTACAAGCTCGACTTCCAGAAGAAGTAGGTGATGCCACCACGTAAGCATAGCATCGCATTCTTCCTGATCGTGCTCTTCCTGTGCTCGTGGCATTTGGATGCCGGCACCAACGATGGCACTCTTTCACGCGCAATGGCCACCTCGGCGATCGTAGAGACCGGGTCCTCTGAATTCACCGAGCACAATACCCTCACCGGCGACAAGGCGGTGGTTGATGGTCGCTACTACACAGACAAAGCCCCCCTGCCAAGCTGGGTCCTCGTGCCCATCTGGGCGCTGGCGAGGGCACTAGGAGCGGAAGCCACAACGGCGGATGGATCCTCCTATGCCACGCTTCTGCGTCTCGGTGGCTTCATATGGGGAGTGCTACCCTTCACCTTTATCGCTTTGTTCCTTTGGCGCCGCAGCTTCGAACTCGCGCAAATTGCCGAACACCGCGCACTCACCGTCCTGGTGCCGATGCTCGGCTCCTTCCTTTTCGTCTACAGTGGTAGCTTGTACAACCACCTCCCTGCCGCGTTGTTCATGCTACTTGCCACGACCTCCATCGCGAAGGAACGATACATGAGCGCTGGTCTATTTGCATCGGCCGCCCTGCTTACCGACACGGCTTCCGTGGTGCTCATCGGTGTGCAAGGGATGCAGCTGTTGCTCTCACGGCCCTTCACGTCCAGCCTTCGCTTCGCGACCGCCTGCTTGGTCGGAATCATCATCACCCTGGTCAACAACACGGTGATCACTGGATCGGCGTTCACATTCCCTTCGGCCATGGCGGCGAACTATCCGCATATGACGGAGTCGCTCGGCTTCCGCGGCTTCAGTGTCGATTCTCTCTTCGGACTCACCGTCAGCTTATATCGAGGGCTCTTCATCTACATGCCAGCGCTAGTTGCCCTGATCCTTGTCCGGCCCTTGAAGGATGCGCGCGCTTGGCTCACAGACCCCTTTCTGTTGCCCGCCGTCGCTCTCATCCTAGTTTATTCGATGCACTCCACATGGTGGGGCGGTTGGACCTATGGACCTCGTTACATCACGTGCAGCGCAGTGTTGCTTTTCGCCTTCCTTCTGGAACATCTCCGTCCAACACGGATCGCAGCAGCGGTCGTAATGGCACTTGGTTGCATCGGGCTTTTTCTTTCGTTGGCGGCCATCTCCACCCTGGGTTATTCCCTACCGACCGGCATCATGAGCCCCCTATCCGACTTGGTCTTGCCCGCGGTCTTGAAAGGACATTGGACATCGCATCAGTTGCCGGTCTGGTTCGGGGTGTCGCCGGCCGTTAGCACGTCGCTCTTCATCTTCGTCCTCGCCGCAGGACTTCTCCTCATCCATCGGATCGACCGCGTTCCACGACATGCACCTCTTCCATTGCCCTGACCTGCTCGCCGACCTGATCGAGCTACCCGAAGAGGAAGCGCACCACGCTACTTCAGTGTTACGCCTTACCAGCGGCTCGCGCATCGGTGTGCTGGATGGTAAAGGGACGCGCGCCCTTGCCATCATCGAAAGTGTGAGCAAACGTGGATGTACCGCTCGCATCACCGAACGCACCACCACACCACAGGAACGCACCGCACCGATCCACCTGGCCATGGCACCCACCAAACAGATGGATCGTTATGAGTGGTTCGTGGAGAAGGCCGTGGAGATCGGCGTGGACCGCATCACCCCGCTGGTGACCGACCGCACCGAACGCGCCAAGCTGCGTATCGACCGCCTGCAGCGCGTGGCCATCAGCGCGATGAAGCAGAGCCAGCGCTCGTGGTTGCCACGCATCGATGAGCTCACCCCCTTGAAGCAACTGCTCGCAGAAGACCTGCCCGCGCAGCGCTACTTCGGCTGGTGTGAGGGGGAACACCGATCGCTGATGGACTTTTACGACCCCAACAGCCCCGCCCTCGTCCTGATCGGTCCGGAAGGTGACTTCTCCGCGGAAGAGGCCGAGCGCCTTCGCTCCGACCGATTCACCGCCGTGGCGATCGGCAATGCACGGCTGCGCACCGAGACGGCCGCGCTAGCGAGCTGCACCTGGATGAGCCTGGCACAGCAGCGGTAACTTCGCCCCATGTCCCGGAACATCGCACGCACGTTCTTCGGCCTGGCACTGGTCTTCGTCGGCTGGTCAACGGCCCTTGCACAAGGCTCTTTCCAACTGGCCGTGCTGAAGTACAATGGTGGCGGCGATTGGTACGGCAACCCCACCTCCCTGCCCAACCTCGTGAAGTTCTGCAACGCGCAACTCGGCATGGCCATCAACCCCGAAGTGCCGATCGTGGAAGTGGGAAGCCCGGACCTCTTCACCTATCCACTCGTGCACATGACCGGCCACGGCAACGTGGTGTTCACTCAGCAGGAAGCCGAGAACCTGCGCAACTACCTTATCGCCGGCGGCTTCCTCCACATCAGCGACAACTACGGCATGGACCCCTTCATCCGACCCATGATGAAGCGCGTGTTCCCCGAGTTGGAGTTCCTGGAGCTGCCATTCGCACACGCCATCTACCACCAGAAATTCGACTTCGCCCAAGGCTTGCCGAAGGTGCACGAGCATGACAATAAACCACCGAAAGGCTTCGGGCTCATTTGGGAAGGACGGCTCGTCTGCTTTTACGACTTCGAGTGCGACCTGGGCGACGGTTGGGAGGATGCCGATGTACACGGCGACAGCGAAGCCAACCGTACCAAGGCCCTGCAGATGGGTGCGAACATCGTGCGTTTCGCCTTCAGCGGAGCGGAGAATTAAGGCACTTGCCCATAACGGACATTCGTGGGGATGATGCCGCCAATGTTCACGAGTATTGGATCACGATCGTTCATGCTACCGGTATACTTCGTGATCCCGTCCATGTTCACATCGGTGTTGTGGTAGCCCGGCAAAGTGGCCGTGGGCACAACACCTCCTATCCATTGGAGAATAAGGTCGCGATCGTTGGTGGATCCTGTATACTTCAACTCACCGTTCTGATCGATATCACCCGCCCATTGGGTACGCACGCCATCAATGGTGCGCATGGCCTCGGTCCCATGGATAGGCGTCAGCGGATCCGAAAAGTCGATGGCAGTTGGCGATCCGCCTAGCGGGATCGTTTCCGAGGTCATCACGGCTAGGTGGTTGCGATGCCGGAGAGCCACATAGTAGGCACCCGCCCCCACTAAAAACTCTACCGGCGAAACCCCGTCCGTGTCCACTACGTCGCCGTCGCGCTGAACCAGTGCACATGCCGATGCGACCACCAACGTCGGTTGAGCCGAATGTCGCAACTCCACCACCACCCAGTCCACGATGGCATCGTTGCCAGTGATGGACAGTACAGCAGGGGTCGTGTTCTCTCCGCCGCTCATGGCATGCGCGTAGCCAACGGCCGTGTATGGTTCCGAAAGCGGCAGC
>JAEUTB010000102.1 GCA_016787995.1 Flavobacteriales bacterium | reverse complement strand
ATCGAACTGGGGACACATGGATTTTCAATCCATTGCTCTACCAGCTGAGCTAAGGCACCGAACTTTGTCCACCCCGCTGGTACGGTGATCGGCGAACAGGGCGGCAAAGATAGACAAGTGAACGAACCATGCCAGTAGTCGATCTCGATCTTGTGCTCGATGTGGGCAACACCCGCACCAAACTGGCGCTGTTCCAAGGTGATAGGCTCGTAAAGCATGGGCCTATGGCCACCCACGACAAGGCGGCTTTGGCGGCTTTCATCGGCGATGCAAGGCTTCAGGGCATCGGGCTGGGCTCAACGGCGACTCCGGATACGGCCTTCGTGGAGCACTTGGGAACATGGGCGCCCACCACCGTGCTCACTGGCTCTTCGCCCTCTCCCTTGCTCAATGCGTATGGTACCCAGCACACCTTGGGGGCCGATCGGCTCGCCAATGCGGTCGGGGCTGTACGTCGTTTCCCGGGCCGTCCGGTCCTGGTGTTCGACCTGGGCACCTGCCTTACCTACGACCTATGCCTGGCCGATGGCACCTACTGCGGAGGGGGTATCTCACCGGGCCTGCGCATGCGAGCACAAGCCATGCACGCTTACAGCGCCCGCTTGCCGCTGGTGGAGCTTCCGGAACGGCCCACGCTCATCGGCACCACGACCGAGGATTCGCTGGCGGCTGGGATACACTTCGGCATGCTCGGTGAATTGGAGGGCTACATCCGCCGGATGCGCAATGAACACGACGACTTGGTCGTTGTCCTCACCGGAGGCGATGCACTGCGGTTCGTACGCGGGTTGGAAAGTGGCATCTTTGCGCTCCCGCTCCTCACGCTGGAAGGTTACCATGCATTGCTCGTTCATCATCGCTCGCTCGGCGGCGCTCCTGGTCCTGCTGCTGCCCATGCGGTCGATGGCCCAGGGACAGCAGGGTAGTGGATCGCCCTACTCGGGCTATGGCCTGGGTGAATTCGTCGGCTCCACACCCATCCCGCAAGCCATGATGGGAGGCCTTGGTGCCGCGGCGGTGGATCCGGTGAGCACCGTATTCGCCAACCCCGCATCGTATCCAGCCCTGCACCGCACCACCTTCGAAACGGGTCTGGGTGTGCGCAACAGCCAACTGGCCAGCGCCACCACGGAGCGGATCGGTCGCCGTACGGAGATCATGGGCCTCACGCTAGGGCTGCCCTTCGGCAAGGGCCGCTGGGGCGTGGCATTGGGTGTGCGCCCCGTATCCCGTGTCAACTACAGCCTCACGGAAACCGAGTCCATCCCGGGCAGCACTGGCCTGTCCACCTTCACCTACACGGGCGACGGCGGCTTGAACCAGGCGATCTTCGGTATGGGCCTGGTAGTGAGCCAGCAGCGCGATTCGCTCGCCAATGGCCATCGCCTCTCCATCGGGGCCAACGTGGGCTACCTCTTCGGGCGCATCGAAACGGGTCGTTCCGCTGTCTTCCCCTCAGGGCAGGGTTTCTATGCGAGCCGTATCACCAGCACCACGCTCCTGCGCGACCCCACTGCCGATCTGGGTCTGCAATTCCAAGGTGATCTGCGCAAGCGGCGCACCAAGGATGATGAAGGGCTGTTCTTCCTGGCCGGAGTGGCCGCTGAACTTCCCGTGAGCATCCGGGCCGAGCGCAACGAAGTGGCCAACACCTTTGGATTCAGCTCGTCCGGCTTGGAGGTGCCGTTGGATACTTCGTACGCCGTGTCGAACCTGACCGGCAGGGTCGATCTTCCCTTGGGTCTGCGGGTGGGATTCACCGCCTTCAATGAACAGTGGACCGTGGGTGCCGAATATGGCCAGCGCGATTGGACCACCCTCGGCGTGAGCGACGCGCGGTTCCAACCCGTGGGCCAACTGGCCAACAGCACGGCGCTGCGCCTGGGTGCTTCATACCGCCCCAGCAACGAAGTGATCGGTTCCATCTGGAAGCGCACGGTGTACCGCGCTGGTCTGCAGTTCACGAACGATTACCTGAAGGTGGGTGGAACGCAATTGCAGGACCGCAGCGCTACGGTGGGACTTTCCATTCCTATGATGGCCACGACCACGCGCAGCCGGTTGAATATCGGAGGGGCGTTCGGCGAGCGCGGCACGGTGGAGAACGGCCTCATCCGCGAGCGCTACTTCACGCTCCTGCTCGGCATCACCATCACGCCCGATGTGCGCGAGGGCTGGTTCCGCAAGCGCCGGATCGATTGATCGGCCATGGCCCGGTGGTGGAAGATCCTCGGCTCTAGCTGCATAGCGGCTGCCGTCCTATGCAGCTGTCAGAACGATCTGGACAAGGTGGCGGCCATCGAGGTGGAATTGAACGCGCCTGACCGCATCACCAGCACTGCGGAATACCTGTACTCGGATAGCGGGCGTGTCACCAACCGCCTGCGAGCGGGCCGCATCGCGGAATGGTCCACCGGTGAACGCAAGCGCACCGAGATGAGCGAAGGCGTGGAATTGGTCTTCTTCGACCGGAAAGGCGAGGAGCAGAGCAAACTCACAGCGCGGCGTGGGCTCATCCTGCCCAAGGAGAAACGCATGGAAGTGTACGAGCAGGTGGTGTTCGTGAACGAGAAGGGAGAGCGGCTGGAGACCGAACAGCTCACATGGTACCAGGACAGTGCCCGTGTGCGAACGGACAAGGCGGTGCGGGTGCAGCGCGGCCCGGATGTGATCCACGGCATGGGCCTGGACGCCGCCGAGGACTTCAGCAGCTATGTGATCCACCGCATCACGGGCCAGCTCTACGTGCCCGATGATACCTTAGCGACCGATGCGCAAGCTGAATAAGTTCATGGAGCACTTCTGGCTCGCGGTGGCCATCGGTACCGCGTTGGCCGCCTTGTGGGTCGCCTACGTTGATGGTTTCGCGGCCGCGAAGAACTGGTTCTGGTTCCCGGGCATCGCGCTGGCCATGTTCTTCCTGCGCCGCTTCATGCGGGGGCGCTTGGAGGCGTTGGACGATCGGCACAACGCCAGTAGGTAGGTGTCGCCTACTCCACCACCATGCGGGTTCTCCCGAGTACGGCGCCACTGGCCCCGAGCGCAAGCACCACATAGCTTCCAGGAGCCAAGCCCGTGACCTGCAGGCTGCGTTGAACAACTCTTTCGAGCATGGTCCTGCCCAGTGCATCCACGATCCTGAACGAAGTGGTGCCCCGCGGAGGCTCGCCCATCTGCACAAGATCATGGGCCGGATTGGGATACACGGCCCAGCCTAGCGGTGTTTCCCGCTCACCCACCCCCACATAGGTACCGCAACCAAAGGTCTGGTCATCGCCCACCCATTTGGCGAAACAACTGAGGGAAGGTGGCCCCTCTTCAAGAAAGGCCCCGCCAACGTATAGGCTGTCGTTGTACACGACCAGGGTGTTGGCCCCACCAGTAGAGAAGAAGCCAGGGGGCAGCAACGAACACCATTGTTCGCCATCCCACCGGGCCAATTTGCCAGTGGGTACACCGCCGATCATGCTGAACCGACCGGAGACATACAGGTCGTCGTTCCACCAGGTCACCCCCATCACATCGGGCACACCGGCTCCACAGGTACCACCCCCCAGATCATCCCAATTCTCTCCATCCCAGGCTACGATGCCGCTGCCCGGGTTGGTGGGTACTCCATAGGGCGGGCAGGCGGAGAAGGTGCCACTCACATACAGCCTTCCATCGTGGATGTTGAGTTTTTGCACGGAACTGAAGGTGCCGTACAAGCCGCCTCCGACCGGTTCCCAAACGGTACCGGTCCAGCGTACGAAGTCACCAAGGTTAAGGAGGTTGCCACCGAGGTACCAGAGGCCTTCGTAGAAGGCCACATCGTTCACATAGTTATTGTCCCCCGGGGAGAATTGGGGTACATCCAGCACGCGGTGCCAACGTTCACCATCCCACCGGGCTAGGCCGTTGGCCAGCACGGTATCGGCATACTGGAACCACCCCGCCACGATCAATTGGTCGTCGATCACACGGATGCTGGTCACTTTATTGTCGAGCCCCTGCCCAAGCGGGTGCCATTGCTGGCCATCCCAGCGCATGATGTAGTTGAAGGTTTCACCATCGCGTGTGAAATTCCATTCACCACCAATATAGACGGAGCCATTCCATTCGGCTAGTCCATAAGTTGGAGGAATACCGCCTTGGTTGATATAGGCACTACAATCCCATCCGACGCCACAACCGATCGATCGGAACTCACCGTTGTGCCAGCGAAGAATACCGGGACTAACCTGCACACCATTGGCATACGCGAATGCACCGGCCAACAACAAGCCCGTATCTTGTTGTGTCGGTTCCATTCTGATCACGCCCTGTAAACCAACCCCTCCGCCAAGTCCTTGCAGTAAAGGTTGGCCGAAACCTGGTAATGTGGTAAGGGTCCACAACCAGGCTAACACCCCGTGTTTCATGGTGCGCGGTCCTTAACGAAACGGGCATGGTGCATGCGGCCTGTGGAGCCTTCCGAAGCTACGACGGAGTAAGCTCCACTCGCGAGGTGCGAGACATCGATCGTCCCTGTACGCCAACTCTGCTGAACCAAAACGGTACGCCCGGTGGCATCGATCACTGTTACGTGGAGTGGTTGGTTGCGAGCGTCGTTCAGGGTGAGGTAGAGCACATCCGCAGTAGGGGAAGGATGCACAGTGAAGAGGGAAGGGGTCGAAGTGGTGCGCTGGTCGACCCCAACCTCGAGCTCCCGCATATCGAAACGTGCGATCAGGCCATCCACGCCATCGATGAAGGCCTCGAAATCTGGATCGGCCAATTCACAATAGGGCACGGGGGGTGGAGAAGGGCATTCACGCATCACATTCTGGCCACCGGTGGTGCCCACGAGATAGAGCACTTCCTCATCCACCCAAACCAGTCCGTGTCCGTAGTCGCAGCCATGGTGCAGCAGGTCCCAATCAGTGAAACCAGGCGGGTTGCTGTTGATGTGGTTGAAGTGGCTGCCGAAGGTGGTGGTCCACAGTTCTGTATGCTCAGCGGTGTACAAGGAAAGGAAGATCTCCGACTGGTCCCAGCCCATCGGTTCGATATAGGGTTTATTGTACAACCCATCCGCTGCAAGGGTGTTGAACCAGGTACCGGGTTCAGCGGGCTTGGCAAAGGTGCCCATGGCCAGCATGTCGTTGAAGGGGTTGGACTCCAGATCCATGTATCGGTTGATGCCGAATGGCATGTCCATTTCGTAGCGTGTGTCGGCTTGCGGCAAACTGGCATCGGTGAAGCCCCCGATCAAGGTGGACCACAACAGGGTCTTCGAGATGCCATCAAAATCGGCGAGGTAATGGTCGATGAGCACCAGATCATCATCGCCACCGCAAATGCTGAGGGTGCCGGAAGTGGCCGTGCAGCTTTGCTGCACGTTCACATTCGTGAAGACATCGGTGGTGCCCAGTACGCGCAAGCGGTCCTTGCCGAAGGATACCGCCTGCAGATCAACGGTGCCGTGGATCTGTGTACCCCATCCAGCAGCGCCACTCCCCTTGAACACCCAAACGAATCCGAAGGGTCCCGTGTTGGCGTTGAGTTGGAAATCACCCTCGTTGACGAAAGGCAGGGATTTGTCGGTGCTGCCGCAAATGGCGATCTCGGCTGCGCCTGACCCGCTGACGTAGGCATCGCTATCCAAGACCCGGTCATCCCCCGTGCCACCGATGAACGAACCCCAAGTCAAGTTGAAGTTCGCATCAAGCCTAGCCACGAACATGTCGATGCCCCCTGCATTCGCCTGTTGCTGATAGTTGCCGGTACCAGGATCGCACAGGGGAAGGTCGGTGGATGTGGCACCGCAGTTGTTGTATGCACCTGTGGTACTATTCGTGGTGCCGAAGAAGTAAACTCGCCCGTTGGACCCATCGTGGGTGATGGTGGTGATCACTTCGCTGCCTGCCCCGCCGTAGTAGGTGCTTCGTTCGGCGATGCCCGAAGTGCTCAGGCGAATGATGAATCCATCGGTTTGACCGTGCTTTGTAGGTTGATAGAATGTACCATCATTTGGTGCAGGAAATGGACGCATGGGCCAAGAACTCCCACCTGTCCACCCCGCCACATAGATCTTGTCATGCGCGGGCACATACTTGATGGCTGCCGGTCTGTCGTGGTCACCAAGCCCGTTACCGCTCCCGAACACCGAAGTCCAGATCAGTGCAGCATCATTGGCGCTGTTACCGGGGGCATAATCGAATCGTGACACGAACGCATCCTGTCCAAAGACAGTCGGTATCGAACCAGTTACAGCTGGGAAATCTGAATCCCTTGTAGAGCCGGTCACTATCAGGTCATTATCGGGCAGCTTATCGCCACTGAAGATGTAGTCGCGGGCGTCCACGCCAAAGCCATCCCGGCCTACAGAGGTACTCCAGCTCAAATTACCAGCGGGTTCGGTACCACCCTGGGCGGGTAGGGGTGGCAGCCCTATTTCAAACACCAGCGGCAGACCCGGATCGTAGCCCATGAACTCGAACTTCACCAGCACACTGCCATCCTCATTCTCATAGGTGGGCGTCCAGAAGAGCTGGGTCACCGTATTCTGGGCATCATACTGAAAGGCTACCGCCGGTGGCAGTTCGATCCATTTCTCGTCCACATAGAGCTTCAACCGGCCGATAAGATCGACCGCGATGCTGTCCTGCCCGGTGAACTTCAAAGCGATATCACTGGGGTCTCCATCTGGATGGGTCAAGAATGAGATGCGTGGTCCCACCGTTCCGTGTAGGAAATGTACATCGATAAGGTCCCACACCTCTTCATAATACACCCGGTGTGCAGCGGGCACATCCTCTACTGCCGCCGCATCTGCACGGTAGAAATGGCGTAGTTCGTTGGTCGGCGCAAGGGGCACAGGGTCGCGCTCGTAACCGCGATAGAATTCCATGTCAATGCGATAGAGTGTATCCACCGTGTTGGTATCCGTCTGCAAGGTGCCATTCACGAAAGAGACGGTGCTTTTCTCATGAAAGAAGAGACCGAGCGGAGAATTGGCCGCGTAGTACTTGATCTCCGGTCGTGGGTCGCCATCGGTGTCATGGACCTGTCCTTTGTTCTTCACATACCGCATCGGTCCGTGTCCTGCATCTGGATGGAAACTTGGCGGCGCCTGCGCGAAAAGCAAGCCGGGTAAAAGGAGGAATGTCAGAAAGGTTAGGCTGGTTTTCATGATGGTTCATTTAATTGGATGATCGAATATACGGTTTCTTCCAACCGGATGATATTCCCCTCGAATTCGACGGTGAAATGTGTTCAACAGTTCGATCATACGTGCGCCTATCTTCGTGCCAGCGGCGCTGATCGCCATCCCCTGTGTTTTTCTCCGGAACCGACCTCATCCTGTTGATCATCGCGGTGGCCGTATCGGCCCTGTGTTCCGGGCTGGAGATCGCCTTCGTCAGCAGCAACAAGCTTTATATCGAACTGGAGCGCAACCGGGGCGCCATCTGGGCACGGCTGGTATCGGTGATGCTGAAACGACCGGCCCGCGTGATCGGAGCCCTGCTCGTGGGCAATAACCTGGCCTTGGTGCTCTATGGCCTGTTGATGGCCAAACTGCTCCAGCCCTGGCTCCTCGGTTTCGGGTACGGCGCGGCGTTCGTGCTGGTGGCCCAAACGGTGCTCAGCACCCTGCTCATCCTCGTGGTGGGTGAGTTCCTGCCGAAGGCGGTGTTCCGCATCGATCCCAACACCACCTTGAGCGCCTTCGCGCTGCCCTTGCAGATCCTTTTCGTGGTGCTGTGGCTGCCCATGATGGTGATGACCGGGCTCAGCGAGCTCATCTTGCGGGTCTTCGGCGTGCAGAGCCGCCCCGGCACCATCGCCTTCGGGCGCGTGGACCTGGATGAGTTCCTGAAGGATGTGACCGCCAACCAAGCCAACGAGGAGGGCATGGACGCCGAGGTGGAGTACTTCCGCAACACTCTTGAACTGAGCAACACCAAGGTGCGCGACCTGATGGTGCCGCGTGCAGAGATCGAAGCCATCGAGGTGGACGAACCCATCAGCACCTTGCACGAACGGTTCGTGGAGAGCGGGATGAGCAAATTGCTCGTGTACCGCAAGAGCATCGACGATGTGATCGGTTATGTACACGGCTACGAACTCTTCAAGCAACCGCGCACCATCCGCGCGGTGATGCGACCGGTGAACTTCATGCCCGGCACCATGCCCGCGGACGAAGTGCTGCAGCTCTTCATCAAACAACGCACGCACGTGGCGGTGGTGGTGGACGAATACGGCGGCACAGCGGGCATGCTCACCATGGAGGATGTGGTGGAGACCATCGTGGGCGACATTGAGGACGAGCACGATACACCCGAGGAAGTGGAGGAACGCTTGGGTCCACACGAATTCCTCTTCAGCGCACGCAGCGAGATCGTGCACCTGAACGAGACCTACGGGTTGGCCTTGCCCGAGAGCGAGGAGTACGACACGTTGGCCGGCTTCATTCTGCATAGCACCGGCGACATCCCCGAACAGGGCCAGGTGATCGAGCTGCCGCCCTTCCGGCTCACCGTGGCGCAGGTGATCCACGGCCGGGTGGACCTGGTGCGGTTGGAGGTCGCCGACCCGGTCACGGGCATTCGCGAGCGCTGACCGAGTTCCAGCTGGGAGGTCCCGGGTCGTGGTGCTTGGTTGAAGCCGTCCGGGGATAGCCGCCTTCAAGACATGGTTCGGGAAGCACATTAGCGGCTGAAAGTCAGGGGGAAGGATGGGTCCAGCGGCGTATGGGGTAGCCGCCTATATTTGCACCCCTATTCCTCAAAGGCAATGGCAGTCATTGGTAAGATCCGCGAGCGCAGCGGCTTGTTGTTGGTGTTGGTGGGCGGGGCCATGGTGGCCTTCATCCTCACCGATCTGTTCAGTGGTCGTGGATCGGGTCGTGAGGACCAGAGCATCGGCACCGTGGGCGGTGAAGAGGTGAGCCTGGTCGAGTTCGAGCGCCGCGTGGACGACGAGGTGGAGAGCTACCGGAATGATTTCGGCCAGCAGGTGAACGCGCAGATGCAGGAGCAGGTGCGCAACAGCGTGTGGCAGGAGATGATGAAGAGCCGTGTGATGTTGGGCCAGGTGGAAGAAGCCGGGTTCACACTGACCAAGGCTGAGTATGACGACATCCGCTTCGGCGACAACATCCTGCCGGAGTTCAAGAACCAGCCGAACTTCCAAGGCGAGGACGGCAAGCCCAGCGCCGAGAAGTTGCAGCAGTACTTCCAGAGTGTGCAGATCAATGCACCGGTGTACCACGAGATCCAGAAGCGCCGCATCACCGAGAACCGCTTGTACAGCAAGTACACCACCTTGGTGAAGAAGAGCATTTACGTGAATAGCGCCCAGGCCAAGGACGACTACCTGGCCAAGAACACCAAGGCCTCCTTCAACTTCGTGGCCAAGCGTTACGACAGCGAGGCGGACAGCCTTTACGTGGTGGAGGACAAGGAACTGCGCCGCTATTACGACCAGCACAAGAACGACCGCAAGTACCGCCAGCAGGCCGCGCGCAAGTTCGAGTACGCCCTGTTCCCGGTGACCGCCTCGGATGCCGACCGCGCCGCCACCATGAAGGAACTCGCCGAGTTGCGCGAAGGATTGGTGAACAGCACCAACGACAGCCTCTTCATCGTGGCCAACAGCGATTCGCGCGCGTTCAACAAGACGCCGTACACCGAAGGCACCGCCGACAAGCTGAACGATTCGTTGATCGTGAACGGCGCGGTGGGTACCGTGGTGGGACCTTACCAGGAAGGCGAGCAATGGAAGCTGGTGAAGGTGACCGAATTGGCCGATGTGCCCGAGGCACGCGTGCGCCACATCCTCCTCAGCACCCAGAACGGCAAGGGTGATGACGTACAGAAGAAACTCGCGGATAGCCTGCTCGCAGTTGTGAAGCGCGACCGCAGTAAGTTCGAGGACCTCGTGGTGAAGTTCAGCGAGGATCCGGGAAGCAACACCAAGGAGAAAGGTGGCGTGTACGACTGGTTCGATAAGAAGCAGATGGTGCCCGAATTCACCGCTGCCAGCTTCGATGAGAAAGTGGGAGCCATCACCATCGCCAAGACCAGCTACGGTTACCACATCGTGGAAGTGCTGGGTCAGCGCAGCCGTCAGGAGCGTCGCGTGGTGAGCGTGGAGCGCACGATGAAGCCATCGCCGGCCACCTTCAAGGAATTCTACAAGAAGGCCAACGACTTCAGCCTGCGCAACACCGACCTGGCCAGCTTCAAGAAGGCGGCCGAGGAGATGGGCATTCAGGTGACCCCGGTGGACGAGCTGCGGAACGACCAGCGCTTCGTACCCGGTCTGCAGGAGGCACAGGCCGTGGTGCAGTGGGTGAACCGCGCCGAGGTTGGCAAATTGAGCGAGCCCATCCAGAGCGGCGACAACTATGTGGTGGCCATCCTCACGGGCATCCGCGAAGAGGGTGCACCTCAGTTGGAGGATGTGCGCGAGATCTTCACCAAGGAAGTGGTGAAGGAGAAGAAGGCCGCCGCATGGATGGCCAAGATGGAAGGCAAGACCGACCTGAACGCCTTGGCCACCGAACTCGGTGGTGCGCAGCAGACCGCCACGGACCTCACCTACAACAGTTTCAACCTGCCCGGTGGGTTCAGCGAATTCGAGGTGGTGGGCAAGGTGTTCGCGCTGGAGAGCGGCAAGGTGAGTGCCCCGCTGAAAGGGGAGACCGGTGTGTACGTGGTTAACATGACCAACAAGACGGCTGCACCGGAACCACAAGACCTGAACGTCGACAAGAAGACCTTGGCCCAGCGTGCACAGTCACGCGTGGATGGAGCGCTCTTCAACGCGATGAAGGAGCAGGTCGGCGTGAAGGACGAGCGGTATAAGTTCTACTGAGCGGACATCTTTCACCGTTCTGCACGTCTTCATCGTATGACCCTGAGTCCTTTGCGGGCTGGCACCGATGAAGAGCTACGCATATCATGAAGATCTGGGGCTGCGCACGCGGCTGTTGAACGCACTGCGCGGACTCTTCCGCCATCAGCCGTTCGAAGGCTGGCTTCAGCGTCGTGCACAAGGCCGTTCCTTGGACTCCGTATGGGTGAAGCTCGTGCCGCCGGAGTACACTTATGCCCCGGGCTCTTGGCGCAAGGTGGAACGGCATGGCCTTCGCTGGCGGCTGGACCTCGGCAACATCAACGACCACGCCCTGTTCTTCGACCCTGCCTACGCAGCGGATGATGTTCTCTTCGGACTCGTGGGCCCGAACAGCCGGGTGGTCGATATCGGTGGCAACATCGGAAGCTATGCCTTGCGCTTCGCCAAGAAAGCCACGGCTGGTAACGTGGTCACGTTCGAGCCGCATCCGAACACCTTCGCCAAGCTTCAAGCCAATCTGGCCTTGAACAAGCTGGCGAACCTGCGCGCCATCAACGTGGGCATCGGCGCCGAAGAGGCCACCCATCGGCTACATGAGGTGGTCGCGAGCAATTCGGGCATGAACCGGATCATCACCACGGCGGCTGTCGATCCCACCATGCCATATGTGGAGGTGAAGGTGCTCCCCTTGTCCAAAGCCCTTTCAGGTGCGGGCTTGGAGAAGGTGGACCTCTTGAAGATCGATGTGGAGGGATTCGAGGATGCTGTGCTGGTGGGCAGTGCGGATGTGATCCTGCGCGACAAGCCCATCCTGTTCATCGAACTGATCGACGGGAATCTGAAGGAGAACGGTGCTTCGGCCCGGCAACTGGTGGACCGTGTCGTGGCCTGGGGATACAAGGTCACCGAGGCGGTCTCCGGGCGTTCGATCGCCGATGACGATCCGCTTGCCGGATGTGCGATGGACGTGGTCTGCCGACCGCGGTAAGCGGGGTCTACCGCAACTGGCTCAGGCGCTCCGCATCCAAGCGCACGAGGATGCCGAGCAGGATGGTGAAGCTGATCATACTACTGCCACCGTAGCTGAAGAAAGGAAGTGGAATGCCGATCACGGGTGCAAGACCGATGGTCATGCCCACATTGATCATCAGGTGCAGGAAGAAGATGCTGGCCACGCAGTAGGCATAGATCCGCGTGAAGCGTGAGCGTTGGCGGTCGCTGATCTGGATGATGCGTAGGATCAGTGCGGTGAGGAGGATCACCACGAAGGCGGTTCCGACGAAGCCCCACTCCTCACCCACAGTGCAGAAGATGAAGTCGGTGCTTTGCATGGGCACGTACTTGAACTTGGTGAGGGTGCCTTCCAAGTAGCCCTTGCCTGCGAAGCCACCTGAACCGATGGCGGTCTGGCTTTGCTTCACGTTGTACCCGAGCCCTTGCGGGTCCTCCATCTGGCCGAGCATCACCAGGATACGGTCCTGCTGGTGCTTCGCGAGCACCTTGTTGAACGCATAATCCACGCTGCTGATGAAGGCCACACTGCTGATGAAGCCCACCACGATGAGGGCGTAGAAGCGCTTGCGTTCGCGCTTCACCACCAGGTTGCGCACCACCCACCACGCGAGCACGCTGAACACGGCGATCAGTGCGAGCAGGAAATATTGGCCCGTCAGCTTGGCATCGGTGAAGGGCAGGTCGAAGGAGCTTTCCTTCAGGATCAACGACAACACGGAAAGCACGGCGGCCAGGATCGCCAGCAACAGCACGTTTCCGGAAAGACCTTCGCGGTAAAGCACCAGGATGAAGGCCCCGGAAACAAGCGAGGTGCCGGTGTCGGGCTGTAGCATGATGAGGGCGACCGGCGCGAGGATGATGGCCGTACTGATCACGCGCGAACGCGTATCCACCAGCGCCTTGAGCCCGCTCAGGTAGCGGGTGAGGGCGAGGGCCGTGGCGAACTTGGCGAACTCCGCGGGTTGGATACCGAAGCCCCCGATGGCGAACCAGGCCTTGGCGCCGTTCACCTCCTTGCCGAACAATAGAACGGCGAGCAACAACAACAGCACCGCACCATAGACCGTGTACGCGGAATCGCGGAAGACGTCACCGCGGATCAGGAGCATGCAGCCGCCGAGCACCAGGCTGATGCCCATCCAGACGGCTTGTTTGCCGTACTCCTTGCTCTGGTCGAAGATGCTCGGATGGTCCACATCATAGGCAGCGCTGTAGATGTTGGCCCAACCCATGAACATCAACAGCAGATACATGATCAGTATCGGCCGGTCGAAGTTGGCGGCGACATTCTCGCGGGCGCTCATCGGCGGTGGCGTTTAGGCTTCACCTTCTTCACGAAGGTCTTCTCCTTGGCGATGAGGTCGGCTTCCAGCATGCGCTTCATCACTTCGGGTCGCTTGATCGTATCGGTAAGGTATTGTTCGATGAGCAGGCTTGCGATGGGAGCGGCCCAGGTGCCACCGAAGCCGCTGTTCTCCACGTACACCGCCATGGCGATCTTGGGGTCCTGCATGGGGGCGAAACAGACGAACACGGCGTGGTCCTGGCCATGCGGGTTCTCCGCGGTACCGGTCTTGCCACAAACGGTGATCCCCTCGATGCGCGCACTGCGTGCGGTTCCACCGGGTTCTTCCACCACGCGCCGCATGCCTTCCTGGATGTAGTCGTACCATTTGGGATCCACCCCGGTCATGTGTTTTTGCAGGTACTTCTGCTGAAGGCTATCCGGGTGACCGACGGCGCGCACCACATGCGGGTCGTAGTACCAGCCTTTGTTGGCGAAGATGGCGGCGAGGTTCGCCATTTGGAGCGGCGCCACCAGGACCTCTCCCTGACCGATGCTCACACTGTAGATGGTGCTGAAGGCCCAGGCTTCCTTGCCGTATTTGCGATCGTAGTACGCCGCATCGGGGATGTTGCCACCTTTCGCGGCCGGCAGGTCGATCGGTAGTCGTTGGCCCAACCCGAAGGTCAGCATGTACTTGTGCCATTCGGTGAGCCCGATCGCTGCATCCTTGAAGCGGTTCTTTGGGTCCTTATCCTGCTCCACCATGCGTTTGAACACCTGGTAGAAATAGGGATTGCAGGAATACTGGATCGCATGGATGATATCGCCCGCCATCGGGTGGTTGTGGCAGCCCACGAGCGATTTGGTGCAGGGGAACCCCGTGTTCACGTCGATCACTCCTTCGTCCAACGCGATGAGCGACTGCACGATCTTGTAGATGGAGCCGGGTGGATATTGTGCTTGCAGGGCGCGGTCGAAGAGCGGTTTGATCGGATCGCGCTGCAGGATGCCGTAGTTGGTGTTGCGCACACGGCCCACGAGCAGCTCGGGATCATACGTCGGGCTCGATACGAGGCAGAGGATCTCGCCTGTCTTCGGGTCGATGGCCACGATGCTGCCCTTCTTGTTCACCATCAACTGCTCACCCAAACGTTGCATGTCCAGGTCGATGCCGGTGAAGAGGTCCTTGCCGGCCACGGCCAGTGTATCGTACAGGCCGTCCTTGAAGGAGCCTTTCTGGTTGTTGTGTACGTCCACCAGCACATAGCTCACACCACGGCGGCCACGCATCTCCTTCTCGTAGTACGCTTCAAGGCCCCCCACACCGATCACGTCCCCCGACTTGTAGTAGGGATCCTCCTCCACCTTCTTGGCATTCACCTCGCTGAGGTAACCCAGCAAGTGTGCAGCGGCATGCGGCGGGTAGGTGCGGAGTGTGCGCGATTGGCCGTAGAATCCCGGGTATTTATGCAAGTGCACGCTGATCGATGCGAATTGATCGGCGGGTATCTGCTTCTCGATGATGCTCGGTTTGTACTTCGAATAGCGCGCGGCTTCGGCCAGTCGGGTGCGGAAGTCCGCTTCAGGTACGCCGATCAGTCGGCAGAAGCCGAGGGTGTCGAAGGCCTCCACTTCCTTGGGTACCACCATCAGGTCATACACCGGCGTGTTGGCCACGAGCAGTCTCTCCTTGCGATCGTAGATCAGCCCGCGCGAGGGGTACACGGTGACCTTCCTTTCGGCCATGTTGGCGGCCTCGGCCTTCCACTTGCCATCCACCACCTGGATCCAGAAGAGGCGAAGGATGAATACGATGCTGATGAAAAGCACCCCGCCGATGAGGACGTATTTGCGGCTCTCGTAGTTCATCGGCGTTCGCGCTCCTGACCGGATGTGAGGAACTGGGCGAGCAAACAGAGCCCGAAGGTGAACACGGCGCTCAGCAGCGCACGTAAGAAGGTGCCGAAGAAGGAGTCGAACCGATGCAGTTCGATCAGGAAAAGCCAGACGTGGTGGATCAAAATGAGGAGACCGGCGTAGGTGATGTACCACGCGAATCCCATGCGGAGCACGGTGGGCCGGGTACCGAATTCATACCCTTCACGTGGTGACAGGAGTCGAAGGACGTTCAAACGCGCGTACATCATCACCACGCACGCGCTCATGTGCATGCCGGGTGTGCTGGTGAAGAAGTCCATGACCAGTCCGGTGATGGCGCCAATGGCCAGTTGCGCCCAAGCTGGCAGGTCGATGGGCAGCAAGAGCAGGAACAGCACATACAGGTAAGGCACCATGAATCCATTGAGCACATCGAGGTGGTCGAGCACCAACACCTGCAGCAGGATGAGCACGATGAACCGGATGATATGAGCGAGGACGGTGCCGATCATGGTTCGTGCGCCTGTTCAAGCGTGTCCCGTTCCATACGGTGAGGATCCTCCACCACATACACGAAGCCACTGCGTGTCATGTCTTCGCTCAGCTTCACGATGATGTCGTGGTAGTTGCTGCCGGGTTGATCTTCCACGCTCTCCACCACGCCTACCATGATCCCGGCTGGGAACACACCATCTCCGCCGCGGGTCTCCACGGTATCCCCCACGCTGATGCGCGCATGTTTGGCGATGTCGGTGAGGCTCGACGTCAGGGGGTCATTGGTGTCCCAATAGAGCAGTCCATAATGTCCGGTGCGCCGCAACTGCACACTGTACTTGATCTCCGGGCTCAGCACACTGATCACCGAGGTGAAGTTGGGGCTCGCATCGCGCACCACCCCCACGATGCCGTTGGGTCCGATCACACCCATGGCACCATGCAGCCCGGCCTTGGTGCCCTTGTCCAAGGTGAGGAAGTTCTTGGGTTTGTGCCAGGTACTGTTCACCACTTTGGCGGTGATCACGCGGTATTCCTGGCGGCGGATGGTATCCTGTATGCGGGCGAAGACGCCTTCGACCGGCGTGTACGCACTGATGTGCCGGTTGCGGTAGTCGGCGTTCTCCTCAGCGAGCCTGCGGTTCACCTCCTTGAGGTTGGCATAATCCGTGATCTCCTTGCGCCAGGAAAAGATGGTGCCCACCACGGCGTTGCTGCTGCTGATGGCCTGTGCGCGATGGTGCTGATTGCCGTTGTAGAGCAGCACGAGCGAAAGGATCAGCCAACCCAGGAACATGAGCGTGCTGCGGATGCGATGCAGGAAACGGAAGAGATCCCTCATGACCGTATGACATCACCGGGTAGGCGATGCGGGGAGGGAACCACGTAGGGGCGATGCATGCATCGCCCCTACGTGGTTCCCTCATTCCCGCATCAAGAACTGGAAGCGGTCGATGTTCTTCAGTGCGATACCGGTACCTCGCGCCACGGCACGCAGCGGGTCTTCCGCCACGTGCACGGGAAGCTTGGTCTTGATGCTGATGCGCTTGTCCAGTCCCCGCAACAAAGCTCCACCACCGGCCAGGTAGATCCCGGTCTTGTAGATGTCGGCGCTGAGTTCGGGAGGTGTGGCCTCCAACGCGCTCAAGATGGCCTCTTCGATCTTGCTGATCGATTTATCGAGGGCCTGTGCGATCTCGCTGTAGGTGACGGTGATCTCCTTGGGGATGCCCGTCATCAGATCCCGCCCGCGCACGGCATAGTCGGGCGGAGGGTTGTCCAATTCCGTCATCGCCGCACCCACTTCGATCTTGATCGTCTCCGCGGTGCGTTCACCCACGAGTATGTTGTGCTGGCGACGCATGTACTCCTCGATATCGCTGGTGAATTCATCGCCGGCCACGCGGATGTTCTTGTCGCACACGATACCACCGAGGGCGATCACGGCGATCTCGCTGGTACCACCGCCGATGTCGATGATCATGTTGCCCATGGGCTCCTCCACATCGATGCCGATCCCGATGGCGGCGGCCATGGGTTCGTGGATCAGGTACACCTCCTTGGCGCCGGCGTGTTCGCTGCTGTCCTTCACCGCGCGTTTCTCCACTTCGGTGATGCCGCTGGGGATGCAGATGACCATGCGCAGGTTGGGCGTGAAGAGCTGGCGGCCGGGCTTGATCATGCGGATCATGCCCTTGATCATGTCCTCTGCGGCCTTGAAGTCAGCGATCACACCATCCCGCAGGGGGCGGATGGTCTTGATGTTCTCGTGGGTCTTGCCATGCATCTGTTGGGCTTGGCGTCCCACGGCGATGACCTTACCAGTGGCACGATCCACGGCCACGATGCTGGGCTCGTCCACCACCACCTTGTCATTGTGGATGATGAGGGTGTTGGCGGTGCCGAGGTCGATGGCGATCTCTTGGGTGAAGAAGTTGAACCAGCTCATGGGCCGTGCTCAGTGTTTGAAATGGCGTGTGCCGGTGATGGCCATCGCCATTCCGTGCGTGTTGCAGAAATCGATGCTGTCCTGATCGCGGATGCTACCTCCCGGGTGCACCACCGCGCTGATACCGGCCTTGTGGGCGATCTCCACACAATCCGGGAACGGGAAGAAGGCGTCACTGGCCATCACGGCTCCGCGCAGGTCGAAGCTGAACTTCCCCGCTTTGGCGATGGCTTGTTCCAACGCATCTACACGGCTGGTCTGCCCGGTACCACTGGCGAGGAGTTGGTTGTCCTTGGCCAACACGATGGCGTTGCTCTTCGTGTGCTTCACCAGGATGGAGGCGAAGACCAGGTCGTTCAACGCTTCAGCGCTGGGTGCCTTGGTCGTGGCCGTACGCATCGCGGCGCTGGTGGCTACCACCGTATCGGCATCCTCGGAGAGTATCCCGTTCAGCGCGGTG
>JAEUTB010000091.1 GCA_016787995.1 Flavobacteriales bacterium | reverse complement strand
GAGGTGTTATCTCCTTGGGCCAGGATCGGACCACTCAAGATGCCCAGGAGCAGGGCGGTGATGGCAGCGTAGCCGTACTTCATTTCAAAGCGCTTTCGTTCAGGGCGGATAGAGCGGCTAAATGTAGAATTTTCCGTGAGCCGGGGAGGCCATTGTTCAGAAGCTCTGATCCACGGACCACCCTTCGAGGATGTCGGCTACCCGGCGCACGAATTTGCCTCCCAAGGCCCCATCCACCACGCGGTGGTCGTAGCTATGGCTCAGGAACATCATGTGCCGTATGCCGATCAGGTCCCCGTGCGGGGTCTCGATCACCGCCGGCTTCTTCCGGATGGCTCCGGTGGCCATGATGGCGACCTGCGGCTGGTTGATCACCGGGGTTCCTAGCACGTTACCGAACGTCCCGACATTCGTTACGGTGTACGTACCGCCCTGGATCTCATCGGGTTGCAGCTTCCCGGCGCGTGCCCTGTTGGCCAGGTCGTTCACCTTCTTGGTGATACCCACCAGGTTGAGCATGTCGGCGTTCTTGATCACCGGCACGATGAGGTTACCGCTGGGCAGTGCGGCGGCCATGCCGATGTTGATATCTTTTTTCTTGATGATGTTGTAACCGTCCACCTGCACGTTGATCATCGGCATCTCCTTGATGGCCTGTACGATGGCCATGATGAAGATGGGGGTGAAGGTGATCTTCTCGCCTTCACGCTGCTCGAAGGCCTTCTTCACCTTCTCGCGCCAGAGCACGAGGTTGGTCACATCGGCCTCCACGAAACTGGTCACGTGGGGACTGGTGCGCTTGCTCATCACCATGTGGTCGGCGATCAGCTTGCGCATGCGGTCCATCTCGATGATCTCTTCGCCTTCGCCAGCGACCACTTTAGGCGCTTGGGGTTCGACCTTTGCAGCGGTGGGCGGAGCCGGGGTGGCCGCTGGGGCTGGTGCAACGGAGCGTTCAGTAGCTGCGCTCGTGCTTTGAGCGCCCCGATTCGGCAGGTAGTCCAGGATGTCCTTCTTCGTCACCCTACCACCTTGCCCCGATCCGGCGATCGCCTCCAGTTCTTGGAGCGAGACCCCTTCGTTCTGGGCGATGTTGCGCACAAGGGGTGAATAGAATTTGCCACTCGGACCCGTGCGTTCCACAGGGCCGGAAGCTGCGACTGCGGTAGCTGCAGGTGGTGGGGCCGCAACAGGTGCTGGAGCCACTTTCGGGGCTCCGTTGCTTGCCGCGGCTGGTGCGCTCGGTGCACCGCCGGCGGCCGAGCCGATCTGGGCGATGGGCTGACCGACCTTCACCACGTCACCATCCTTCACCAAACGCTTCACCAAGATACCCGCTTCCGGCGCTGGTACTTCGCTATCCACCTTGTCCGTGGCGATCTCCACGATGGGCTCGTCGGCCTCCACGCGGTCACCTTCATTCTTGAGCCACTTGATGATGGTGGCTTCGGCCACACTTTCGCCCATCTTGGGCAGCAGGATATCGATCTGGGACATGGGCAATGTCTTCGCCTAGGGGCGGTGGCCAAAGGTAGCGACGCGCTCCGATGGAACACGCCTTCCCTTATCGACCAAGGTCAGGCAAGCCGGCCCAGATCGCTCGAAGGTCCGTCCACGCCTTGTAATCCTTGGCATAGGTCACGTTCACCCGGTGTAGCGTAAGCGGGTCTTGTGGGCCTTTTCCGCCTGTGGGGTCCAATACCCCGCGCCTGATCGAGGGCAGTTTCAACGGACCTTCCACCAGTGGCCCATAGCCCACCCAGGTCTTGCGACGCTGCAATACCGACCACCAGTTCCGGATGAATCCTGCACGATCCTTCACCAACAGCAGCACCACGGGCATGGTGATCCCCAATACCGCCACGAGCGCTAGGTCGAGTATGCGTTTGCTCCGGCGCCCCGCAGAACTGTTCACCGCGTACCGCTCCATGATGAAGAGGTCGTTGAGGCTTTCGATGCTGTTGGGACCGATGATGAACTCCCGCGCTGGTTGCGCGATCTTGAACATGACCCCGGTGGGCCGGAGTTGCTCCATCAGGTCGATGATGTTCGCCCACCGCAGGTCCTTCGCGCAGAACACCACCTCATCGATGTCGTGCTTCCTGATCCGGCGGCGGATCTCTTCAGCAGCCTTAGGCGAACTTCCTTCCTCCAGGCTCATTTGGCGCTGACGGCCTAGTCCGAAGTGGGTTTGCCAGAGCAGGTCCAACGCATGTTTATTCTCCTCGGCGCTGCCGATGGCCAACACGCGCTTCAGGTCAAGGCTACGGAGGCTGTAACCCCGGAAGCGCATCAGGTGCATCACCACACGGGCCGTGATGGGGGCGACCGCGAGTACCAGCACGGCGACCAGGTCCACGTACCAAGCACCCGGCATACCCGCCATGGACCGCCGTAACGTGAAGAACAGCAGCCAAAGCACCATGCCCTTTGCCACGTTCAATAACCGCACTGGACGGTCGTAGGCCCCCGTGAGCGCCATGAGCGCCACCAACGTGGCCACCACTGCGCCCATGCCCACCGGGTCGCGGGCGCTCAACCCGTTCCCCAGGTAGGCGGAGTAACTCCATCCGAGCAGGAACATGAGCCCGAAGTCCAGCATGGGCAACAAGGCCCGCCTGAAAAAGCGCGCTACGATGGCCCCGGCCGCACTGAGGTAGATGCTGCCGTTGATCAACAGGCTGAAGAAATCCGTCCTCCGCCGCGTGAAGTGCTTCTTGGCGAAGATGGCCATGGCGTTGTAGAACACGAACACGTAGTTGACGCTGCTCTTCTTGGTGCTCTCGCCCTTGTAGTGGATGATGCGCGCATCGGGGAAGTACCAGTTGTCATAACCGCCCAAGGTGATGCGATAGCTGAGGTCGATGTCCTCCCCGTACATGAAGAAGCTCTCGTCCAGCAGCCCCACTTTGTCCAAGGTGGCTTTACGCAGGAACATGCACGCACCGGATAGGATCTCGATCCGCGCTTTCTCGTTCTCGGCCAGATGCCCCAAGTGGTAGCGCCCGAACACCTTGCTGCGCGGGAACATCCGCGTGAGGCCGATGATCTTGTAGAAGGCCACGGCCGGCGTGGGGAGTCCGCGTTTGCTCTCGGGAAGGAAGGTACCCGTACCGTCGATCATCTTCACGCCCAAGCCACCGGCTTTCGGGTTGGCGTCCATGAAAGCGATCACCTTATGGAAGACGTCTTCGCCCACTACGGTGTCCGGGTTGAGCAAGACCACGTACTCCGCGGTGCTTTCCCGTATGGCCTGGTTGTTGGCCCGGCTGAACCCGACGTTCTCGGTATTCGCGATCAACTTCACCTGCGGGAATTTCTCGCGCACCATCTCTACACTGCCGTCGGTGCTCAGGTTGTCCACCACATAAACGTCACCAGCGATGCCTTTCATGGCCTCCTGCACGGTGCGCAGGCATTGCTCCAGGTAGGCCCTTACGTTGTAGTTGACGATGATGACGGAGAGCTTCATGGGGCCATCAGGATCGATCAACGCTTCGCGCTTTGTTCGTACGGCTTGCGGTCGGCGATGCTCCGGCCCAGGGTGAGTTCATCGGCATTGCTCAAGTCGCCCCCCACGCTGAGGCCCCGGGCGAGCATGGTGACCATGACCCCTTGTTCGTTGAGCTTGCGGTTGAGGTAGAAGCCGGTGGTGTCACCCTCCAAGGTGGTGCCCAAGGCCAGGATCACTTCGCGCACCTTGGCTTCGCCCGAATGAACGCGGTCCATCAGCTGGCGCGTGTTCAGGTCCTCCGGTCCGATGCCATCCATGGGGCTGATCACGCCGCCCAGAACGTGGTAACGCCCCTTGTATTGCCGGGTGTTCTCGATGGCGATCACGTCGCGGATGTCCTCCACCACGCAGATCAAGGCCTCGTCCCGGTTGGGATCGCGGCAGATGGCGCACCGCGGCTCGTCGCTGATGTTGCAGCACACCTCGCAGAACCGCACCTCGTCGCGCATCCGGCGGATCGCCTCGCTGAACCGGGCCACCTCATGCTGCTCACGGCGCAGCAAGTCCAAGGCCAGGCGCATGGCCGTGCGGCGACCGATGCCGGGCAGGGTGGCCAGCTGGTCCACGGCGGCTTCGAGCAGGGCGGAGGAGAGGGACATGGGGCGCAAAGGAAAGCAGTGTTCCGTTGAGCGGATCAACAACACGACGATGGATCAATGACCGATCGTTCCGAATGAACACCCACACACGATGACCCGAGCCATGCCTTCAGCAAGAGCGCCATCATCGTTGGACTTGGAACCGGCCTGCGCGCGGAGGACCATTGACGCTCGTGGTGGTATAGGTGTAGGTCCCAGGGCGCAGTGACCCGATCTCCAACTCGGCCAAGGGGTTCGATAAATGAACGTCCATCACCGTGCGACCTTGCTGATCGTGTATCCGAACACGGCACGGAACATCCAGGATGGACAAGTTGAGCCGGTCATTCGCGGGGTTCGGAGCTGCGAACCACGGATCGTGCATGGAGGCGGTCCCAGCTGACAGGGGGGCGCTGCATCCTTCAGCAGTGTGACCAGTATGTTCGAAACAATACAAGGTGGCGCATTGTGGTGGATGGATGGAGGGAGGGCCGAACACATCCCAAGAACCAACAGTGCCAATACCTTCAACGAACTGGCAATGGTCGAAATGATAGACCCGTCTAGGTATACCATCCCAGGCTGTGTCGATGGTGATGCTATCGAGTTGAACGATATCGCCGGGAGATACCTCCCAAGTCTCGCCTACTTCCAAGGAATGGTCGAAAAGCAGTTGTTCGCCTCCGCCGGCATCCGTGTTCAGACGATAGATTCGCCCGGTGCTCTGTTCCTCGCGAATGAAGACTCCTGTTAGGACCCGGTTCGGGGAAACAGTGAATGGCGGGCAAAAGGGGCCACCTTCCCACTGACTGATGAGTTCCTGAGCATACGATTTGCCGTAGGTCCGTCCTTCAATGACGGTGTCGCCTTCGAAATACCGTCTAGAGCCGGCGTTCCAGTTGCATATCAGCGTCGGATCGCAAGAAAGGACCTCCCAATACTTATCCGGACCGATGATCGGTAAGAACGCTTGGGCTGATGCAACTGACCAACCGATCAGTGCTTGAACCACCATGGCTCGTTTGTACATTTCCTTTCGTTATCGGTCCGGGTCCTTGTTGAGGCCTTGATCGCACTCTGGCCAGTGTTCGAAGCTACGGATATCAGGTGACCGACTCTTCACAGGGGTTTCAGGAGAACTCTGTCACCAAGAGTCCTTTCTGCTCGACCACATCGGGTTCCTTCGCACCATGAGCCCCGTGCTATTGCTGTCCATCGTCTTCGGCTATTTCCTCCTCTTGCTCGGCATCGCTTGGTACACCAGCCGCGGAGCTGGCGAGCATGCCTTCTACAGCGGCGAACGCAAGAGTCTTTGGTGGGTGGTGGCCTTCGGCATGATCGGTACCAGCCTCAGCGGCGTCACCTTCATCAGCGTTCCTGGTCAGGTCGAAGCCAAGAGTTGGAGCTATTTCCAGTTGGTGGTGGGTTTCGCGATCGGTTATTGGATCGTGGCCGGTGTGCTGCTGCCTCTTTACTACCGCATGGGCCTCACCAGCATCTATGGCTACTTGCGCGAGCGGTTCGGCATGGTGAGCTATCGGACGGGGGCTTCCTTCTTCATCCTCTCACGATTGGCCGGCGCCACCATCCGGATCTTCGTGGTGCTCAATGTGATCCAGCTTTTCGTGCTCGACGCCATGGGTGTACCCTTCGAGGTCACCGCCTTCTTGGTGATGCTGATGATCGTGCTCTACACCTTGAAGGGAGGCGTCAAGACCATCGTGTGGACCGACACCTTGCAAACACTGTTCATGCTCGGCGCCTTGGTGGGTACCATCGTGTACATCGTGAACCATGCCGATATGAGCGATTGGAGCACCCGGTTGGCCGAAAGCGGGATGACGCGCATCCTCGACGTCGATTGGCGCAGCGATGGGTTCCTGTTGAAACAGATCCTCGCCGGCATGTTCATCACCATCGCCATGACGGGTCTTGATCAGGAGATGATGCAGAAGAACCTGAGCGTGGCTACGGTGGGTGGCGCGAAGAAGAACATGCGGGTGTTCAGCGTGATCCTCCTTGGTGCGAACCTGCTCTTCCTCCTTCTTGGTGCGCTGCTGTATCTCTATGCCGATAAGCTCGGCATCGCGTTGCCCGCTAGGCCCGATGATGTGTTCCCTACCTTGGCTTTGCAACATTTCCCGGTGTGGCTGGGGCTGTTCTTCATCATCGGCCTCATCAGTGCGCTCTTTCCCAGTGCCGATGGAGCGTTGACCGCGCTCACCGCCAGTACCTGCATCGACCTGATCGGCATCCGCGACCGCGGGTGGGACGAAGCGAAGCAGAAGCAGGTACGGCAACGGGTCCACTTGGGCATGGCTGCGCTCTTCATGGGGTTCATCCTCTACTTCCATTGGCTGGCTACTCCCAGCGTTATCAAGACCTTGTTCGATATCGCTGGCTTTACTTACGGACCACTGTTAGGGCTCTTCGCTTATGGGCTCTTCTTCAAAGGCAAGCCCCAGGAGCGTTGGGTTCCCGTGGTATGCATCGCGGCGCCACTGATCACCTACTTCATCCGCGCGAATTCGGAGACGCTGCTGTTCGGGTATAAGATGGGATTCGAAGTGCTGCTGGTAGTGGCCATGCTCACGATGATCGGATTACGTGCCATCAACGACCGACAGGCAGCTAGTTGATGCGTTCGTGCGTCATGTATCAGGAAGGCCATCCACTGCCCTCCGATCCAACCGATGCGAACCCGTTCCGTGCTTTCAGCTTCCTCCTTTGTAGCGATCCTGGTGCTAGCCACCGCATGCCAGAAAGGCTCCTCCTTCGGGCCAGGTGGCGGTGGTGATGGGCTCAGGGACCTTGTTGAACAGAACCGAGCGAATGCCACCCAGTCTTTCCTGGTGGACGCAGCGAATGGCGGCACGGTCTCCGGAACAGGTGGGGTGCGTGTGATCTTCCCGATCAACGCATTTCGCACCCCCTCAGGCGGCGCTGTGAGCGGATCAGTGGAGGTGCACCTGCTGGAGATCCTCGACCCAGGGGATATGATCATGTACGATGTCCAGACCGTTGGCCTGGACGGTGGCCAACCTCGTTTGTTACGCAGCGGTGGCGCCATCCATGTGAAAGCGTTCCAGAACGGTCAGGCGCTCGTACTCGGCCCGCAAGGCATGGAAGTGCTCATGCCAACGAACGCGATCGATGCGCAGATGGGCGTCTTCACTGCGAACAATGGAACACCCCAAGGTATGCTCTGGAACCAGGAGCTCTGGCAGTTGGATTCCGTTCCCGAGGAAGGTTCGATGTTCTATGGCTTCCAGGCCGATTCGCTCCAGTGGATCAATTGCGACTACTTCGCCAGCTATCCCCAGACCACCTTCGTGGATGCGGTCATTCCTACGAACATCAGCATGGATAGTGTGATGGTCTGGATCGCTTTCCCGTCCGAGAACGCCGTGATGCGCATGCTTCCCGAAGGACCTGGGGCGTTCCGTTCAGTGCAGGTGGCACCGGTGGGCATGCCTGCCGTGGTGGTGGCGCTTCAACGGAACGGCACGGTGTACAGCTCAGCCTTCACCTCCATCACCGTTACGAACGGGCAACAGGTAGGGCTGTCCTTCCAGGTGACGGACCAGCAGACCTTCGAAGCCGCGGTGAACGCGATCTGAGCGCTTGCTCAAGCCGCTACGGGAGCCTTCTTCTTCTCCAGCCCGAAGACCTTCGTAAGCCACTTGCGGCCCTTGGTGTTCATGGGTGCTTCGAACTTGCGATGCACGAAGATGGCCACCAACTGCAACATGCAGAAGACGACCAGGAACCACAAGATCCAAAGCGACCAATGCATCTGTTCGTGGATGTGCTCCAGATCCCTGCCGAACGCCTGGCCGATCCGTAGCAAGGCTTGGCGTCCGTAGCGTAACAACAACTCATGCACCATATAGAAGGTGAAGCTGGCCTCGCCCAGGAATACCATGCGATCGCTGGATAGCAACCAGTTCTTCGTATCGCGCTTGAACGCGGTGCCCAGTACCACCATCACGCTGCCGGGCAGCATCCAGAGGTTGTTGCCGCTCTGCTGGTCGTAGTAGTACTGCCAGGCCATCATGCCACAGAACCAAAGGATACCTGCGGGTAGCATCGCCTGTTTCCACCATTCGGAATAGGTCTTCACCCGTTGGAAGTAGAGGAAGGCCATGATGCCGAGCAGGTAGTCCGTTACCCGGAATGGCGCACGTTCAACCTTGATGAAGGCATCGGGATCGTTGTGTACGGTGAAGAACGCGATGGTAAGCGCCGCTAGAGCGATGAATAAGGAGGCAAGGAAGAGCACCTTTCGTTTGCCCGCCCGCAGCATGCCGACGAAGAGGAGCGGGGTGAGCACGTAGAAGAGCATCTCCACGCTCAACGTCCACGACACCTTGTTCGGTCCCGGGCCTGGATAGCCGATAGGGCTCCATTCCTGCAGCAGGCCGATGTGGATCGGCAGGTATTCCCACTCCACGGGCGAGGTATTGCTCTTCAAGCCTAGTGGTATGCACACCAGCATGGTGAGCAAGTGCAAGGGGAAGATGCGTGCGACCCGGGCGATGAGGAACCGGCCTGCATTGGCACGTGTCGGTTCCCACTTGTCCTCGCCATAGTACACGTAGGTCATGATGAAGCCGCTGAGCACGAAGAAGACCGAGACACCGAGGCGGCCTTGGAGTTCGGCATGCGGATGCCCCAGCCAGCCGAGACCCGGTAGCATGTGCGCGTGCAGCGAGAAAACGACGAATGCCGCATAGAACCGCAGGGCGGTGAGCGGGCGGATCAGTTCCTTGTTCATCAGTGCCGGACAAAGGTCCGGTGGATGGCGTTATACGTCCCGGACCGTGCGGGGGTTCCTTTCACAGCACGGTGCTCAGAACGGTCAATCCTGCCGCTGCCAGTTGCGTTCGATCACCTCCAGCAGTTCGTCGTGGACCGCCCGGTTGCTGGCCACGATCTCCTCGTCGAACACGGGGTCCTTGCTCGGTGCGAAACCGCTCACACGGCCGCCCGCCTCGCGCACCAAAAGCACGCCTGCCGCCACGTCCCAGCTGTTCAGTCCATACTCGTAGAACGCTTCGAAACGGCCACAGGCCACATAGGCCAAGTCGGCCGCCGCACTGCCCAAACGCCGGATGCCGCGCGTGCGGTGCATTAGCTCACGGAGCAGGTCCATGTATTCGGTCTCATAGCCGAAATCGTCATAGGGGAAACCCGTGGCCAGCAGGCTCTCCTGCAATTCCTTGCGTGGTGATACCTGGATCCGTTTGCCGTTCAGGAAAGCTCCACCACCTTTCCACGCGGTGAAGCGTTCGTCGCGCGTGACCTCATGCACCACGCCAAGCACTGGCTCCGTGCCGTCCACCAAGGCGATGCTGATGCAGTAACACGGGATGCCATGGACGAAGTTGGTGGTCCCATCCAACGGGTCGATGATCCAGTTGAGCCCTTCGCCGCGCTCGCCGCTGCCTTCTTCGGCGATGAAACCCGCTTGCGGAAGGAGCTTCTCCAAGGCCTCCACCAACCGGTCCTCGGCCGTGTGGTCCACGTGGGTCACCAGGTTGTTCGCGCTCTTTTCGGTGATGCCCGCTGCGGTGAGCTTGCCCGCTTCGCTGCGGATGAATCCGGCTACATCCACGCAGATGGCTTCGACCTGTTCAGTGAGTTTCTTCAGTTCCATCGGTGCGTGGTCTCAGTTATCGGTTGTCGTAGCTGGTGTGGTGAGGGTGCGCTTTCGTAGCCACACGATCCCGGCGATCCCCATGAGGATCAGGCCGAGCGAAATGACCTCCGCCTGTGTCCAGCTGCCCGCGAAGGCCACGTTCACGCGGATCTTCTCGATGAAGAATCGTTCGATCCCGTTCAACAGCAGGAAGAGGAAGAAGATGACGCCCGGTGTGCTGATGCGCTTGCGCAAGCCCCAGAGCACGAAGAAGAGCCCCACGCACATCATGGTTTCGTAGATCGGGGTGGGGTACACGGGTTCGGGCAGCACCGTGCAGTAACCTTCGAAACAAGGTGTTCCGGTGAAGGGTATGCCGACGCTGTTCACGTTGTTCGGGTAGGTGTAGCTCCAGAGCCAGGAAGGCATCCAAGCGGGCGCCGGCGCGTTGTTCACGATGCCCCAGTCCCCGTCGCCGCTCACCTGACAGCCGATGCGTCCGATGGCATAGGCCAGCATCACCCCGGGCGCAGCGCTATCCGCGCCGTGCCAGGCCGGTATCCCGTTCTGGCGGAAGTAGCGGATCACCATGGTGCCGGCCACGATCAAGCCGCCGTACATGGTAAGGCCACTGAAGACCCCTTCGCCGCCGGGGTTCTTGATGAAGGCCAAGAACTCATCCGGATTCTCCAGCCAATGGAAGGCTTTGGCCCCGATGAGTCCCCACAAGGCTGCCACCATGGTCACGTTGCCGGCGTGCTCGTGGGCATCCATCCGCACGAATTCAGTCTTGGGTTCAGCCAGTTTCACCTTGTCTTTCTCACGCCACTTAAGCCAAGCCATCAGACCGGCCACCAGCACACCACCGATGAGGTTGCCCTGACCGCTGAGCAGGAAGGCCTGTGGGTTGGCCGTGCTCGCTGAGAAGTTCAGCAAGAGATGAAGACCCTTCCAACCGAGGAGGAACCCGAGCATCGCGCTCCAGAGCAGTTCGCCTGGGGTGGCGGGGGCGCCCACGATCACCTTGCGTGTGGCGGCCTTCAGCAAACCCTGTCCTTCTTTGCGGCGCAGCTCCAGCCCGAGCGTCCAACTCGCGAAGACGAAAGCCAGCGCTACGAAGAATCCGAAGCTGTTGAGGAATTTCAGGAACGGGAGGTCCAGACCGGTGAGGTCGAGGAGGGCATGGTAGATCGTGGGGTACATTCGATGAGCTAATTAGCTGATGGTGCAATTAGCTGATTCGAGCTCTGGGACTGAGCCTTTGATGTGGCCATTGCCATCGAGGCTGGTGAGAGCGATGGGTATGATGCGGTTGACGGAAACCGGGTCGTAGGGCATGGTCACGCGCAGGTAGTTGTCCGTGAAACCGAGCATCTGTCCGTCGTTCTCCTCGGCTTCGAAAAGCACGTTGCGCATGGTGCCAAGGTGCTTCTGGTAGAACGAGCGCTGGAGTTTGTTGCTGAGGATGCGCAGCTGCTTGGTGCGCTCGCGACGGACTTCCATGGGTACGACCTCATCCTTCCGGAGAACGGCGGTGGTATTGGCGCGTTCGCTGTAGGTGAAGACATGCAGATAGTCCACGGCGATGCTGCGGAGGAACGCGTGGGTCTTCAGGAATTCAGCTTCCGTTTCCCCGGGTGTTCCGGTGATCACATCCACACCGATACAAGCGTGCGGCATACGCTGCTTGATGCGCTGCACCCGTTCTGCGTACAGCGCGGTATCGTAGCGACGACGCATGCGCTCCAAAATGGCATCGCTGCCGCTTTGCAGGGGCATGTGGAAGTGCGGCGCGAAGCGTTGGCTGCTGGCCACGAAGTCGATCACCCCGTCGTGGCAGAGGTTGGGCTCGATGCTGCTGATCCTGAACCGTTCGATCCCTTCGACCTGGTCCAAGGCTTCGATCAATTGAAGGAAAGTCTGATCGTGCCCTTTGCCGAAGTCGCCGGTGTTCACCCCGGTGAGCACGATCTCCTTAACGCCTGATGCGGCTATGGTTGTGGCATGCGCCACGGTCTCGCTGATGGTGGCACTGCGGCTGCGACCACGCGCGAGCGGTATGGTGCAGAAGGAGCAGAAGTAGTCGCAGCCGTCCTGGACCTTCAAGAAGGTGCGTGTGCGGTCGTTCGCGTTCCAACTGGGTACGAAATGCTTCAACTCCTTGATGGGGGAGTAGATCGCTTCGCTTCGCCCGAGATCAGCAGTCTCGCCTGGCGACAGCCTTCGTTCGATGTGGCCGGCCAGATCGAACTTCTCATTCGCCCCCAGCACCAGGTCCACGCCGGGGATGGATGCGATCTCTTCGGGCTTCAATTGGGCGTAGCAGCCCACCACCGCGATGAACGCTTCCGGGTTGATGGTTTGGAACCGGCGCACATGACGGCGGCATTCCTTGTCGGCGTTCTCCGTTACGCTGCACGTGTTCAACACGAACACATCGGGACGCTCCTCCTGCCGCACCTTGGCATAGCCCGCCTCCTCCAACGAACGGGCCAGTGTGCTGGTCTCGCTGAAGTTGAGTTTGCAGCCCAGGGTATGGAAGGCAACGGTGCGGGGGGCGCTCATGCGGGCGGCAAAGGTACCGAAGCGGTCCGGTCTTCCACTTCTGCCTGAGCATGAGTAGGATGCGTGCTTTCGTGAGGCGGTTCGGCCCAAGCAGGCAAGTGGATCCGGCAACCCGTCCCATAGCCCTTCTTTACCCCGCTCTGCGTAGTTCAGGTGCTCTGGTTCCATCATCGGACACATCACCGAAAGCAACCTTCCCGAAGTTCCTCGTCATTGTCTTGCTCTACAGACCTTCGACCCATGGACCGTACACGACCAGCGGATCGCTCCAACCTCATCAGGGTGAGCGTGTTGTTGTTCACCATCCTTGCCGTCGTCTCCTTCGCCCTCGCCCGGGTGGCCGGTTGAACGCGTCATTGGACCAGCTCCGATCCTACCTTCGGGGCATGCGTTCAACGGCCTTCCTCGCAGCCCTGGTCCCATTCTTTCTTTTCGCTCAGGAAAAGCTGGCGCATTCCCTGTTGTGGCGCATCACGACCCCTGGCGTAGCTCGCCCCAGCTACCTCTACGGAACTGTGCATAGCCGCGATGAACGGGCGTACCAGTTCGGCGATTCGGTGCTACCTGCGCTCGACCGCTGCGCTGTGGTCGCCGCGGAGCTGGACCTCGGGGCCGAGCAGCAGATGGCCATGGCCATGCTCACGACCCTGCGTATGCCCGAAGGCAAGATGTTGCAAGACCTCTACAAGAAGCGCGAATGGGCTCGGGTGGAGACGATGATGAAGGACCGCCTCGGCCCCATGGCACCTCTGCTCTATTCCGTGAAGCCCTTCTTCGTAATGGCGACGTTCTCCGAGGCGGAAATGGGGGATGACCGCCCGCTGGTGCTGGATCAGTTCCTGCAACGGCGGGGCACCTCCAATGGCCAGCGTGTCATCGGCATTGAGACCATGAGCGAGCAACTGGCCGCCATCGATGCCATTCCACTGGATGAACAAGCGCGGATGCTGCTCGATCACGTGGACCACCAAGGCTACCCCGGCACCACCGATGCTATGCTGGATGCCTATGCGCGCCAAGATCTTGAAGCGCTATCGGCGATCGGGGAGCAGGCGGGAGGCATGCCCGAGGAACTCGAAAGATCACTCCTCACCGAACGGAACACGCGCATGGTGCAGCGCATGGATACCCTCCTCCGCGCTGGTGAACCGATCTTCTTCCTGATCGGTGCTGCACACCTGCCCACCGCGGACGGTTTGATAGCGGGCCTTCGTGCCCAAGGCTATACGGTGGAAGCCGTGATCAGCAGCTACACACCGGAGAAGGGAACCATGCCGGTGGAGCAGGAGGCGCGTTGATCATTTGCTTCCGCGGCGTATCCGCTGGAAGAGCAGGAACACCACGATACCGATGAGGATCAAGCTCCAGGCGCGCAGCAGTTCCACGCCGAGGTCCTGCAGGAGCTTCCAGCCATCGTACAAAGCTTCGCCGGCTTTGCTGAAGAAGCCCGGTTCGTAGGCTTCGATGTTCTGCTCGTTGGGGACGAGTTCGCGGCGGATGGCTTCGCGCTGGTAGATGTCCAAGGTCAGGGTGCTGTAAGCGATCCTGTCCTCCAACTCCAGGGTGTTCAAGGTGGCTTCGTCGGCCTGGGTCTGGCGGTCGATCAGTTTGTCCTCCGCAGTGATGGTCTCCTTCAATTTTCCTCCTTTCTCCTCGATGGCTTCGGTGAGCCGACCGGTGTGCGCGGCCAGTCTGCGCTTGGTGAGCTTATCGCGCAGCAACGCGATCCGCACATCGGTGGCGCTCAGCGTTCGGTGGTCGAGGAAGTCGACGAACGCGATGAGCGACTTCAAGGTGGTGTCGAGGTTCGCGCTCGGGATGCGGATGGTCAAACGGTTGTTGACCGTGTAGCGCGTGGTCTCCAGCGAACTGTCCGCACTGATCGGCGTGGTGTACCGACCACTGATGTCCGTGGAGAGGTGTGTGTTCGCCACGAAACCACCATGACGGGCGATCAAGGCTTCGATCGCGAAACTGGTCTTCACCACATCGTCGGCACGGAAACGCAGATCACCCGTGAGGATGAAGCGTCGGCTGCTGTCGGCATAGGTGGCGACACTGCTGCTGAGGGCTTGTTCGGGTTCCGAAGGTGCTGTGGGAGGAGGAGTATGGTTCGCCTCATAGGCCGCATCCGCTATCGCCGGTGAGCGCTCGTCCTTGAAGGTGCCCGACGGTCCGCTTTGGCCACAGCTGAATGTGAACACAGCAAGAAGAGCGGCGGATCCAACGAGGGTGGTGGTGCGCATGGTGTGAAGACAACGAGGCGGGCGTTCGGCCTATTGTATAGCGCGGTACACACGACCAGCGACCGCGTTCGATCAACGGGCTACCAGACCGATACGCGCGCTGATGGCCCGGTGGTCGCTCAACTCCTCGTTCAAGGTCCGGAAATCCCAAGCATGCAGGCCTTCACCGTAGAGGATGTGATCGATCCGCAAGCTGGGCAGGTCGCCGATGTAGGTGCCACCGGTGCCGCGACCGCTTTCCACGAAAGCATCAGAGAGCAGCTCGCGCAAGGTGGCATAGCCATAGCTCATGGGCACATCGTTCATGTCTCCGCAGTACAATACGGGGTGCGGACTGGCCGCCATGTGCTCGGTGATGCGTTGCACCTCATCCGCCCGCAGCCGGAAACCACGGCGCAGCCGCTTCAAGATGCGTTCACCTCCCTGTTTCAAACTGTCGGTGTGCGTGTCGGTGTCCAGCGCCTTGATGAACTTGTAATCCGCATCACCGAAGTGGTAACTGGCCAAGTGCGCGTTGTATACCCTAATGGTATCGCCCTTCAATGCCACATCGGACCAGATGCACGCGTTCTCGGGATTCTCCGGGAAGTCGATGTAGCCCTTCTTCACGATCGGGTAAGCGCTGAAGGTGGCGATGCCGAAATGTTGTTGGTAGCGGGAAGTGTTGGTGAAGCGCTCGTGCGAAGCCTTGAAGCGGAAGTCCTTCAGCAAGCTTTGTTTCGTTTCGAAGAAGCGCTTGTCCGGGCTGTAGAAGTACTCCTGGATGCAGAGGATGTCCGGATCCTCTCTGTGGAACACCGCGAACATGGAATCGCGCGTCTGCTTGTTCTTGGTCCAGTCGTAGAGGTCGAAGAGACGTACGTTGTACGACATCACGTGCAACGGCTCCCCACTGATCGTTTCCGCTGGTTCCCTTCGTCCGAAGAGTTGGAAGTGGTCCACTATGTGCCCGTACCCCAGCAGGAGCAACGCGCCAGAGAGCAACATGCGTTTCTTGCGCATGAAGAACCACCACCCGATGAATCCGAGGTGGAGCACCACTTGGTAGGTGAAGGTCATGGCGAGCAATGCGGGGATCCACGAGGTGACGGGGCTCATGTGCGGCGCCAGGTAGGTCGCCAGCAGCACCAAGCCTGCGCCGATGTTGAGCCACCACATGGGTACGTGCCAACGCGAAGGGCGCTTGCGGACCTTCTCCGCCGGGTTGGCGGGCTGTTCCTGGTTCCCTCGGGGTCTGTTCACCGGTGTTCGGTCAATTCGGCCTCTTTTCCTCCGGCTCACTTGCCATCGCTTGCCTTGAAGAGGAAGTCCTTCTCCTCCTTGCTTAGGCTGTCGTACCCGCTGCGCGAGATCTTATCCAGGATGCTGTCCACCCGGGCTTGTTTCTCGCGCTTGTTGGCGTTGTAGTCCACATCCTTGCGCGGAACACGGCCCACGAACGACTTCTCCACGCGCATGCGCGGTCCTTTTCGTCCTCCGAATGGCCAGAGGCGGCTGAGTAGTTCCACGAACCGCAACGACCAATCAGAACCTCGCTTGAGTTGTTGGGCAGCGAGGAAGCCATAGAGCGCCCCACCGATGTGCGCTTCGTGCGCCACACCATCGCCGGAGCCGATGCCCACCAGATCCAGCAACACGAACACGGCGGCCACGTACATCAGTTTCACCGGACCGATCAGGATCAGGTTGACGATCATGTCCGGACGGTACGCTGCGATGCCCACGAATACGGAGAGCGCTGCGGCCGACGCTCCTTGGATGCCCGCGGTAACACCACCATGCATGCCGGGTAGGAGGTTCTGCGAAAGGGCGAACAACGCGAAGCCGCTGAGACCGCCGAGCAGGTAGTTGCCCAGCAGCCGTTTGTCGCCCAACAGATCTTGGAACATGCGTCCGCCGAACCACAGCATGATCATGTTCCAGAAGATGTGGCCGAACTCGGTGTGCACGAACATGTAGGTGAAGACCGTCCAAGGCTTCCAGAGCAATGCGCCCAGGTCCGAGGTGGAACGCAGCCATTGCACCACGTAGAAGTCGCGCAAGGCCAGGGCGGACGTGCGGTCGCCGGCCACTCCGAGCAACACGAGTTGAATGATCAATAGACCGAGGAACACGGCGGCGTTGATCAGGATCAACCGCACCACCATGCCGCCGGTGCGCCACTGCATCCGAAGATCGTCCTGGAGTCCCATGGTTCGCTAACGCTCGTCTTCTTAACGGTGCAAAGACACTTTCGTTCCATGCAAAGTTCGCTCCGGAAAGGCCACCGGACCTACCGCTCCTGTGATCACGATCACCGGATGATCTGTTGATCGTTACAAGCCGTTGATGAACAGTGCGGTGTGCGGTCACCGGCCCCAGCCGAAGCCATTGTCGCCCCGGTTCCGCCACAAGCGGATCAGGATGAACCCAACGACCATGCCGCCCAAGTGGGCGAGGTGTGCCACGTTGTCGCCGGGGTTGGCGTCGAGGCTGCGGAAGATGGAAAGACCACCGAGAATGAGTACGAAGTATTTCGCCTTGATCGGGATCGGCAACGGGAACATCATCAGTTCCACGTTCGGGAACGTCATGCCGAAGGCGAGCAAGACCCCGTAAATGGCACCGCTGGCTCCCACCATGGGAATATTGAACAACTCATTGATGCGGCCGAGGTCCATGTCCGTATAGTTCTTCCGCTCGGCCCACAGACTCGGACCTTCCATCTTCACCATGCGCAGATCCTCCGCACTCACGTTCTGCACGAGCTGGAGGTATTCGACCGCATGTACGCCGGAGTAGAACAGCGCTGCACCAACCCCTGTGAGCAGGTAGAAGGAGAGGAAGCGTTGTGATCCCCATTTGTACTCCAGTGGAGGAGCAAGCATGAACAGACCGAGCATGTTCAACGCGAGATGCGCGAAGCCGCCGTGCATGAACATGTGCGTGACCAACTGCCACGGCTTGAAGAGCGGTGATGAGAAGAAATGCAGCCCGAACAAGGTGTCCATGTCCGTGCCGCCGAAATTCCCCAGGCCGGTGATCTTCAACAGGAAGACGATGCCATTGATGATCAACAGGTTCTTCACCACCACGGGCAGACCGTCGAAAGGGGAGGCGTTGTAGCGCATGGGCGGCGAAATTACGTCCGCGCTATTCGGTGCCCACCAGTTCGATCTCCACCCGACGGTTCAACGCCCGGCCTTCTTCCGTGGTGTTGGTAGCGATGGGCTCAGCGCTGCCCAGGACTGCGAGGGTGAACAGCTTCAACGGAAGTCCGAGCCTTACCAATTCGTCACGCACGGCTTTGGCCCGGTTCTCGGCCAACTTCAGGTTCGCATTGGTGTTGCCCGAGTCGTCCGTATGGCCTTCCACCCGGACCTTCAAGCCTGGGTTCTTCGCCCATACGGAGAAGAGCTCCTCAGCCGTGGGAAGCAGATCGTCCCCGGGCACGTGGTCGTTCACATCGAAATGCAAGACCAGCGGCCAGTGCGGAGTGGTAGAGGTGCTGTCCGCTTCTAGGGGCGCTACCGTGATCGCATCCGGGCAGTGCAGGTCACACCCTTCAACGGTCCCTGTGCGCCACAGCGATACGTCGTCCACGAAATAATAGGCGAACGGCCCGTCTTCGGAGTTGCGTTGCACGATGGTGGTGCTATCATCACCGGCGAAGTTGCCCACGAGCAGCCGGTTCGCACAGCCGCCGCCGTTGAAGGTGCCGCATAGTGTGGTCCACTGCTGGGTGTCGTCGAACACGCCTTGGCCATGGATCTCCCAGCACAATGGAAAGGAGAGCAGATCGCGGCGACGGTCGTTCTCGAACTCCTCGGTGAGCGCCACGCCGATGCGGTCCACCACATAGGCGTAGGTGGCGTTCCGCAGGATGCGCAACCGGACGTCATAGATCCCGCACGGATCCAAGCGATCTTTCAGCGGGGTGTGTATGTATTCCCGGTGATCCTTGTTCACCGCCGAGTGCAGGTAGATCCCGGTGCGCCCTTCTTCGAAGTCGGGTGTCCCGCCACTAGCGTTCTTCCACGCTGAACGATGCGCAGGGATCGTCGAATCGAAGCCTGGATCGGGCACCAGGTCGAGTGATGCGGAAGGCTTGCCGGGATCCTTGCCGCACGCGTCCTTCGGTGCCATTACCCGAGCTTCGACTGCGCTGTTCACCAGCGTCAACGAGACGGCATCCAGGTACACATAGGCCTGTGTGGCCAGGAGCCTTCGGCGTAGACCACGCTCCTTATCCGGATCCATGTCGGCCCTGCCTTTTCGTTTCAGGTTCGCCACCACGCCATCAACGGTGTTCGCAACATTGGCTTTTCGACTTGTCCGATCGCAGAGTTGGAAGTTGCCGATCTGCACGAATCGCTCCCCGCCGCGTGCGTTGTAGAGACCTTCCACCTGCATCCAGCCTGTGGCGTCCGCTACGAAACGGTTCGCCACATTATCCACATCGGCTCTTCCGAAGGAGGAACCAACGCCACGCTTCCCGGTCCGATCTTCCGCGCTGAAACAGGCGCCGATCCGGTCCGTCATGTATCCGGACAAGTCCGCCATGGAGACCTGGAAGGTGAGCCGGTATTTTCCGCCGTTCACCAAGGGCTCCGCCAGCTCCAGCTGCACGAATTCGCGCACCGCGCATTCACCGCCTCCGTGCGCCGTGAGCACTAAGCCCACATAGGCTTCACCCTCGGCTGGCGCCTGCGAACCGGCCCAGTTCCCGGGTGTGCCCATCACTTCACTACACGCATGGAAGTAACCCGGCATGCCACCGATGGGCTTCACCCGGTCAACGCCGCGTATGGGTTTCGCATCGAAGCGCTCGGGGCAGCGGGCGTGTTGTTCGAAGCTTCCGTTGACCACGAGGTTCTGCGCCACGGTATCAGGAACCATCAGCAATACCGGAAGGAGCAGGTTCCACCGCATGCAGCAGGCGGGGCTAGCGCTCGAACCGTTCGTTCAGTTCGTCGAGCCCGTAGGTGATCAACGTGGGTTTGCCCGATGGCGTATGGTAGGGCATATCGCAAGCGAACAACCGATCGATCAGGTCGTGCATTTCCGCAGTGGCCAACACGCGACCCGGACGGATGGACATGCTATGCGCCATGCTCCGCGCCAGGATGTGGTGGCGCTCGTTGCGCAAGGTGCCGCGCTCGTGTTTCAATTGCTCCAGCAGGTCTTCCAATAAGCGCGTGGGGTCCTCTTCGGCGGCTTCCGCAGGCATGCCGTTCACCTGTACGGTCCTGCCGCCGAAAGGCTCCAGGTCGAAGCCCATGCTGCGCAGCTCGGGCAGGACGTCTTGCACCAAGGCGAGGTCCGCCGCGCTCAATTCCACATGGCGCGGGAAAAGCTCGGCCTGGCTAAGGCCTGCACCTTGTTCGATCATCTTCATGTTGCGCTCGTACAGCACACGCTCATGCGCCCGCTGCTGATCCACCACCATGAACCCACTGCGCAACTGGGCGAGGATGTAGGTGCCATGCAACTGGAAAACGGGACGCTCACCCGGCGTGCCTTCGTGTTCGCGCCAGGGCATCACCCGCTGCGGGGCTTCGGATGGCGCGGGTTCGGGTGTGGACGGTGTGGAACCGAGGTCGAACAGCTGTTGCCAGCCCTCTACGCTTGGGCGCGGTGGTGCGTTGAACGCGCCGAGGTCCTGGGGGCGCCAGGCGGGCACGGTGGTGCGGGCCGGAGCACTTTCCGCTTGGTGGCTGGCGAAGGCCGCGAGGATGGCCGGCTCGGGCTCGAAATCCAAGCTGGGAACGATGTTGAAACGCCCCAAGGCCCGGCGCACGGCCGCATGCACCATGGCATACACCGCCCGGTCGTCGCGGAATTTGATCTCCGTCTTGGTCGGGTGGATGTTGATGTCGATCTGCGCCGGGTCGATGTCGATGAAGAGGAACCACGAGGGGTAGTTCTCGCGCGAGACGAGTTCATCGTACGCCTTGCGCACCGCGTGCTCCAGGTAGTTGCTGCGGACGAAACGGTGGTTCACGAAGAAGTACTGTTCACCGCGCGAGCGCTTCGCGAATTCGGGCTTGCCCACGAAACCGGTGACGTTCACGAAGTCGGTGTGCTCCTCCACCGGCACCAAGCGCTCGTCGTACTTGCGGCCAAAGAGATGGACGATCCGTTGGCGTTCGTTGCCGGCCGGCATGTTGTACTCCTCGTGCTCGTTCTGCACCAATTGGAAGGCGATCTCCGGATGCGCCAAGGCCACACGGTGGAATTCATCCAGCACGTGCTTCATCTCCACGCCATCGCTCTTGAGGAACTGGCGGCGCGCCGGCACGTTGTAGAAGAGGTTTCGCACCGCGAGGGTGGTGCCGGCCGCACAGGCCATGGCTTCCTGGGTGCGCACGCGGCTGCCTTCGATCACGATGCGCGTGCCGATCTCCTGGTCCTGCTCGCGGGTCCAGAGCTCTACCTGCGCGATGGCCGCGATACTGGCCAAGGCTTCGCCCCGGAAGCCCTTGGTGCGCAATGTCGTCAGGTCGTCGGCCTCACGGATCTTGCTGGTGGCGTGGCGCTCGAAGCAGGCGCGCGCATCCATCGCGCTCATGCCCCGGCCATCGTCGGTCACCTGCACCAGGGTGCGACCGGCATCCTTGATCACCAGGATGATGCGTGTGGCGCCCGCATCCACGCTGTTCTCCAGCAGTTCCTTCACCACACTGGCAGGGCGCTGCACCACTTCGCCGGCCGCGATCTGGTTGGCCACATGGTCGGGGAGTAGCCGGATCAGGTCAGCCATGGCAGCGGTACACGAAGGCCCAGGAGAAAGGATGGAACATGATGAACGCCCAAAGGTAACGGCCTCCACCGGTGGTGAACAGGAAAAGCCTCCGGTGAGGGAGGCTCTTCCACGCGGTAAGTGCGATCAGAATTCCATGGTAGCGCGGCGTTTCGCGGGCACCACCGAACGGGTGTGGGCCACCGCCACGCAGCCACCTCCGGGCTCGAAGCCGAGGTTGCCTACCGGACCTGCATAGGTGAGGCCCGCCATGAAGCGTTCCTGCTCCATGATCACCGCCAGTTTCACCTGGCGCCGCCGTTGGCCGCCGAAGTCGCCATCCTGCACGTGGTGCGTATCCACTGTCACCTCCTTGGTCACGTGGCCGGGTTTTTCGAACCGTAAGGTGGCGGAGGTTTCTGCCGGCAGGTCGATGTCGAAGCGCCCGGTGTTAGAGACGTACGCCGTGCGCACTTCACCGTTCACATCCACTTCGATGGTGACATCGGCCATGAAGGAGTCGTCCACGTGCAGCCAACCCGTCAGGGTAACGGCCGCTTCGTTCACATCGCCCGCCGGTGGGGCAAGGGCATGGGTGGGTGCTGCAAGGAGCAGGGCGGCGCTGACGGCGAGTAGGGAAGTGGGTCGGTTCTTCATGGGTGCAGGGTTGGGTTCCGGGGTTGGAGTACGGGCCCTGCAGGGGGAGGTTGCGGTATGGGGTGGGGTGTTTCGACGGAGCTGGGTCAAGGCTCGTTCAGCGGTGGAATAACTCACCCCAACCGGTGTCGAGTTTTTCGGTCGACGATGGTCCGGGGTGGTCTGACCCAATTCAGCACTACGGATCCACGTTGTTCCAAGTAGCTACGATCCACATGTTCACAACTGCCTCATTCCTTGCTGAATGAAGGCTTGGCACGCCGATAGCTTCGCAGCATCCCATGAAGCGCAGACTTCCCTTCCTCCTTGTCCTCCTCGGAGCGGCGCTTTCCTTCGGCTCGTCCCGCAGCACCAGCTCGGTCGATGCCGGCACGCCGCCGCCCTTCCTCGAACTGGCCACCCCATGGGCCGATTCCGTCTTCAGCACCCTCAGCCTCGACGACCGCATCGCCCAGTTGATGATGGTGGCCGCCTACAGCGATAAGGATGCCAAACACGAACAGGGCATCGAAGACCTCGTGCGCCAACGCAACATCGGCGGCATCATCTTCTTCAAAGGTGGTCCGGCCCGCCAGGCGAAACTCACCAACCGCTTCCAGGCCGCGGCGCGTACGCCCTTGCTCATCGGTATGGACCTGGAGTGGGGGTTGGCCATGCGCCTCGATAGCACCATCCGCTTCCCGCGCCAGATGACCCTCGGCGCCTTGAAGGACGACTCGCTGATCGTGGCCATGGGCTTTGAGATCGCGCGGGAGATGAAACGGCTCGGTGTGCATGTGAGCTTCAGCCCGGTGCTCGACGTGAACAACAACCCGGCGAACCCGGTGATCAACGACCGCAGTTTCGGCGAGGATCGTGAACTGGTGGCCCGCAAGGGCATCGCTTACATGCGTGGCTTGCAGCAGGGTGGGGTGATCGCCACGGCGAAACATTTCCCTGGCCACGGCGATACCGATACCGATTCGCACTACGGCTTACCGCTGATCGCGCACAGTCGCACCCGCCTCGATTCCATGGAGCTGTATCCCTTCCAACGCATCGTGGAAGAGGGCATCGCCGCCATGATGGTGGGCCACCTGGAAGTGCCCGCATTGGACAGCACGAAAGGGCAGCCCAGCACCTTGAGCAAGCCTATCGTGAACCAACTCCTGGAAAATGAGCTCGGTTTCCGCGGCCTCGTCTTCACCGATGCGCTCAACATGAAGGGCGTGGCGAAGGCCGACAAACCCGGCGAGATCGAACTGCGCGCGCTGCTCGCGGGCAACGATGTCATGCTCTTCCCGCAGGATCCGGTGAAGGCGATCGAACGCATCAAGCAGGCGGTGGATAGCGGGCTGGTGGACCGCGCCCTGATCGACCACAAATGCCTGAAAGTGCTGCGCGCCAAGGAATGGGCTGGTCTCAATGCGCTGCAACGTGTGGAGACCAAGGACCTCCATGCCGACCTCAACACCACCCACGGCAAGTTGCTGCGCCGCAACCTCTATGCGCATGCCATCACCGCGTTGAACGATCACCACAAGGCCATTCCCGTGGGCCGTTTGGATACGCTCAAGATCGCTTCGGTGGTGATCGGGGACACTCTCGGTAATCCGTTCCAGACCGGATTGCAGCGCTATGCACCGGTGAAGCTCTTCCGCTGCGATAAGAGCCTGAAACGCGACAGCCTGGATGCCTTGCTTCGCAAACTGGATGCGTACGACCGGGTGATCGTCTCGGTACACAACACCACCTGGCGCGTGAACAAGGACTTCGGTGTGCCCGAGACGGCGCTGGACATCGTGCGGGAGATCGCCGGACGCAAGCCCACCATCTTCGCGCTCTTCGCCAATCCGTATCGCCTTTCCAAAGCCTATGGCGCCAACCTGATGGCCTCCGTGATGGTGGGCTACGAGGAGACGGAAGAAACGCAGGACCTCATGGCCCAGGCCATCTTCGGTGCCATTGGTGTCGACGGCAAATTGCCCATCACGGCATCCTCGTTCTACAAATGCGGCGATGGACGCACCTTCAAACCGAACGGCCGGTTGACCTACACGCTTCCGGAAGCCATCGGCATCAGCAGTGCTGATCTGCGCGGCATCGATGCGGTGGTGAAGCAGGGGATCAGCGCACAGGCCTACCCTGGCTGCGAAGTGTTCGTGGCCGTGGACGGACAGGTCGTGTTCAACGAAGCGTATGGACACACCACCTACGAGAAACAGCGCAAGGTGCAGCGCGATGACATCTACGACCTCGCCTCCATCACCAAGGTGGCCAGCACCACCATCGCGTTGATGCACCTGGTGGACGAAGGCAAGCTGGATCTTGACAAGCCGGTGGGGCACTACCTGCCGGAACTGGACGAGCTCAGCAGCGCACACGCCCGCATGGGCTTTCGCGACATCCTCACGCACCAGGCCGGGTTGAAAGCCTTCGTGCCCTTCTACACCAAATTGCTGAAGGATGGGAAGTTGCGGCCGGAACTGGTGTCGGACAGCGCCACGGAGAAGTACACCGTGCGCGTGGCCGACAAGTTGTACATCCCACAAGCTTACCGCGACAGTATGTTCACGTGGGTGGTGAGCACCCCGTTGGGCAAGAAGGGCGAGTACGTGTACAGCGACATGGGCTATTACCTGTTGCAGGAGGTGATCGAACGCATCACCGGCATGCCCTTGGACCGTTACGTGAGCAGCACCTTCTACCGGCCCATGGGCGCCAATACCATCGGCTACAAACCGTGGGAACGGTTCCCCCTCACGCGGATCGCCCCCACGGAGTACGACCTCAACTTCCGCATGCGCCAGATCCAAGGCGATGTGCATGATCCGGGTGCGGCGATGAAGGGCGGTGTGGCCGGGCATGCAGGTCTCTTCAGCAATGCGAACGACCTGGGCATGGTGATGCAGATGCTGGCCAACGGCGGTGTTTACGGCGGCCGGCGTTACCTCAGCGAAGCCGTGGTGGCGGAGTTCACCAAGTGCCAGTTCTGTTCACCCAGCGGAACCGGCAACCGCCGCGGTTTGGGCTGGGACAAACCCGTGCGCGGCAAGGGCGGACCCACCTGCGATTGTGTTAGTTACGCCAGCTTCGGCCATACGGGTTTTACCGGCACCATGGCTTGGGTGGATCCCGACCACCATGTGGTGTACGTGTTCCTCAGCAATCGCGTGTACCCGAACGCCACCACGAACAAATTAGCCGATATGGGCATCCGCACCAAGATCCAAGAAGTGGTACACGATGCCGTGGCGGCGCGCGTGAAAGCCGTGCGCACGGCAGGCAAACCCACCGAGGCCATCGGCAGGTAGACCGGTCATCCAAGCCGCCTCCCGTTCATCCGAACGAGTTGGAAGGGTGGCTCACATGGCGTCAATTTCGTGGTGTCGATCCAAGAGGCCATGCACATCATCCCCACCTACCGATTCGAGCGCACCGCGAAGCGCACGTGGAGCCTGTTGGATGAACAAGGCTGCTCAAAAGGCACCTTGGTGCGACCGAAGTGGTACAGTGCCACTGCGGAGATCATAGCGGCGAACGGGGTGTTCAAGGCGAAGGCCATGAAAGGTTGGACCAGCGACATCGCTCTTTACGTTGAAGATGTTCCCGTGATGATCGCTGACTACCAGTGGCGCGGAACGATCATCCGTACGAGCCAAGGCGCAGCGTTGTACCGCATCGCCCGTAAGCATTGGTTCAGCAGCACCTACGAGTTCACGGATGCTTCGGGTACCATGCGCTTGGCGGTCCGTATGGGCATGAATTGGAGAACGATGGAGCGCACCTACACGCTCACGGAAGCCGGTGTGGAGCCCATTGAGCCGCTACACGTGCTCTTCGGCATGCAGGCGATCATCACCCAACAGGACCGGGCTGCAGCTGCGGCCGCTTGATCAGTTCAGTACTGCTATCGAGGCGTTGAGCACCGTGGCGAAACATACCCACGCCAGGTAAGGATAGAGCAACCGGGCTGCTCGTACGTCGATCGGTCGGAAGAGGGAGATGCAACCCACAATGGCTGCGATCAAGAGCAGGATCATCACCAGACCACCTGCTGGTGACCGAAGACCGAAGAACACGAGGGACCACAATGCGTTCAAGCCCAGTTGGAGTCCGTAGATGAGCAAGGGACGGTCACTGGAATTCGGGTCGTTGCTCTTCGTCCACACCATGGCCGCAGCCGTCCCCATCATGATGTAGAGCAATGTCCACACTGGCCCGAAGATCCAGTTGGGTGGGTTGAAGCTCGGTTTCTCCAGCGTGGTGTACCAGGTTTCCACCGAAGAGGCCGTGGCCAGCCCGCTCAGGCTGCCCACGACCAAGGTTCCTCCGATACACATCAGGTATTTCAGCAGGGGTGATGGTGTGTTCATGATGCTCACTTCAGAACAACACCCGTGCCTCTATGCTAGTTCATCCCCATCATGGTGAAAAGGAACTCACAGGGGTAGCGGTTTCACCTCACCGTCCTTGGTGATCATCATGTACTTGATGATCTCCTTCACCTCCTTCTCGCCTTTCTTATCCTGGAAGGCTTCGGGTAACTGGCAGTACATGGTGAGGTTATAGGTGTATTGCACCGGCGGCTCGGTGATCTCGGCGTGTAGCACGATATCGAAGTTGCCATACGGGACCTTGTTGTAGAAGAGGGTGTTGCTCTTCTTCACATCGTTCACGACCTCGCCTTTTCGACGGCTGTTCAAACTCGTTTGGGTGCGGCTCTGG
>JAEUTB010000081.1 GCA_016787995.1 Flavobacteriales bacterium | reverse complement strand
AAAGTAGACCGCACCGCCATGGCGATCATGATCACCGACGAATGCATCAACTGTGGTGCATGCGAACCCGAATGTCCGAACAACGCCATTTACGAGGGAGGGGCCGAATGGCGCCTTGCCGATGGCACCTCGTTGAAGGGGTCGCAGACCACGCCCATGGGCAACACCTATGATGCGGAAGCCGCTAACGCGCCCAAGACCATGGATGTGTACTACATCGTGACCGATAAATGCACCGAATGCACCGGCTTCCACGATGAGCCCCAGTGCGCTGCCGTTTGCCCGGTGGATTGCTGTGTGGACGATCCGGACTTCCGCGAGACCAAGGAGCAGTTGATGGCGAAGAAGGAATTCATGCACCTCTGATGGACGCCTGGCGTACTGAAGGGACGCCCAACGCCGTTGTTCGCTGAGCATGCGGATCCCTTCGATCATTGCTTACCTATTGGTACTAGCCAGCTTCCAGTCGCTGGCGCAGGACTATGTGAAAGAGCGGATAGCGGCCAACTTGAAACAACTGGCCGGGGTGGCTGAGCCAGCACAGGACAGCCTCAACCAGGTGATCAAGGCCGATCTGCGGTCATTGTTGGACCGAACGGAAGCCTTCAACGCCTCCTACACCGACTTGGCCATGACGCGGGTGGAAGCACCCGACGGGGCATTCAAGTTGTTCACCTGGAATCTGCCACGCCCGGACGGCACACACCTCTTCGAAGGATTCCTACTCGCACGGACACCGCAGGGTCAGGCCCTGTACGAGTTGAGGGACATGACGGGCAAGATCGCTGCACCAGAGGTGCCTGAACTGGGGCCTGAGAAGTGGTACGGGGCGCTCTATTACGAAGTGATACCCGTGAAAAAGGGTGGACGCACCTATTACACCCTGTTGGGCTGGAAGGGGTACTCCAAGGCAGAGACGCGCAAGGTGATCGAGGTGCTCAGCTTCAAGGGTGGCAAACCGCGCTTCGGAGCCCCCCTCTTTTCGGTGAACAAGGAGGCGAAAACCCGCATCAAGTCAATGCGCAGGGTCTTCGGATATGCCTTCAATGTGACCATGACCTTGCGCTATGATCCAGAGCTGGAGGCCATCATCATGGACCATCTTTCACCCCATCGCCCTGACCTGAAGGACCAATGGGCGTTCTATGGACCGGACATGACCCATGACGGGTACTTCTGGCACAAGGGTGAATGGTGGTTCGGCCCGGAGATCGACCTGCGTGAGCCTGAGAACGCCAAACCCGGCAAGGCTTCCGACCAGCGGAAGCGTTGAACGGCGGATCGAACGCCCGGATGTTCACCGATCCGGTCCGCATGATGACCTGCCTGAGCGTGTTGGGTTACTTTTGCCGCGCCCAACCCAACGGAGATCCTCCCATGAGCACAGCCACGAAAATGAAGGTGCACAACTTCAGTGCAGGACCATGCATCCTACCCCAGGAAGTGTTGCGCAAAGCCGCCGAGTCGATCATCGACTTCGAAGGCACCGGACTCTCCATCATCGAGATGAGCCACCGGAGCAAACCGTTCGAGGAGGTGATGGTCAAGGCCCAGCACTTGGTGAAGGAGTTGTTGGGTGCTCCGGAGCACTACCAGGTGGTCTTCCTCGGTGGTGGCGCCAGTTTGGGGTTCCATATGATCCCACAGAACTACATGCGTATCGGCGGCAAGGCAGCATACGCGAACACCGGCGAATGGGCCAGCCGGGCGATAAAGGAGAGCAAGTTGGCGGGCGACACGGTGGTGGTGGCCAGCAGCGAGGACAAGAACTTCAGCTACATCCCGAAAGGCTACACCATCCCCTCGGATGCGGATTATTTCCACTTCACCAGCAACAACACCATTTTCGGCACGCAGTACAAGGAATTCCCGACCAGTCCGGTGCCGCTGATCTGCGATATGAGCAGTGACATCTTCAGCCGGCCGGTGAAGGTGAGCGACTTCGCGCTGATCTACGGCGGTGCGCAGAAGAACATGGGACCTGCTGGTGCCACGGTGTACCTCTTCGACAATGCCTACCTGGGCAAGACCGGCCGCAAATTGAGTCCGATGATGGACCTGAAGAACCACGCCGACAAGGAAAGCATGTATAACACGCCCCCCGTCTACGCCGTGTATGTGAGCATGCTCACCATGCAGTGGATGAAGGACCAGGGAGGTGTGGTGGAGATGGAGCGCCGCAACGCCGCGAAAGCGAAGCTGCTCTATGATGCTATCGACCGACTCCCGATGTTCAAGGGCACAACGGCCGTGGAGGATCGCAGTGTGATGAACCCCACCTTCGTGATGACCGACGCAGCCTTGGAGCCTGCATTCGACGCGCTTTGGAAAGCGGCGGGAGTTAGCGGGATACGCGGCCACCGCAGCGTCGGGGGCTACCGCGCCAGCATGTACAATGCACTTCCCCTGGAAAGCGTGCAGGTGCTCGTGGACGTGATGGAGGATTTCGCCAGGAAGAACGGATAAATCAGCGGTAAGAACGATGCGCGTACACGCCAACGACGGGATCTCAGCACAGGCCAAGAACAGCCTCAGCGAAGAAGGATTCAAGGTGACCACGGACCATGTGCCGCAGGACCAGCTGATCGCCTACATCAACAAGGAGAACATCGAGGTGCTGCTCGTGCGCAGTGCCACCAAGGTGCGGCGCGATCTGATCGACGCATGCCCTTCCGTCAAGCTCATCGGTCGCGGAGGTGTGGGCTTGGACAACATCGATGTGGCCTATGCGAAGGACAAGGGCATCCCGGTGATCAACACGCCGGCCTCCAGCAGCATCAGCGTGGCCGAACTGGTGATGGCGCACCTCTTCAGCATGATGCGCAACCTGCACAAGGCCAATCGCACCATGCCGGTGGAGGGCCGCTCGAAATTCAAGGACCTGAAGAAGGAGTACGAGAAGGGCTTCGAGCTACGCGGAAAGACCCTTGGCGTCATCGGCTTCGGTCGCATCGGTCAGTGGACGGCTCGTTACGCCCTTGGCTGCGGCATGCGCGTGATCTACGTGGACAACAACGCCACCGTAGAGGCGATCGAATTGGAGATCGGCGGCCATACCGTCCGTGTGCCGGTGAAGATGGTCTCGATGACCGAATTGCTGCAGCAAGCGGATGCCATCAGTTTGCACGTACCTGCCCAGAAGGACGGACGAGCGGTGCTCGGTGCAGCCGAACTCGCAGCCGTGAAGCCAGGTGTGGTGATCGTGAATACCGCGCGTGGTGGCAGCGTGGATGAAGATGCGCTGTTGGGTGCACTGAAAGAAGGGCGTGTTCGCGCTGCAGCGTTGGACGTGTTCGTCGGCGAGCCGGAGCCGCGAGAAGACCTGCTCACTGCGGGGAACCTCAGCCTCTCCCCTCACATCGGAGCCGCAACCGCAGAAGCACAAGGTCGTGTTGGCGATGAGCTCGCCGACCAGATCATCTCCTGGCGCTCCACCGTTGATGTGGGCTGATGATCCGCATCCGTCCATTCCGCGCTTGGCGCCCCACGCCTGACAAGGCACACTTGGTGGGCTCTCGTTCGTATGTCTCCTATACCGATGAGCAGTTGCACGACAAGCTCATGGGCAACCCCTACTCCTTCCTGCATGTGATCCACCCGGACCACGGGAACAATGCGCACCTGAGCCGATCCGAGCGTTTCGCCAACGTGCGACGCAAGTGGAACGAGTTCATCGGCGAGGGTTGGTTCGTGCGCGATGAACGGCCGTGCATCTACTTGTACGAACAAAGCCGCAAAGGCCTCCTATCACGCGGTGTCATCGCGGGGGTAAGCGTGGGCGACTATCGCGGCGGCAAGGTGAAAGTGCACGAACACACCCTGCAAGCACGGGAGGAGCTCTTCAAGGAATACCTGAACGTGACCGGCATGAACGCTGAACCCGTGCTACTGGCAGCGCCGGCGGGGCACGGGTTGGACGAAGCCCTTGGCCAGGCTTGGAACACAGCGCCCATCTACGATTTCAGCACCACAGATCGTGTGCGCCATCGTTTCTGGGCCGTCCACGACCAAGCCATCGTACAACAGTTGACGCAACGATTCGGCGCGATGGAAGCGCTGTATATCGCCGATGGGCACCATCGCATGGCCAGCAGTGCGCGCCTGGCCGAAAGCACGGGCGCCTTTGCCGATGCGCCGAAGGCCTGGTGCCTGGCATTCATCGTGCCGCAGGAGCACCTACACATCCACAACTTCGACAGGGCCGTCACCAGCTTGAGCGGAATGGACACCGATGAGTTCCTGGATGCGCTGCGAGGCGTAGGTGAACTGGACCCGCTCTCCGGTAGGCCCGAAGTACCGCCACCACACGGGCATGTGCACGTCTGTACACGTAAGGGTTGGTATACCCTGACGCTTCCCCATCCATCCGCTACCGCCGACGCCTCCGACAGGCTCGACGCTTCGATCCTGAGCGATGCGGTGCTGGACCCGGTGTTGGGCATCCATGACCTACGCACCGACCCCCATGTGCGTTTCGTACCTGGGACGGCAGGTGTGGGCGAATTGGAGCGGATGGTGAAGAGCGGAGAAGCCGCGGCAGCCTTCAACCTACGGCCTGTAAGCTTCGAAGAGCTCAAGGCCGTAGCCGACACCGGTGGTTGTATGCCGCCCAAGAGCACTTACATCGAACCAAAGCTGCGCAGCGGCATGACCGTGTACAGCTTGGAAGACCTCTGATCAATGGATGCGGCAGTCCGCGCAGCGCTGGCCGAACGGTACCACGCCGTTCTATCCCGGATACCTCAAGGCGTCACCTTGGTCGCCGTGAGCAAGACCCGCTCGGTGTCGGAGATCCAGGCTTTGTACGACCTGGGGCATCGTGCGTTCGGAGAGAACTACCCCCAGGAACTGCGCGAAAAGCAACCGTTACTTCCGGCCGACATTGAATGGCATTTCATCGGCCACCTCCAGACCAACAAGGTGAAGTACATCGCCCCATTCGTGCAGCTGGTGCATGGAGTGGATAGCCTGAAGCTCCTGGACGAATTGGACCGTCGGGCAGCCCAATACGGAAGGATACAGGAGGTCTTGCTGCAAGTACATATCGCCATGGAGGAAACCAAACATGGCTTTGGGGTGGATGAGGTGCTTGCGTTGGGGGCCGCACCCTGGTCCTGGAATAACCTGATGGTCCGGGGGCTTATGGGTATGGCTTCGAACACCTCGGATCATCATCAAGTCCTACACGAGTTCGAGGGATTGCGTGCGGTGTTCGATAAGTTGGCCGGATCCTTCGGCCCCCGTTTCGATACCCTCAGCATGGGCATGTCCGCTGATGTGAAGGAAGCCCTCGCGGCTGGAAGCACCCTGTTGCGGGTGGGCACGGCCATTTTCGGCGAACGGGACTATTCGGCGGCCTGACCGGTCGCTCCGGGCAACCAATGATCCATTTCGCGTCTGTTCCTCGTACATTCGGGGCACCGAAGCGACGATGAGGACTCTCCTTCTTCCCCTTTCCTTGGCGGTGGCCTGTGCAGCCTTTGGTCAGCGGCATCTCGAGATCGGGGTGGGATCGGGCGTAACCCACTACTATGGTGACCTGGGGAATATCGATGGTCCCGTGCAATGGAACAGCGCGCGACCGGGTATGCAGATCACCTTCCGCGACTTCCTGAACAACAAGAAGCGCTACATCACGCGTTCCCTTACGACCGAGGCGCGGATCAGCTGGTTCAGGATCGGGTACGACGAAACTGCACCCTTGCGGAACTTGGCGACGACCGAACTGAAGAACTTCAAACGTGGCCTGAGCTTTAGGAACGACCTGGTCGGAGCCTCTGGCCATCTTGTGCTGAACGCCTATCGGGAGCCCTACACGCCACTTTTCCAGCAGCGCTTCTTCATGTTCTTCCACATCGGCTTGGGGGTCTATCACGGACGACCTAAGGCCGATCTTTTCCGCGGTACCGTCGATCCGGAGAATCGCTACTACTTCTGGGAAGACGGCACCATTCGCGATGCACCACGGGGAACGACCGGTGCGAACATCATCGAACGGGACGGCAAATTCGAGACCGACCTTGGCAGTTGGTTGACCGAAAGTTATCCCGATGGCTCCGCGTTGGGCAAGCCCCGTGACTTCAAGGCCTGGCACATGGCGGTACCGATGGGTGCTGGTCTGCGCTACATGCTCACCAAGCAACTCAGCGTGGGTGTGGAGTACTGCTACATGATGTTCATGACGGACGAGCTGGACGATGTGAGCAACCTCTACGCCACCTACGAGCAGATCGACAATCTCTACGCTGAAGAACGTGACCGGACACTTGCGCGGTACATCAGCGATCCCACGGGTTGGGGCACGGTCGGCGATAACGATGACTTCAAAACAAGCCGTAGAGGTAACCCAGGTCTGCTGGATTCCTTCAGTTACTTCAACTTCGAGGTCTCGTACAAGTTCAAACGGCGCCCTGGTCGGAGAACTTACATGCGCCTTTGAGCAGCGCGCCCAATAGGTGCTGACGTGAGCGGTACCTTAGCGGACTGAAACGACCATGATGAGCGGAACGCGCCACACTGCGCAAGCGAAGCGAATGGACCTTGCCTTCGCCTCGCTGTTGAGCAAGGACGACGAGGAGGTGCTGGCTGCGATCACCCGGATCGGGAAGGAAGGCGATGCACGAGCCATAAGACCCTTGTTGGTGACCTTGGCGACGAACCCTTCGACTTCCGTGCAACAGCGCATTTGTGCCTTGTTGTATGAGGTGAAAGCGCCACAGGCGGATGCCGCGCTGCTCGCCGCCTTGGAGGATGCGGAATTCGCCGGGGTGCGGAACATCATCCTAAGCACTTTCTGGAACGCAGGCATCGACGTTCGGGATCACCTGAACGTATTCGTGGACATCGCACTTTCGGGTACCGCCGCCGAAAGCTTCGAGTGCCTTACCGTGATAGAGAACCAGGAGATCTGGCCTGAAAAGGACGCTCGCGCAGCGATGAAACGTGTTGAAAAAGCGGCGCTCACTGAGTCCGACCCTTATAAGGCTTCTATCCTAGCCGACCTGGTGAGCGTTCTCAAGTACCGCTTGGGTATTGACGCGACGAGCTAGGGCACCCGCGCGATCACCCATCCATCGGGGCGTTGGAAGACCGGTATCGCCCCCGCCCTGCGGGCCTTGTCCCAATTGATCGCTGGGAAGTGACCAGTCCATTGCGCCGCAAGACTCTGGGGATGCACCACGATAACGGCACCGCGCTCAAAGGTGTCGATCTCCGCGTACCAAAGTTCGGTCACGGGTACATCCGGGCAGTAGGTGCTCAGTGCAGCACCCATTCCATGGCTATACAAGTGATCCGGCGAAAGCTGGTTCGCGAGAGCGCTCAACTCCTTTTCCACTCTAGCCTGATGGATGAAAGGCACCATCGCCCGAACGAAAAATGCGCATTGTACGCAAGCCACCACCAGGAGCAGCATGTCCGGCCGCGTGAACGATGCGCGCAACGCACCATAAGCGCGCAGGAACGCGAGGTGGAACAGGACCACCGTGAAGGGCAGGGCCAACAAAAGGACCCGATCGTTCTGAAAAGGCATGCCCGCCACGAAGAGCAGGTATCCCCCGAGCAGGATCGCCGCCAAACGTGTGGCAGGATCCTTCAGGTCTTCCCTCCGGAAGAAGGGCACCACGAGCAGGCCGATGGTGAATTGGCCCGGATGGATGACCACGCCAAGGGCGTAAAGGATGTTCGGGAACATGTAGTGCAACACACCATCGTCCGAGATCAGGTCGCGGCGGAACCAGTTCAGGGGGGTCCATTCTGCGAGTGGTGTGCCAACGAGGTCGCCATTCCGCTGTAAGGCCGCGACAATCATGGACCCTGCCACCACCGCGATGAGCGCGCTGATGGCCAACGTTCGGGGGGCGACCCTCGCAGCTGCGCGTTCGCCTGCGACGTACAGCAACAGGAGAGCGGCGATGGGCGCCACGGCCAGCCTGACGCAGAGTGCCAGCGCGAGGCAGACCATCATCCCGCTGAATGCTGCATACCCACGGTCACGGATCCAGTTGACCGCTGAGAAGAACGCAGCTGTCGTGAGCGTAAGGCCCAAAACATCACTCATGGTCGTGAGCGCATACCGCAGAAGGAAGGGCGATAGTGCGACCCCCAGGAGCACATAAGCGCGGGAGACCCGGCCATCCGCTCCATGGCGCCGAAGCCAATGAACCAGGATGAACACAACTCCAATGAAGGCCAGCACCGAGATGACCCGTAGCGCCCAATGGGGACCCACCATCAGTCCAAGAACTGCACCGAGGATCGGGTAGCCGTGTGGATGCTCGGCCATGATCGGGCGTGCCCCTCCATCGACCATATAGGCCTGCCAAGCCCGGGCGATGCGGTAATAGTCGTGGGCATCCTGGCCATTCAGGCCTTGGTAGCCCGCAACACTGACCCAGGTGAAAGCCACTACGATAGGAACAAGAAGGGGCCAATTACCGTATCGAGGCGCGAAAGACATGCGCCGAAAGTAGCAGAGCGGTCATGTCGACGTCACATCACTCTCCCAACTTGGCGCCCTCCAGGGCCAAATGAACGCGTACCTCAGTGACAAGATCCGTGTGATCTCGTTGATCACGATGGTGTTGCTCACGTTCGTGCACGCGTACACGTTCCCGTCCATCACCTTCCATGGCGAGGTGTTTTCGTGGGAAGGGTTGAGTTTCGCCGTTCAATACAGCGTCAGTCAAGGCTTGGCCAAGTTCCGGCTTCCGATGTTCTTCATCCTTTCGGGGTATTTCTTCATCCGATCCGTACACCTCTCGGAAGTGGCTTTCCTCCCCCAGTTCCTGAAACGCCTGCGGACCGTGGCATTGCCATACCTCCTCTGGTCCTCGATCGGCTTCCTGATCTACCTCTTCTTGCAGTGGCCGGAGACCACCCGATCGCTTTTCCCGCATAACCAGGTCTGGGGTCTCCCGTTCAGTGGTGTGGTGGGCAAGATCCTGTTCGACCCCATCCCCTATCAGCTTTGGTTCCTACGCGACCTGATGGTGCTATTCGCGCTGAGCCCGCTTATCATGTGGTGCATCAGGAGGGTCGGAGCCTGGGTACTGGTGCCTCCACTCCTTTGCTGGCTGTTGGAATGGGATCCGGTGATCCTCGGGAACGAGTCGTTACCCTTCTTCATCGCCGGTGGCTGGCTGGCCATGCGCGGTCCCGACCAAGAACCAGCGATGACCGATCGAACGCGAAGGGTCATCCTCATTTCGTGGCTCTCGACCATCGTCGTAAAGACCGCACTGGTCATGAACGGCCATGTGCACCAAGAGGTGATCCGCCAACTCCATCATTTCTGTGTGTTCTTGGGATTGATATCCGTTTGGGTGGGATATGACCTCGTTCTGCGCACTGTTGAGGTACGTGAGCATTGGATGTATCGCTTTACGGCCTACTCCTTCTTTCTCTATGCAGCCCATGAGCCTTGTCTGACGATGGTGAAGCATGTCCTGCTCCACTTCCTGGGCGGCCATCCGCTAGCTGTGCTGGTGTGCTATTTCACCGCTCCGATGATCACCATGATCGTCTGTCTTGCGGTCGCACGTGCATTGCTGCAATTCGCGCCTCGCTTTTACGGCCTGCTCACCGGCGGCAGAGGAATACGGCGCTCCGCTGCTGCAGCTCCCCCCACATGGGCTACCACAAGGGCGGCGTAAAGGTCAACCGAGGTACTCCGCCAAGGCCTTCTGCACCCGGTCGTTCATGTCCACCGTGGATGCGGCAGGCAGGCCCTGACCGGTGATGCGTTCAAAGAGCTCCGTATACCGTTCGGTGACGCTTCGTACGAACGCGTCGTCCATCGCAGGCACCTGTTGGCCCTCCTTGCCCATGAAGCCGTGTGCTATGAGCCACTCCCGCACGAACTCCTTGCTGAGCTGCTTTTGAGGTTCGCCCTTTTCCTGCCTTTCCTCATAACCCTCGGCGTAGAAGTAGCGCGAGCTGTCCGGAGTATGGATCTCGTCGATCAACAGGATGCGCCCATCACGGGTGCGCCCGAACTCGTACTTCGTATCCACGAGGATCAAGCCGCGTTCCTTGGCCAGGCGTGTGCCTTCAGCGAAAAGCGCGAGGGCATGCTTGCACATGGTATCCCATTCCGCTTCCGTACACAGGCCGCGGGAGAGTATCTCGGCTGGCGTGATATCCTCATCATGCCCCTGCTCGGCTTTGGTGCTCGGCGTGATCAGTGGTCGTGGGAAGCGGTCGTTCTCCCTTGATCCATCGGGCATCGGAGCGCCACAGAGGATGCGATGACCTGCTTTGTACTGGCGCCATGCGTGACCGGCGAGGTACCCGCGTACCACCATCTCCACCGGAACGGTCCTGGCCGTGTGGCCGATGACCACGTTCGGGTCGGGGGATGCGATGGCCCAATTCGGTGCCACATGCGCGGTGGCCTGCAGCATGTGCCAGCTCAGTTGGGTGAGCACCTGGCCTTTGCGCGGGATGCCCCGAGGCAATACCACGTCGAAGGCGCTGATGCGGTCCGTGGCGACAAGGATGGTCCGGCCATCATCAAGATGATACACATCGCGCACCTTGCCGCGGTAGATCCCCTCCACGCCCGGAAGCTTCAAGTCCGTGCGCATCAATGTGCCGTCCTTCTCACCGCTCATTTCCGGTTGTCGTTGTTGCGTTCCTCGATCTCGCGGAAGGCTTTGAGGACCTTGGTCACCAACTCGTGGCGGATCACATCCTTCTCGTCCAGTTCCACCACCGAAACCCCTTCCACGGACCGCAGCATGTTCACCACGGGCAGCAGTCCGCTGGGTTGTCGATCGGGAAGGTCAACCTGGGTGGCATCACCGGTGATGACGAACTTGGCATTGCGCCCCATGCGGGTGAGGAACATCTTCATCTGTGTGAGCGTGGCGTTCTGCGCCTCGTCGAGGATCACGAAGGCGTGGTCGAGCGTACGCCCGCGCATGAAGGCCAGCGGTGCGATCTGGATCACTCCTTCATCCAGGTGATCGGCGAGCTTGGAAGCGGGGATCATCTCCCGCAAGGCATCGTACAACGGCTGCAGGTAGGGATCGAGCTTCTCCCGCAGATCCCCAGGCAGGAAGCCGAGATTCTCACCTGCCTCCACCGCCGGGCGTGTGAGCACGATGCGCCGCACCTTGCGCTCTTTCAACGCCTTCACCGCCAGGGCCACCGCTGTATAGGTCTTACCGGTCCCTGCAGGGCCGATGGCGAAGACCATGTCGTTGCCTTCCACCGCTTCCACCAAGCGTTCCTGGTTGCGTGTGCGTGCCTTCACCCGCAAGCCGGCGTTGCCGTAAACGAGAACGTCGGACTCATCGGGATTCTCCCGCTCACCCGGGCTGGTGGTGGTGCCCATGATATCGTCGAGCACTTTGCGGGGGAGCTCGTTGTAGCGGGTGGCATGTTCCATCAACTGCCTGAAACGCTCTTCGAACTGGGTGATGTCCTGATCGGTGCCGCTCACCTTCAAGGTGTCGCCGCGAGCGATGATGCTGAGCTTGGGGAAATGCGTGCGTATGTGGCGCAGGTTGGCATCGTTGGCGCCGAGGACCTCTACGGGATCCACACCTACGATGGTGATGAGCTTCTCGATCAAAGTAACTTTCGGTTGTTGATTTCTTGTGCCGGAACCCGCTTGATGGTCGGGATAGTTTTGAGCGCCGAAGGTAGCCCTTGCCCGCGCTTCCTGCGATCCTGATGGCCATCATCACCCTGACCACCGATATGGGACTGAAGGACCACTACGTGGCCGCGGTGAAGGGTGCCATTTGGACCCAATACCCCGAGGCACGGATCGTGGACGTGAGCCACCTGATCAAACCCTTCGACAGCGGACAAGCGGCTTTCGTCCTTCGCCAGGCCTACCCGGAATTCCCGCGTGGCACGATCCACATCATCGGGGTGAACCCTGAGGCCGACGGACAGACCCCACATCTGGTGATCCGCCACGATGGCCACTTCTTCATCGGGGCGGACAACGGGATCTTCAGCCTGCTCTTCGAAGGCATGCCGCATGAGGCCTTCGAGATCACCATGAAACTGGATGATGACCATGTGGCCTTCCCGACGCGCAGCGTGTTCGTGAAAGTGGCGTGTCACCTGGCGCGCGGCGGCACCATGGACGTGATCGGCCGCAAAGTGGCCCGGGTGAAAGAGCTCATCGGTTTCCAACCGGCGGTGGACCCCACGAGCATACGTGGCAAGGTGCTTTACGTGGACAGCTACGGCAACCTGGTGACGAATGTGCGGAAACACCTGTTCGACGAGATCGGCAAAGGCCGCACGTTCCGCATCGGTTTCGGACATCGCGACGACGACATCACCCGACTTCATGGCACTTATGGTGATGTTCCGAACGGCGAACGGCTGGCCTTCTTCAACGCCACTGGACTGCTGGAGATCGCCGTGAACAAGGGGGTGGAAGGCTCCGGTGGTGGTGCAGCACGGCTCTTCGGTGTGTATCAGGACGACACGGTGCGCATCGATTTCGGCGAGTGGCGATAGAACGAACGGGTGATCCCCACCAACAACGGCGTGAAACGAGGAACGGCACCATGATCATCCGCATCGTGAAAATGACCTTCCGGCCCGAAGAAACGGCCCGATTCCAGGAACTCTTCGAAGGCTGGAAACCGAAGATCCGGAGCTTCCCTGGCTGTCGCCACCTGGAGCTGCTGCACGATGTGAACGACCCGCGTATCTTCTTCACCTACAGTCACTGGAACGGTGTGGAGGACCTGGAGAAGTACCGGGTCTCCGAGGTGTTCGCGAGCGTTTGGCCGGTGGTGAAGGCCCTGTTCGCCGCGCCAGCCGAGGCCTGGAGCGTGGATCGGGAACACCATCTACCTTGATCGTCGGACCCGTTCGTTCTGCGGAGGAACCGCGGCGATCCATCGGGCGAATGGGCCGTCTTGAGCGGATCGCCATGCCATGGTCCGGTCTTTGTCCGATCTTAGTCCCATGTTCCGTTCCCACCTCGTCGGCGCCGCCATCCTTCCCTTGGTCGCGCTGGCACAGCCTTCGGCCGATGATCACCTGAAGAACGCCCAGGCGGCGTACAAGGCGAACGAGCTGACCCTCGCGCAGGCGTATGCCGATAGCGCCATCGCCTTGGAGCCCGGCATCCCCGGAGGGTACAAGCTGCGTGGTGACATCAAGCAACGCCAGTTGGACCTGCACGGCGCCCTGATGGATTACGTGAAGGCCGAAAAAGTCGAACCGGACAATCCACGGCTTTATGTGAGCCGTTCGGCCGTGCACATCACCGAAGAACGGGTGAAGGAGGCCATGCGCGACATCGAGAAGGCCTTGGACCTGGACGACACCGACCCGGATGCGTGGTATAACCGTGCCTGCGCCAACTACATCGGCCGGAACAACGAAGGGGCCCTGCGCGATCTGGAGAGATCGTTGGAACTGCGCCCGGACAATGCCGAAGCGCTCTTCTTGCGCGGTGTGGTGAAGGGTGAACTGTTCAAGGAGAGCGAGGGGATCCTGGATATCGAAGCGGCGTTGAACCTGAAACCCAACATGGCGGATGGGCTCATGAGCTTGGCCGTGCTCCAGTACGAAACGAAAGAGTACGAGAAGGCGATCGCCACCTTCACGCGGGTGATCGAGGCCAAGGACGAAGCCTTGAAGGATGCGCTCTATTACCGGGCCGACTGCTATTACGCCTTGAAGAACAAGGAAAAGGCCTGCGAAAGCTGGCGGGATGCGGCCGGTCTTGGCGAGGCCGATTCCAAGTTCATCGTGAAGAACTACTGCAATACCGACGAGGAGAAGATCCCCAAGAAGCCGGTGCGCGTTCGCCGGAAAACGGTGATCGAATTCTGAGCGGGGTGCGACGTTGTTCGTCCGCAGTTGTCGTGTGCTTCCGGTCGTGTCCAGAGCTGTTGGCATGTTGACCGCGAAGGACCCGCACTCCGAACTGACAAGGGAGAACTGACAACTCCGACCCACCAACCGAGCAACGGCGCCTCCCCTGCCCATCGCGACCGCTATCTTGGCGCCCGCTTTCGGCTATGCGTGTACTGGTTCTCAAGGAGGTAAGGGGATTCCTGGGGTCGTTGATCGGCCAGGTGGTGGTGGTGGTGTTCCTGCTGCTCACAGGTCTGTTCCTGTGGGTCTTCCCGAACAACATCCTCGATACGGGCTACGCGGATCTGGCGCCGCTGTTCTTCATCGCCCCGTGGGTCTTCCTGTTCCTGGTGCCGGCGGTCACCATGCGCAGCTTCAGCGAAGAGCGGCGCACGGGCACCATCGAATTGTTGCTGACGAAACCGCTCACCGAGATGCAGTTGGTGCTGGCGAAGTATAGCGCGGCGGTGATCCTGATCATCTTCGCCCTGCTGCCCACCTTGGTGTATTGGTACAGTTTGAGCGAACTGGCCATGCCGAAGGGCAACCTGGACACGGGCGGCATCATCGGCTCGTACATCGGCTTGTTATTGCTGGCCTGTTGTTTCGGGGCCATCGGTGTGTTCGCCTCCGCCATCACCGAGAACCAGGTGGTGGCCTTCATGATCGCGGTCTTCCTCTGCTTCTTCCTCTACCTGGGCTTCGACCTGATCGCCAGTTTCGATGCTTTCGGCGTGTTGGAAGGACCGATCAAGTCCATCGGCATCCAGGACCACTACGCCAGTTTGAGCCGTGGTGTGGTGGACCTGCGCGATGTGCTCTACTTCCTGGGCACCATCACGGTGTTCCTCTTGCTCACGCGCACTGCGCTCCAAAGCCGGCGTTGGTAGGATGAAACGCAGCCCCCGCACCACCGATCTGCTCGAGCTCGTTCTGGGCCTGGCCGTCGTGGGTCTCGTGCTGTTCATCGGCTCGTTCCTGCGGTTGCGCGCCGACCTCACCAACGAGAAACGCTACACGCTCACGCCTTCCACGAAGCAGCTATTGGAGGAACTGCCGGATGTGGTGTACGTGAAGGTGTACCTCACCGGTGAGCTGCCCGCCGACCTGCAACGGTTCTCCCGCTCGATCCGCGAACTGCTCGACGAGATGCGTGTGGTGCAACCGGAGAAGGTGCAATACAGCTTCATCGATCCGAGCGAAAGCCCCGATGAGAAGACGCGCAAGGAGACCTACGACCAGCTGCAAAAGGAAGGCCTGCAGTACAGCAGCATCCGGATGCGGGACAAGGAATCG
>JAEUTB010000071.1 GCA_016787995.1 Flavobacteriales bacterium | reverse complement strand
TGTGCATCCACCGGTTTGGTGAACCACACGCGGCTGGCGAAGCGGAAGGTCTTGTCGGTGAGCGCACCCACGGGGCACACATCGATCATATTCCCGCTGAAGTCGTTCTCGATCGCTTGGCTGATGTAGGTGCTGATCTCGCCTACGTCGCCGCGGTTGATCACCCCGTGCACGCGGCCATCGGTGAGTTGCTCGCCCACCTTCACACAACGGTAGCACAGGATGCACCGCGTCATGTGCAGCTTGATCGTGTCGCCGATGTCGATGGGGTCGAAGGTGCGGCGCTCGAACTCGTAGCGGCTCTCGCTCTTCCCGTTCTCGTAGCTCAGGTCCTGCAAGTGGCACTCCCCGGCCTGGTCGCAGATGGGGCAATCCAGAGGGTGGTTGATCAACAACATCTCCACCACGCCGTTGCGCGCGTCGATCAGTGCTGGGTCAGTGGTGTTGGCCACTTCCATGCCGTCCATCACCGCCGTGCGGCAGCTGGCCACCGGCTTGGGCATGGGGCGCGGGTCCTTGTCGCTGCCCTTGGTCACCTTCACGATGCAGGTGCGACAGTAACCGCCACTGGTCTTCAGCTTGCTGTAGTAGCACATCGCCGGCGGCACCACATGGCGGTCCGCCACGTTGCGCTCGCCGATCATGCGCGCAGCCTGCAGGATCGTGGTCCCATCAGGGACTTCGATCGAAATGCCGTCTATGGTGACCTTGGGCATGACTAAGCGGTCGCGAATTTGGCACTCTTCCGGAAAGGTTCCCGCGCAAAATGCTTCGGGTCCTTCACTTTTTCCCGGTGGGTGACGTGGTATTCGAACTCATCGCGGAAATGGCGGATGGCCGAAGCCACGGGCCAGGCGGCGGCGTCGCCCAGCGGGCAAATGGTGTTGCCCTCGATCTTCCGCTGGATGTCCCAGAGAAGGTCGATGTCCTCCGTACGGCCTTCGCCGTGCTCCAGGCGGTGCAGAACTTTCTCCATCCAACCGGTGCCTTCGCGGCAAGGGCTGCATTGGCCACAGCTCTCGTGATGGTAGAACCGGGCATGGTTCCAAGTGCTACGCACGATGCACTGCGCATCGTTGTAGGCGTAGAAACCACCGGAGCCCATCATGGTGCCTTGTGCGAAGCCGCCTTCGCTCAGGCTCTCGTAGGTCATCAGGCGGTTCTCGCCGGTGGGGGACTTCAGGAAGAGCTCGTAAGGGACGATAGGCACACTGCTGCCACCGGGAACCACGGCTTTGAATGCGCGGCCATCCACGCCGCCGCAGTATTCATCGCTGTTGATGAACTCATCGCAGCTCACCCCCAATGCGATCTCGTAGACGCCAGGGCGCTTGATGTTGCCACCGGCACTGATGAGCTTCGTTCCGGTGCTCTTGCCGATACCGATCTTGGCGTATTCCTCGCCGCCGTCGTTCACGATGGGCACTACCGCGGCGATGGTCTCCACGTTGTTCACCACGGTGGGGCAGTCGTAAAGGCCTTTCACCGCAGGGAAGGGTGGTTTGATGCGCGGGTTGCCGCGTTTGCCTTCGAGGCTTTCGATCAAGGCGGTCTCTTCTCCGCAGATGTATGCGCCGGCGCCCACATGCACATGGATGTCGTGGTCGAAGCCGCTGCCCAAGATGTTCTTCCCGAGCCAGCCAGCTGCGCGTGCCTCGGCGATGGCCTGTTCAAGGATGCGGGCGACGTAGAAGTACTCACCGCGCACATACACGAAGCTGGTCTTGGCGCCGAGCGCGAAACTCGCCGTGATCATGCCCTCGACCAGGATGTGTGGGATCCGCTCCATGAGGTAGCGGTCCTTGAAGGTGCCGGGTTCGCTCTCGTCAGCGTTCACCACCAGGTAGCGGGGCACACCTTCCGGTTTGGCGAGGAAGCTCCATTTCATCCCCGTGGGGAAGCCCGCACCACCGCGACCACGGAGGCCGCTCTTCTTCACTTCTTCCACCACGGCTTCGGGGCTCATGGTCTTCAGGGCCTTCTCCACGCTGCGGTAACCACCGTTCGCACGGTAACCTTCCAGCCCACGGATACCGGGCTTATCGATGTGTTCGAAGAGGATCTTGCGGGCCATTATGATCGCCAGGGTTTTGAACCGCAACGGCGCGAAGGACGCAACGCCGGCGCAACGGAATGCGAATTCAATTCAACGCAAAGACGCAGAGACGCAAAGGGCTCGGAGCAGATGGTGGCAGCAGGACGCGCAGAGGCAGGCGCGCAAGCGCGGAACTGCCGACTGCCGACTGCGAACTGCTGGCTGCTCATCGGTCCGTGTAGTTGGTTCGTGAATTCCGGGCGCGGAGCTGCTCGATCAGGCTGTCCACCTTTTCGATGGTAAGGTCCTCATGGTACCCAGCACCGCATTGCAACATCGGTCCACTGCCGCAGCTGCCCAAGCATTCCACGGCTTTCAGCGTGAACATGCCGTCCTTGGTGGTCTCACCGGCATGCACACCCAGCTTCTTCTCCAGGTGATGGATCAGTTCGTCGCTGCCGCGCAGCATGCAGGGTGTGGTGCGGCACACGTCGAGCACGTAGGTGCCCACCGGGTGCAGGTTGAACATGCTGTAGAAACTGGCCACCTCGTAAACCTCGATGTGACGTAGGCCCATCAAGTGCGCCACGGCATCCATGGCATTCACGCTCAACCAGCCGTCGTTCTCGGCTTGGGCGATGTGCAGGATAGGGATCAGCGCGCTCTTGCTGCGACCTTCGGGATAACGAGCGATCAGGGCGCGGCACTCGGCCAGTGCGGATTCACTGAAGGCGAACGGCTTGGTGCCTTCCGTGGTGGTGATGGGTCTCGTGCGGGCCGACATGGCTATCGGGCAAAGTAATGAGGTGTGGGCATTGGCGAACCCATTCTATCACCGCAACGGCGCAACGGACGCAAAGGA
>JAEUTB010000045.1 GCA_016787995.1 Flavobacteriales bacterium | reverse complement strand
GTGTGACTTCGCCCTGATCGACTCCGAGCTTGTCCACGATGATGGCGATGACCCTTGACTTGATATCCGACATGTCAGTTCGTTGTTGGTTGAACAGGGTGCAAAGGAAAGACATTTTCCATACCCGCAAGCCTTGGCGTTCCGGAAGCTGCCCGGCTCGCTGTTGAAGGTCGATCGCCAACGAGGGTACCTGCCATGATCGGCCGATGGCCTGACCATGGCAAATGGCTGTAGCAGGTGGATAGAAAGCCCCCCTCCAGAGCGGTACAATGCCCCGGCTATCAGGTGTTTGGGGGCGTTGAGTGCGGGGCTTTGCGGTCGTCGTCCTCGCTTTAAAGTGGCGCAATAGGTGTTCACCGGAGAAGGTCGCACCTTCGCAGCGTGAAGCGCATCGCCATCCTCGCCAGTGGTTCTGGGTCCAACGCCCAACGCCTCATCGAACATTTCCAGACCACCGGCTCCGCCAAGGTGGTGGTGGTAGGCTGCGATCAGCCCGGGGCGGGTGTGCTGCAGCGCGCTTGGGACCTTGGCGTACCGACTTACCTGTTCGGCGGCCGTGACCTGCGCGAAGGCCGGGTTCTGGCCGAGTTGCGATCCCTTGGCGTGGATCTCGTGGTGCTCGCGGGCTTCTTACGGTTGATCCCACGTGAAATGGTGGCGGCTTTTCCCGACCGGATCATCAACATCCACCCTGCACTATTGCCCAAGTACGGCGGAAAGGGCATGTACGGTGCTCATGTCCACCAAGCGGTGATCGCGGGTAAGGAACGCGAAAGCGGCATCACCATCCACCTTGTGAACGAGCGGTTCGATGAAGGGGAGCACATCGCGCAATTCAAATGCCCCGTGTTACCGGACGATACGCCGGAGACCTTGGCCGCTCGGATCCATGCCTTGGAGCATGCTCATTATCCGGCGGTGGTGGAGAGCCGGATCTTGCTATTGGAATGATGCCCATCAGGTGCTCGCCTGCCGACGGGCAGCGCCAGAACCGAGTTAGAAAAAGCGGCTGAGCCAGCAGCGAATGGCCAACAGCGCATTTCACACCTTTGCGCAGCATGCTATCGTTGTCAGAGATCGGCAAAGCCTTTTTGATCCTATTCGCGGTGATCGACATCGTCGGGGGTATTCCCTTGATCCTTCAAGTTCGGGCCAAGGCGGGCAAGATCTACCCGGCCAGGGCGGTCTTGGTGAGCTTGGGCATCATGGTCACCTTCCTCTTCCTCGGTGAAGGCATCTTGAACATTCTCGGCATCGATGTGCGCTCCTTCGCGGTGGCCGGTGCTTTGGTGTTGTTCTTCATCGCGCTGGAGATGATCCTTGGTGTACGCCTCTTCAAGGAAGATCTCTCCGCACCGGGACTCACCGACGGCAATGACGACAACAAAGTCTACAGCGTGGTGCCATTAGCCTTCCCGGTCATCGCTGGCGCAGGCACCATCACCACCATCCTTTCGTTGCGTGCGGAGTTCGCCTCGGTCAACATCCTCATCGCCATCCTGCTGAACATGATCCCCGTGCTACTGGTGCTGTTGCTCACCTCGCGGATCGAACGCTTGCTGGGCCGCGTTGGTTTGATCGTGATCAAGAAAGCGTTCGGCGTGATCCTCCTGGCCATCGCAGTGAAACTATTTGCCGCGAACATCACGCAATTGTTCCCCCATTCCTGAAAAAGAGGACGTATCGCGTTCTTTGCCTTTCGTCGTGGAACATGAAGATCACCATCCATACTGACGGCGCTGCCAGCGGCAATCCGGGGCCGGGCGGGTACGGCGCCGTACTGGAGAGCGGTAAACACCGCAAGGAATTGTGGGGCGGCTATCGGCTCACCACCAACAACCGGATGGAGCTCATGGCCGTCATCGCCGCGTTGGAGGCCTTGAAAAGCCCAGGCATGGACGTGCTCGTGGTGAGCGACAGCAAATACGTGGTGGATGCCGTGGAGCAAGGCTGGCTCTTCGGCTGGGAGAAGAAGCGCTGGGCCAAAGTGAAGAACCCGGACCTGTGGAAACGCTTCTTGCAGGTTTACCGCAAACATAAGGTGAGGTTCGAGTGGATCCGCGGGCACAATGGCCACCCCCTGAATGAGCTCTGCGATCAGCTGGCCGTGGCGGCACGCAACCAGAGCGTGCTCGCGGTGGATGAGGGCTATGAGAAACAGCCGGAGACCCTGCTCTGAACCCCTCCCTTATCTTCGCTCGCCCACAGCCGATACATCATGGCCAAGCTTTACGCCACCATCAACACGAAGGAAGACGCCATCGTTCTGGAGCGCACCACACCTTCCGCACCGTGGACACCTGTTGGTGAAGGCGCTGTGGACCTGGTTCGGACCGGTCCTTCCACCTTCAGCTTGGTGCGCAACGGCCGAAGCCACCGCGTGCTCTTGTTGAAGGAGGACAAGGAAAGCGGGACGGTGCGCCTGCGCATCGGCGCGCGCACCTACACCGTGCAGTTGCAGGACGACCGCACACGCCTGATGCAAACCTTGGGCTTGGACAAAGCGGCCACCAAGGTGAAGGAGATCAAAGCGCCCATGCCGGGCATGGTGCTCAACATCATCGTGAAGCCTGGTGATGTGGTGAAGAAGAACGATCCCATCCTGGTGCTCGAAGCCATGAAGATG
>JAEUTB010000032.1 GCA_016787995.1 Flavobacteriales bacterium | reverse complement strand
CGCATCTGCACTCAGCGCTCAACGGTCGCGTGCCAATCATCGGTGTCGCCAAAACCAACTTCACCACGCTGCATCAACTGAAGGCCGAAGTGTTGCGCGGAGCCAGTGCGAAGCCCTTGTACGTGACGGCGATGGGTCTGCCGTTGGGCGAAGCGGCGGAGCACATCAAACGCATGCACGGCGTATTCCGGATGCCGCATCTGCTGTCCGAACTGGACCGGTTGACGAAGACACCCGACCGGGAGCCTTAGCTTCGCACCCGTTCCCGAACCCGATGCCCGAAATTCCCGGCACCGGGTTTCGGGCATTTTGGCGTCCATGAACACCTTTAGTCGCTGTGTCCGAGAAAGCCGAGTATTCGTCGTTTAACGGAAGAAAGGTCCTTGAACTAAGAGACAAGGTTCTTGTCCTCGGTCAACGGGCTTGGGAACACCTCAAGCCATTCGGCTTCACCAACTGGCATGAAACCGATGGGTGGATAGGTTGTTGGATGGAACGGAAGCACGGCTCTGTCATAGACACCTTCTGTATTCAACTAGACCGGGAAGACCCCATCCGCTTCCGCGTCGCGGTAAAGACCGCACCCAAAAGCTCAACCGAGGACAAGTCACAATCTTCCTTCTCTCGAACCTTCGCCTCTATCCAATCACTTGAAACTGACCTTCCCGAAATGATGAAGGAGGTTCTCGTCCACGTCCATCAATGACCCAATTGACCTCCCTCTCCGACCTCCTCACCCTCTACCGCAACGACCCACGCGTTGCTCGCATCGCCGAAGGTTTACAACCGGCGAATGCCCGCGTCCAGATCACCGGCATGATCGGTTCATCGCAAGCGCTCATCGCGGCATCGGTCATCGATCGCATGAAGGGCGTACATGTGTTCGTGCTCACCGACAAGGAAGAAGCAGCGTACTTCATCAATGACCTGGAGGCCCTGCGCGGAAAAGACAAGGAAGCACGCAATGCGAAGAAGGATGAAGACATGCTCTTCTATCCCGCGCCATCGCGTTCGCCGTACGATCCCGAGGGCCACCACGACGGAGAGCGCGTGAGCAGAACCGAAGTGCTCGAAGTGCTCATGAAGAAGCCGGAGCATCTCATCATTGTCACGTATCCCGATGCACTGGTGCCGTTGGTGGTGGGCCAGGAGACGCTGGTGAAGAACACGCTCTCGATCAAGCGCAACGAGGAACTGCCTATCGATACGCTCGAGGAATGGCTCGGAGAAACGGGCTTCTCGCGTGTGGAGTTCGTGTACGAACCGGGCCAGTTCAGTGTGCGCGGCGGAATCGTGGACGTGTTCAGCTACGGCAGCGACAAGCCGTACCGCATCGAGCTCTACGGCGACACCGTGGAAAGCGTGCGCCGCTTCGACCCGCAGGACCAGTTGACCGTGGAGCGACTTGCCGAAGCCGTGATCGTCCCGGACCTGCAGGACGAGGATGCGGCGCGACAACAACTCTTCTTCGCGCAACTGCCCGAGACTGCTACAGTCTGGCTGCGCGATCTCCAAGCCATCGGTGATGCGGCCACGAAACAGCTGAAGCTCCTTGGAGAGTCCTACGAGCGTCTTCCCGACAAGGACAAGCATCCGGCCCCTGCTGATCTGCTCGCTACGGACGGGGCGTTGATCAAAGGGCTGCTCGGCTTCCGTAAGATCTTCTGGAAAAGCACCGTGGCCCCGGAGACCACCAAGCAACACGCGGATGTGGTCGTCGATTTCCAGCAACGTCCGCAACCAACGTTCGCGAAGGAATTCAAGGTGCTCAGCGGCGACCTGCACAACAAGCAGAACGCGGGCTACACCAACCTCATCGCCTGCAACAGCGCCAAGCAGAGCGAGCGTCTCTACGCCATCTTCAACGACATGGAGCACGAGGTGGCCTTTACGCCGCTGGTGCTGGACCTGCACGAGGGCTTCATCGATCCCGACCTGAAGCTGGCGCTCTACACGGACCACCAGATCTTCGAGCGCTACCACCGCTTCCGGCTGAAGGAAGGTTTTCGCAAGAACTCGCAAGCGCTCACACTGAAGGAGCTGACGCAACTGAAGCCCGGCGACCTCGTGGTGCACATCGATCACGGCGTGGGCGTGTTCAGCGGACTGGAGAAGATCGACGCCGGCGGCTCGATGCAAGAGGCGATCCGCCTGATCTACCGCGACAACGACATCCTGTATGTGGGCATCCACAGCCTGCACCGCGTGAGCAAATACAGCGGCGAGGAAGCGGGTGCCGCGCCGAACGTGAGCAAACTCGGTTCACCCGCATGGAAGAACCTGAAGGAGCGTACCAAGGCGAAGGTCAAGGCACTGGCCTTCGATCTGATCAAGCTCTACGCGCAACGAAAGTCGAAGCCCGGCTTCGCGTTCCAGCCGGACAACTACCTGCAGCACGAACTGGAGGCGAGTTTCATATACGAGGATACGCCCGACCAGCTGAAAGCCACGCAGGACGTGAAGCGGGACATGGAAAAGGCCACGCCGATGGACCGACTGGTCTGTGGCGATGTGGGCTTCGGCAAAACGGAAGTGGCGATACGCGCGGCGTTCAAAGCGGTGTGCGACAGCAAGCAGGTGGCGGTATTGGTGCCGACGACGATCCTGGCCCTGCAACACGCGAAGAGTTTCGCGGCACGGATGAAGGGACTACCGGTCCGCGTGGACTACATCAACCGCTTCCGCAGCAGCGCGGATCAAACACAGATCCTGAAAGACCTCAAGGACGGGAAGATCGACATCATCATCGGCACACACCGGCTGGTGAGCAAGGACGTGGTGTACAAGGACCTCGGCCTGCTGATCATCGACGAAGAGCAGAAATTCGGCGTGAACGTGAAGGACAAGTTGAAGACGCTGCGCGCGACCGTGGACACACTCACGCTCACCGCCACACCGATCCCCCGCACCTTGCAATTCAGCCTGATGGGAGCGCGCGACCTCAGCATCATCAGCACGCCACCGCCGAACCGCTATCCGGTGAGCACCATGCTGCAGCCGTACGATGAAGTGACGATCCGCGGCGCCATCGAATACGAGCTCTCACGCGGCGGCCAGGTCTATTTCCTGCACGACAAGGTGAAGAACGTCGAGTTCATCGCCGGCATGATCCGCAAGCTGGTGCCCGGCGCGCGCGTGGGCGTGGGCCACGGCCAGCTCGAAGGCCACAAGCTGGAGGAAGTGATGCTCGACTTCATCGAAGGCAACACCGACGTGCTCGTGTGCACCACCATCGTGGAGAACGGCCTGGACATACCGAACGCCAACACGATCATCGTGAACGAGGCCCAGAACTTCGGGCTCAGCGATCTGCACCAGCTGCGCGGTCGAGTGGGCCGCAGCAACAAGAAGGCCTACTGCTACCTGCTCGCGCCGAGTCCACACCTGCTGCCCGACCTGTCGCGCAAACGCCTCCAAGCCATCGAACAGTTCAGCGACCTCGGCAGCGGCATCCACATCGCGATGAAGGATCTCGACATCCGCGGCGCGGGCGACCTGCTCGGCGCGGAGCAGAGCGGCTTCATCAACGACATCGGATTCGAGACCTACCACAAGATCCTGGAGGAGGCCGTGCGCGAACTGAAGGACCAGCATTTCAAGGACCTCTTCGCCGATGCCCAGGAAGGCAGCCACGCGCTCGCCCGTGGATCGCGCCGCGACCAGAGCGACGACTGCATCATCGAGACCGACCTCACGATGCTGATCCCCAACAGCTACGTGAGCGAGACGGCAGAACGCCTCACGCTCTACCGCCGCCTGGACGACATCAAGGACGATACCGAGCTGCAGAAGTTCAGCGCCGAGATCACCGACCGCTTCGGTCCCATCCCGCCGCTGGTGAACGAGCTGCTTGAGGGCATCCGCCTCCGCTGGCTCGGCCAACGCATGGGCCTGGAGAAGATGGTGCTGAAAAAGGGCACGCTCATCGGCACCTTCATCGCGGATCAGAAGCACGGCTTCTTCGAGAGCGAGACATTCACCAGCGTGCTGCGCGCCGTGCAGGCCCAGCCACGCAAGTTCAAGGTGTACGAGAAGGCGGGGACCTTGCGGATCAGCGTGCAGGACGTGAAGAACGTGCACGCGGCGAAGGAGGCGATGGGATCCGTTGTTGGGGTGAAGGAGGTGGTGTAGGGCACATCTCCGCGCAACTGGCGCATCACTTTCGGAAGTACGCGTATGTCACTGTGAACCATGATCAGCGCGTGATCCGACTCCCGTGCGAGGCCGGTAGCGTGGATACTGAACGGGCCGGTAGCTTGCGCTGAACGGTCTACTTCTTCTTCGCCTTCGCGCTGGCAACGGCGCGTGGGTTGAAGTCCAGACAGAGCTGCACCCAATCGGCGAGGTCCTTGTCCTCCGCGAACCCTGGGGGCAACACATACACATAGCCCTTCATGGGCTTGCCGGTGAAGTCCATCTCGCGGCAGCCCTTGCGTTCGAGCGCTTCCGGATAGGCTTCGGGGCCGATGCGAGCCATCAACTTATCCTTCTCCACACCCATGCACATCTTGCCCCGTACCATGAAACAAAGACCACCCATCATGCGCTTCTCTTCGTAGGGCACGCATTCCCTGTCCAGGATGTCGCGAATGCGTTCGGCGAGGATCTCGTCATAGGCCATGGTCACGAAGATAGGATCGTATCGAAAGATGCACACTGCCTGTCACAGAAACGATCGATCCACCATGTACAGTGGTAATTTCATGACCCCAACCACACGACCCATGAACAGCAAGACCAACAGCCTGAACTGGTTCGAGATCCCCGTATCGGACATCAAACGCGCGAAGAAATTCTACGAGGCCGTATTCAACATCACCATGGATGAAATGGAAATGGCCGGAACAAAGATGGCCTTCTTCCCCATGGAACCCGGCACAGGTAAAGCGAACGGCGGCCTGTGCCAGAGCGAGATGCACCGGCCCAGCAAGGACGGTTGCATCATCTACCTGAACGCCGACCCGGACCTGAACGATGCGTTGGGCCGCGTGGAAAAGGCCGGTGGCCAAGTGACCATGCCCAAAACGGACATCGGCGAGAACGGTTTCATGGCCTTCTTCGTGGATACCGAAGGCAACCAGATGGCGATGCACAGCAACGCGTGACGATCATGGAAAAGCGTACGAAGGATTCGCCGTGGCAGTTAACGACACCGCCTGGCACATCGGAATACTCGATGCACGTGGATGAAAAGGATGGTAAGGAGGTGCTGGTCTGCACGGTGGGCAAGACCGTGTTGCTCTATGATATCCGATGCATCAATGACCTGCACGCCATGCTGAAGAAGCACGGCGACTGGATGGAGCTGGGCGGTGCCGATGAGCAGAAGCCCGCGAAGGATGGCACGGTGGAAGCCTGGGGCCGCAGTGCTTCGAACCCCGTGAAAGGTTGGTATGGCTTGAAGAAGGGGCTGCGCGGGCGTTTCGGTGTGTATCTGCCGCCGTTGATGGAAGCACTCGGCTTGGCTGAATTGACGCACGAGGCGAAAGGGAACAAGATGAGGGCGAAGTGATGCGTGCGATCACCGCCGGTTGAACCACTAGGACATCGAGGCACTGCCGGTGCGGTCAAAGCGCTACCGAAGCAGGATCCTTGTCAGCTGATCCAGCGCACCCTCCTCCCGTTCGTAAGGCACTAGTAGCTGATCATTTGCGATCTCCGCACACCGCTATTCATGTTAGGGAACGTGCCGGAAAGCCCGCAGCCTATCATCGCGAGGAGGAAAGACGAAGCCATCAGGCGAAGACTTGGAGGAAAAAGTCAAACGGTAAGTCTTCGAGCCGGAACACCCAAACCGACCACGTCGTTCCTACACCACCTTCACCACCACCTTCCCTTTCGCCCGACCCGTCTCCAGATAGGCCAGCGCGTCTTTTGTTTCCTGAAAGGGGAACACCTTGTCCATCACCGGCCGAATGATCCCGGCATCGAAGAGCGCGGTGATGCGTGCCAGTTGACCGCCGCTCGCCTTCATGAAGAGGAACGCGTATTCCACGTTCAACCGCTTCGCCTTCCGCCGCACGCCAGCGCTCAGGACCTTCATGAGCAATTCCACATACCACGGCGAATCCAGTTCCCTGGCGAAAGCGGCATCGGGCGGACCGGTGATGGAGATGAGCTTCCCGCCGGGCTTGAGAATGCGCAGTGACTTCTCCAGCGTCCTCGGGTCCTGGCTGTTCAGCACCACGTCGTAACGGCTGAGCACGGCCTCGAAGTCTTCCTTCTTGTAGTCGATCACCACATCGGCACCGAGGCTCTTGACCAACTCGATGTTCGCAGCGCTTGTCGTGGTGGCCACCGTAGCGCCCAGGTGCTTCGCGAGTTGGATCGCGAAGCTGCCCACGCCACCCGAGCCGGCTTGGATGAAAACCTTCTGGCCCTTCTTCAGATCCGCGACCTCGACCAACGCCTGCCAGGCCGTCAAGCCGACGAGCGGAATGCCCGCCGCTTCCTCCATGCTGATCGACCTCGGTTTCAGTGCAACATCCGCTTCGTCCATGGCGATGAGCTCGGCGAAGGTGCCGATGCGGTCCTTGTCGGGTCGCGCGTACACCTCGTCGCCGACCTTGAAGCGGCGCACCTGCGCGCCCACCTTCACCACCACCCCGGCCGCGTCATTGCCCATGATGAGCGGGAAACGGTAGGGCAGCACGAGCTTGAACTCGCCGGTCCTGATCTTGGAATCCAGCATGTTCAAGCCTGCGGCATGCACGCGCACCAGCACATCCCCCGGCCGCACTTCAGGCTCCGGCATGTCGGCGATGCGGCCACCGTCCTTGCTCTTGTATTTGTCGATGATGAAGACTTTCATGTGCGGCGTCGTAGGTTTGCTTGCGTTTTGCAAGTGCAAACGTACACTTCTACTTGCATTATGCAAGTGTCCTTGGAAACAAATCGCCTTTGACCGTGAAAAGCCAGCGCTCCGATTGCCCCGTAAGCCAGTCCCTGGACATCTGGGGAGACAAGTGGTCCCTGCTGATCATCCGGGACCTGATGACCGCCAAGCAGTGCACCTACGGCGACTTCCTCAAGGCGCCAGAAGGGATCGCCACGAACATCCTGGCGGCGCGGTTGTTCCAACTGGAAGAGAATGGGCTGATCGAGAAGCTCGATCATCCAGAGAGCAAAGCCAAGGTGCTGTACAAGCTGACACCGAAAGGGATCGACCTGCTACCGGTGATGGTCGAGATCAACCTGTGGGCGGAGAAGTACTTCAACATACCCGCAGACCGCAAAGCCCAATTGAAAGAGGTAAAGAAGGATAAGGAAGGTTTCATCAAAGCGGGAATGAAAGAGCTGCGAAGGTCATAGGCGGTCATCACGATCGCCGAACTAACTTCCAGGCGGTATGTCGTGTGTGCTCCCGACGATCCTCGCTACTTTCGATACCCATGCCAATTCGCCCCCTCCCACCCGAATTCACTGGCCTTCTGGAGCGCAAGGAGGAAGCCCTCATCCACCTCTACACGGATCTGCGCACTTTCATTTTGGAACTACACCCCGACGCGAACGAGCTGCTCTATCATACCCATGCACTCACATCGGTCTACTCGATCACCGAGAAGTTGGGCGATGCCTTTTGTATGATCCCCATCTACACGGCGCACCTGAACCTGGGATTCAACAGGGGCACGCTGCTCAAGGATCCCAACAAGCTGTTACAGGGAACCGGGAACTTGATCCGGCATATTCCGATCGCTCAGCCGAGCGACTATCGCAACGCCAAGGTGAAGGCGCTAGTGAAGGAAGCTTGCGCTTTCGCCATCGCGGACTTGGACAAGCCCACGAAGAGCAAGGGGATGACCATTTCCAAGATCACGCGGTGAAAACCGATCAACGTCGGTGATTCCTTCAGCGCCACCCTCCTCCCAGCGCCTTGTACGCATCCACGGTTGCGCTCATGCGCTGCTTCTGGGTCTCCACCAATTCGAAGCGTGATTCCAAGGCATCGCGCTGGGTGAGTAGCACTTCCATGTAATCGGCGCGCGCACTGCGGAAGAGGTTGTTGGAGATGGTGATCGAACTGACCAGCGCATCCACCTGTTGACTGCGCAGCGCATAACTGTTGCGCAGGTTCTCGATGTTGGACAGTTGGTTGACCACTTCCACATAGGCACTTAGCACGGTGCGCTCGTAGTCGTACACGGCCTGTAGCTGGCGTGCGTTGGCATTCGCGTAGGCCGCCTTGATCGCATTCCGGTTGATGAGCGGTGCAACGAGGTCACCAGCGACATCGTACAACAGCGATGCCGGTGTTTCCGTGAGTAGTGCCGCATCGTAGGCGTTCAACCCGAAGCCTGCGGTGAGCCGGAGCGCGGGGTAGAAACTGGCGCGAGCCGCCTTGACGTCCAGCTTCGCAGCGCTCAGCTCCAGCTCGGCCCGACGGATGTCCGGTCGGTTCGCCAGCAACTGGGCAGGCAGACCTGCGAAGATGCTGTCGGGTGCGAGATCAGCGAAACGCGCAGAACTGCGTTCCACCGGCTGTGGATAGCGACCCGCCAGGAAATTGATGCGGTTCTCCGTTTCGGTGATGCGCTGTTGGAGGTCGAATTGAAGGCTCCTGTTCTTCAATACCTCGGCCTCGAATCGGCGCACGGCCAGCTCGGTGACCTTGGCGGCCTGCTTCTCCATCCGTACGATGCCCAGTGCATCTTGTTGGATGGCGATGTTGCTTCTGAGGATCTCCAACTGGTTGTCTAAGGCCATCAGTTCGTAGTAGCAGTTGGCGATCTCGGCGACAAGGTTCGTCACCATGAAATTCCTTCCTTCCACTGTGCCGAGGTAGCGCATCATGGCAGCTTTCTTCGCGTTGCGCAGCTTCTTCCAGATGTCGATCTCCCACGAGGCGCGAGCGTTGACGAGGAAATCGGGCAAGGGCTCCGGAAAGCGTGTATCCTCTTCAATATCCAAGTTGTGCTCCACCGCTCCGTTGCGGGTGAATTCGCCCACCTTGTCCACCCCGGCCGACAAGCCGATATCCACGAAGGGCAGGTACTCGCCTTTGCGGGCACGCACTTCGTTCTTCGCGATGTCCACTTCTTGCAGGAGGATGTTCAACTCCTGGTTGTTCGCGAGGGCCGTGTCGATCAAGCTGCGCAGTGCGGGATCGGTGAAGAATCGGCTCCAGAGGATGGCAGAGCTCGACGTGGTGTCGGTGGTGCCCGCAGTATAGTAGGACGGCGCCTGCTTGCGTGCCTCGCGGGACTTGAGCGCAGGCACGCACGCGGTCATGGTGAAGAGTAGCAGCGACCATGCCGCGATCACCCGGTTGTTCAGTCGGTTCATTGATCCTTCTTGCGTTTCAACAGATCCTTCAAGCGGGCGTTGAGTGATCGTATGGTTTCCCTGGAGCGGTCATGTTCCTCCGCGTGGCGAACGAACTCCTCAGAGATCGGCTCGTCCCGCTCATCACTGATCAACTTCCGACCCTTGATCACCGTGGCGAAGACATAGTACAAGCCTGGAATGACCAATACCCCGATCAACGTTCCCACGAGCATTCCACCCATGGCCGAGGACCCGATGGTGCGGTTACCGATCGCGCCTGCACCGGATGCGATCACCAGGGGGACCAGACCGGCGATGAAGGCGAAGCTCGTCATCAGGATCGGACGGAACCGGGCCTTCGCCCCTTCGATGGCCGCTTCGAATACAGAAGCTCCAGCACGCTGCCGCTGAACGGCGAATTCGACGATCAGCACGGCGTTCTTGCCGAGCAGACCGATCAACATGATCAGACCGATCTGTGCATATACGTCGTTCGCGAGCCCCATGGCCTTCAGCATGAGGAAAGAACCGAAGACACCAACAGGCAAGGAGAGGATGACCACCAACGGCAATACGAAGCTCTCGTATTGTGCCGCTAACACGAGGTAAACGAAGATGAGTACCACGGCGAAGATGTAGATGGCCTCGTTCCCGCGACGCGCTTCATCGAAAGAGAGCCCTTCCCACTCGATATCGTAGCCGCGCGGCAGGGTCTGCTTCGCCACCTCCTGGATCGCTCGGATCGCGTCACCGCTGGTGTAACCCTCGGAGGGCAGTCCGCGGATCGCTGCCGAGTTATACATGTTATATCGCGTGATCTCGTTCGGGCCGAGCCGTTTCTCGAACCGCATGAAGGAGGAGTACGGCACCATCTCCCCCTCCTCGTTCTTCACGAAGAGACCTTCCAGGTCAGAGGGATAGCGCCGATACTCCGGAGCCGCTTGGGCATATACC
>JAEUTB010000002.1 GCA_016787995.1 Flavobacteriales bacterium | reverse complement strand
CCAGCGCAAAGGCAGCGGCAGCACCGCCACCTTCACCGTGCGGAAGATCAGCAACAACATCGGCGTGGAGCGGATCTTCCCGGTGGCCAGCCCCTTCATCGACAAGATCGACGTGAACAAGCGTGGTGCCGTGCGGCGCGCTCGCATCTTCTACCTGCGCGGCCTGCGCGGTAAGAGCGCTCGTATCACCGAGAAGCGTCAGGCGGTCACTGAAGTGGCCGAAGCGAAATAGTCGCTTATCAAGCACCTCAAAAAGCCCTGCGGAAGCGGGGCTTTTTCTTTTTCACACCTACCTTTCCGACATGGGCATCATCTGGAGTTTGATCGTGGGTGGCGTGGCCGGATGGCTCGCCGGCCAATTCATGAAGGGCAGCGGCTACGGCCTGCTCGTTAACATCCTACTGGGCCTGCTCGGTGGCTTCGTGGGTAACCTCGTCTTCGGCCTGCTCGGCCTCGATGCCACCAATTTGATCGGACGCATCATCTGCGCTACCGTGGGGGCGGTGCTCATCATCGTGTTGGCGCGGGCGGTGCGGAAGTGAGGCTTACCACTTCACCTGCAACAAGGCCAGCGCGATCAAGGCGATGAATGCCACGACCACAAGGGCTATGAAGATCCCCTGTGTGGCCGGCAAATCGTTCGGCTGATCGTCCTCCAGCGGCTCTGGGAGCTTCCCGGGTTCGTTGTAATGCTCGTCTGTGCTCATGGACACACGGCCACAAAGCGCATTCCTAACTAGTCCAGACGGCTGTATCATACTCGTTCCGTGCTTGGTTCGGTTGGATCCGGAGAACAGCACTGCTCGTTCGCGGGGAGATGTCGCCACGATCACAGGAGCCGATCGTGGAGGGATCGACCCTCTGCAAGGCGATCGCGCATTGTAGGTGAGTGAAGAGCATTTACACCTGCGCCGCGCACTTCCTCCAGTCAACGCAGGTGTGGAGCGGTTCAGCACCATTCGTTCCTGATCCCGACCGGGTTCGGCCTCCGGGTTGCACTATGATGGCACTCAAAGCCACCACCATGGATCCGTTGCACACGTTTCGCGCGCTTCTCCCGGAGAACATCGCATTCTACCTCACCCTGGCGATCATCGCGGTGGGCATCTTTCTCTTCGTGAAGGAGTCCTTCACGATCGATGTGACGGCGATCCTGATCATGACGCTGTTCATCGTCACCGGTGTACTTGCGCCGGAGGAGGGCTTCAAGGGATTCACGAACTCCGCCACCATCACCGTGGCCTGCATGTTCGTGCTCAGTTTCGCGCTCTTCCGGTCCGGTGTGCTGGACCCGTTGATCCGGCTGTTGATCCGGTTGGGCCGTTGGCATTTCCTGGCTGCGCTGGTGGCGCTCATGCTCTTCGCCGCAGCGCTCTCGGCCTTCATCAACGATACCGCCGTGGTGGCCCTGCTCATGCCCGCTGCACTGCGCCTTGCCGAACGCACGGGCGTTGCACCAGGCAAACTACTGATGCCCCTCTCCTTCGCAGCATTGCTCGGTGGTGTATGCACCCTCATCGGAACAAGCACGAACATCCTCGTGAGCGGGATCGCCGAGGAACAAGGCTTCGCACCATTGGGCATGTTCGAGTTCGCACCGGCCGCCATTTGGCTCACCCTGGCCGGCGTTGCGTACATGCTCACCATCGGCCTGTGGATCCTGCCGAAGCGAGGTTCGGAGAGCACCGAACAGACCACCACGTTCGTGACCATGGTACGTTTTGAGGACGGAGCGGCGGACATCGGAAAAAGGTTGGCCGATTCGCAGTTGCGCAAAGAGTTCGATGCCGAAGTGCGCTGGTTACGCCATTTCCGAAGCACGGAGCGGGCCACACCAACAGATGAGCAAGTTATCCAGCAAGGGGACGAACTCCTGATCGTGATCGAACGCGATCGGCTGCGTGAATTACGTCGGACCAAAGGCGTACGCCTCCTCACCGAAGAAGGGAGGCCTGCGGAACCGGGCGAGCTTCGCCTATTCGAAGTAGTGGTACCGAAAGGTTCGCGGCTTGCGGGAAGAAGGCTTGGCACGTGGCAACTCCTGCGCGACCTTCAGCATGGGATCATCGGTATCCGCAGGCACGACCGCGATCCTGATGAAGACCCGGGCGACCTTCCATTGTCAGAAGGGGATATCCTGCTCCTGGCGTCGCGTCAGCAACCGATCTACAACCTCATGCAGGAAGATGCGATCACGGTGATCGATGAATACGAGATCAAAGGGATCGATATCCGCAAGGCAGTGACCGCAGCCCTGGTGCTTGCTGGGGTGATCGGTGCCGCATCAGCCGGTATCGCCCCCATCGTGATCACGGCCATCATAGGCGTACTCGCTTTGCTGCTCACCCGCGTGATCACACCCGAAGAAGCCTACGCTGCGGTCGAATGGAAAGTGATCTTCCTACTGGCCGGTGTACTCAGCATGGGTGCCGCCTTGCAGAAGACCGGCGGTGACCAACTGATCGCGAATGGCTTGTTCGACCTGCTGGGCGATGGTTCTCCGCTCCTCGCTCTGGCGGTGATCTTCGGCATCACCTTCCTCAGCACCAACGTGATGAGCAACAACGCCACCGCCGCGCTGATGACGCCGATCGCCTTGCAGCTCTCCACGGCCATGGGCGTGAGCGAAAGGCCTTTTCTGGTGGGCGTGATGTTCGCTGCCTCGCTGGCTTTCATGACACCCATGAGCTACCAGACCAACAGCATGATCTACGTGCCCGGCAACTACCGCTTCAACGATTACCTGAAGGTGGGTACGCCCCTCAACATACTGGTCTGGATCGTGGCGATGGTGGTGATCCCGATGTATTTTCCGTTCTGAGACGGCATCCTTTGTTGAGGGTGGGAAGTGAAAGATGGACACGGTGGGATCAGGTCGCAACCCGATCCTGGTCATGAATAACCCCAATTTCATGCGCAGAATAGAGGATCCTTCTCCCTACCGAGAACCAGTATCCGATCCGGGCTCCACGATCATATAAGCTCCATCCCGAGCCGCGCAAGAGCCTGGGAATAAGGCAAAGGCAACCTTCCCGCAAATTGCCGTCCACTATTTAGTACAACACCAACGCGACCATGCGAGCAACGATCCTTTTCCTCCTGATGGTCTTGGGACTGCGTGCTCACCCATTCAATTTGACCATGGTCAAGGACGACGACCCATGTGGCAATAGCACCGGAATGGTCTGGGCCATACCGATCGGAGGGGTTGGACCGTATACCTATGCATGGAGTAACGGCGGCACAACGAACGTCATGCATGACCTCCCAGGTGCAACGTACACCGTGCTTGTTACGGATGCGAACGGTGATACGGCATCGGCCAGTGTGACCGTGGAAACTCTTCCGAACCTGAACGTTGCGGCTCTCCTGGCCAGCGTTCAGCCAGATTGCCTCAACTCTTGTGAGGGCCAGATGCGCGCCTTCCTGGGACAGAACGGCGGCCAGCAACCGTACACCTACGCGTACGGTACCATCGGCAGTGGTAGCGGCACAAGCGGGACCAGTACCGGCCAGCCGTTCTTTTTTCCCGTGTGCGCAAATGAAGCGATGTGGTTCGTGGCAACGGATGCTTTGGGCTGTACGGATAGCACCACCTTTGAATTGGATCCGCCAACGGTGTACACTCCGCCCATCGTGAACGTGACGAACGCCTGCGCAGGTGGATCGAATGGATCAGTGGAGATCGACCTGACCGGTTGGTTCTTCGCTGATCTGGTATCCACTGAACTGATCGGCCCTGGACCAGAGGATACGGTCGCTGCCAACGGTGACTTCTTCTTCTACGAAGGACTCGCTCCTGGAGAATACCAGTTGCGCGTGCTTGCACCATCTTACAGCTGCGTGGACCCCATCCCTTTCACCATCGTTGACCAAACGACTTGCGGTGCCCTTACCGGTACCGCGTTCGTGGACCTGGACTTCGATTGCTCCAATGGACCGAACGACGTGCCGTTGGTCCATCAACCCATCGTGATCCAGCCTGGGAATATCGTCCGACTCACCAATTCCTCAGGCGGATTCAATATTCCGCTGGAATACGGTTCCTACACAGTGGAGCAGTCGAACCCTGATCTCGTTCAGCTGTGTCCGGTCGTGACACCAGTCCCGTTCGACTTGAGCGCGGTCGACCCCATCCATACCGTTCTTTTCGCCGACTCCGTGATCGGTGGGATCGATCTCTCGGTCCAGTTCTCCAGCTCTTGGGCGATACCCGGGTTCATCCAAACCACCTGGATCACGGTCACGAACCATTCACCCTATCTATCCGGTCCCATTAGCCTATCGTTCGACCATGAAGTGTTGTTCACCTTCGTCGGAAGCAGCCTCACCCCCCTAAGCACGGATCCCGGCTCCATCTCCTGGGATCTCCCCCCCCCTCGGCCCACTGGCGAGCCACGTCGTTGAACTGCAGCTGCAGGTACCGGCCAATCCTGATCTGATCGGCACGACCTATGCTGCCACAGCCGCCATTTCGAGTGCCGGCGACACCGATACCGCGAACAACGACTTCGAAGTGGTGGGCTCCTATGATCCGAACGACATCACCGCGCGCACCACACTGGGGAGCCGAACGGATTACATCCTCAACGCCGATGAGGATATCGTTTACACGATCCGCTTCCAGAACACGGGCAACTTCCCTGCGCAGAACGTCTACATCCTTGATACGTTGAGCGAACTGCTGGACATGGCCCGGATCGAGATCATCGGCGCCTCGCATGCCTTCTCCGCCAGTTACCTGGATGGCCGCACCCTACGGTTCGATTTTCCTAACATCCAATTACCGGATAGTACGAACGATGAGCCCAACAGCCACGGTTTCGTGTCCTATCGCATATTACCTGTGTCAACCTTGGCCATCGGCGATGTGATCGAGAACACGGCCGCTATCTATTTCGACTTCAACCCCGCTGTGATCACCAACACCTCCGTGGTCACCGTGCAGACCATTCAACACGTGGACATGCTGGCACCGTCCACCATCAACGTGTTCCCGAACCCTGCTCGTTCGGAAGTACGCGTACTCCGCAATGGTCTACCCGTGGAGATCAAGCAGGGTAGCATCATCGCTGCCGATGGTCGCCTAATTCCGCTCGCCTCTGGAGAGCTCCTTCAAGGTGTGATCAATGTTGGACACTTGGCTACCGGGGTATACGTACTGGATCTGGTGGACGTGAACGGTGTCGCCATCCGCACGAGGTTGGTGCGGGACCACTGATCGCTATCCGCCCAATTCCATTGCGAAGTGGAACGGATGATGTGCCGCCCCTGAAGATCACTACCGAACTCCATTTGCACACTGCCTCAGGCTGCACGCCGTGTCTGAGCTGTTCGACTTCAATGAGTTCTTGACCGGCTCAAGGAGGATCGGCCTCACAAGGCACCTGAAGAACGGTCACCTGACCGGGGCTCTTCCTTCATACATTTCACGACCATTCGATCCATGGCTTTCACGTTCATCGAAGGGCCTATTACGGCCATCGCACAAGAAGATGGCTTCGATGAGTATGGCTACCCTGTGCAGCAGAACACACTTACAATAGGTACCACAACCGTCACCTATACCTCGAGACCCAAAGACAAGTTCCTGCCGCGGATCGGCGACCACATCCTTGTTGAATTCGACCCCGATCGAAAAGCTGCCGTGCGCTGTTATGCGCCCTACCTCGAACGGGGCGTTGGAAAAGGATGGCAAGCGCTCGCGCGAAGAGCCTCAACGGAACATCGCTACAAGTTGATCCACGGCACCGTGAAGCACAAGGAGATCAACCATGTGCGGGCGGATATCACGCGCGACAATTCATGGCCCGGCCACTATTATCGCGTGGTCCTCAACCAGGGCGATGACTTCCTCTTGGCCGAGAAGCTCGGAGGTGGTGTAAAACCCGGCGATGTCGTGGAAGTGCTCTGGAGTGCTCGACATGGCATGATCGCTTACCGCAACATCACCCGAGGCCATCGCTCGGGCCCGAACTGGACCGACTGGGCGATCATGCTCATCGTATCGGTCATCCTCGGTTGGATGTTCTTCCACTTCCTCGCACTGCTCGGCGAACCGGATGCTGGCAAGATCTTCATGCTACTCCTGCTCGGCAGCGTGCCCATCTTCCTGATCGGCTCCTTGTTCTGGCGCGAATACACCGATCGAAGGAAGCTGGCGTTGTTGGATGAGCGGGTAAGACAGGCTGGTCCTCTAAAGTAGGCCTACGCCAGATCCAGAGGACTTGAAGATCTCTTGTGCTGATCGGATGACAATGGACCCGGATGGACCGTGAAGACCACCATCGAGGTGCATTCGAGTCCTTTCGGTCTGACCAATGCCTTCAAGAGCGGGTGGTAGCCACAGGCTGACGGGTAGCTATTCTTGTTGCGCGTAGCCACAAGCTACGCGCAGTGTGAGCTTCATTCGCAACGCCCATTCGCATTGAAGAACCGAATACCGAGTTCGGGATGTTTAGTGCGTATCAGGCGCAAGAGGTTCGGGATTTGAGGAGAGGAATAGTCCTGCTCCCCTGCCATACCAAAAAGGCCTTCGTCATATTGCGTGGTCAGTAAATCAAGTACCTCGATCTCTTGACCGGTCGATGATCGAGCAACAATGTGGACCATTGTGCAATGCTGTCTTGGCGGATAGTCCGTGGGTTCTAAACTTCGAAGCACTTTCAGCAGACTACTCATTAGCTCAGCATCGCAGGTTATCCCTGAGCCGTAGTTCAGTAGCCTCAATTCAACTTGGTCGGCGGAAGCGAAAGCTTGAACTAGAATGGGTCGCGAATCCTTGACTTGCTCTCGGATCGAAATGATCAAGAAGGCCAGTAGTAGCGCAACGATCGCAATACCCTTGAACTTCAACATTCCACCAATCCTACTTAGCAATACGCAATTGCTAGCTACAAAGAGATCAAGGAACCGTCGGAATCGACAAGCATCACCCCACCAACTCCTTATTCCTGTTCGGGATATCCGCCGGATTGAACGCCACCTTCTCATCCTCCTCCTTCAGCTTCAACACCAGGGCGAGCGCATCGGGCACCACATCGCTGCAGAGGGTGAGGAAGCTGCCGGGCTTGGCCGTGCTGATGGCGTGGCGGATGGCCTCTTCCTCCTTCTTGATGATGGTGTACTTCTTGTTCGGGTCGATCTCTTTGATGCCTTGCACCATGAGCGCGATGATCTCGTCGTCGCTCTTGCCGCGCAAGTTGCGGTCCTGGCGGATGATGATCTCGTCGAACATCTGCGCGCTGAGGCGGCCGAGGTTCACCGTGTCCTCGTCGCGGCGGTCGCCCACACCGGCGATCACACCCACCTTCGGACTGTCGGGGATCTTGCTGAGGAACTTGCCGAGGGCCTCGAATCCGTGCGGGTTGTGGGCGTAGTCCACCACCACCTGGAAGTTCTTGAACTGGAACAGGTTCATGCGGCCAGGGGTCTGTGCGGCACCCGGTACGAAGGTGAGCAGCGCCTGACGCAGGTCCTCGATCTTCACCCCACGCACATACGCGGCCAGCACGGCGGGCAACACATTCTGGATGTTGAACACGGCCTTGCCGCCGTAGGTGATGGGCACATTCACCGCCTTCTCGATGCGCAGCTTCCACTCGCCCTTGCTGATGGTGATGAAGCCGTTCTCGTAGATAGCGGCGAGGCCACCCAACTTGCAGTGCTGACGGATCAAGCGATTGTTCTCGTCCAGGCTGAAGAGGGCGATCTTGCAATTGGTCTGCTTGCGCATGGCCATCACCAGCTCATCGTCGGCGTTGAGGATGGCATAACCGTCCTGACGCACACTGCGCGGTACGGTGCTCTTCACATGGGCCAGGTCCTCCAGGGTGTGGATGTCCTTCAATCCCAAGTGATCGGCCGCCACGTTGGTGACAATGGCCACATCGCAATGCTCGAAGCCGAGGCCACTGCGCACCAGGCCGCCGCGTGCGGTCTCCAGCACGGCCATGTCCACCACGGGCTCCTTAAGCACGAACTGCGCACTGGCGGGACCCGTGCAATCGCCCTTCATCAGCAAGCGGTTCTGGATGTAGACACCGTCGCTGCACGTCATGCCCACCTTGTACCCTACGCCGCGCATGAGGTGTGCGGTGAGGCGCGTAGTGGTGGTCTTTCCGTTCGTTCCGGTGATGGCGATGATGGGAATGCGGCTGGGTGTGCCCGGCGGGAAGAGCATGTCCACCACCGGCTCGGCGACGTTCTTGCCAATGCCGCCGGTGGGATCCAAGTGCATGCGGAAGCCGGGCGCAGCGTTCACTTCCAGCACCGCGCCGCCGCTTTCATTGAGCGGGATGCTGATGTCATCGGTCATCACGTCGATGCCGCAGATGTCCAGGTCGATGATGCGGCTGATGCGCTCGGCGAGGAAGACATTGAACGGGTGTACGATCTCGGTGACATCATCGGCCGTGCCGCCGGTGCTGAGGTTGGCGGTGGCCTTCAGGTAGATCACTTCGTCCTTGGCTGGCACGCTCTCGGGTGTCATGCCTTTCAGCGCAAGCAGCTTCAGCGTGTGATCGTCGATGTCGATGCGGGTGAGCACGTTCTCGTGTCCGTAGCCCCTGCGCGGATCCTTATTCACTTCCTCGGCTAACTGGGCGATCGTGTGCGTGCCATCCCCCACCACGCAGGCCGGTGTGCGCTTGGCCGCTGCCACGAACTGGTGGTTGATCACGAGCAGACGATGGTCCAGTCCGGTGATGTAGCGTTCCACGATCACGCTGCGGCTGATCTCCTTCGCCTTGGCCAAGGCCACCTTCGCCTCTTCCATGGTCTTGATGCCGATGGTGGCGCCACGCCCGTGGTTGCCGCCGATGGGCTTGATCACGCAGGGATAACCGACGCTCTCCAGCGCGGCCTCCAATCCTTCCTCACTGCGCACCACGCGCCCTTTCGGCACGGGGATCTCGTAGCTCTCCAGCAGCTGTTTGGTCTCCTCCTTGTCGCAGGCGATCTCCACGCCGATGTTGCTGGTCTTGCTGGTGATCGTCGCGCGGATCCGCTTCTGGTGGATGCCGTGTCCGAGCTGGACCAGGCTCTGCCCGTTGAGGCGCAGGTAAGGGATGCCACGTGCTACGGCTTCCGCCACGATGCTGCCGGTGGAAGGCCCAAGACGCGATTCCTCGCGCAGCTCGCGCATCTTCTGGATGTCGTCTGCCAGGTCGTACTTCTCTCCACTGATCAAGGCTTCCGCGATGCGCACCGCAGCTTTGGCGGCGTACATGCCCACGGGCTCTTCCACATAACTAAAGACCACGTTGTACACGCCGCGCTCGCGTGTGCTGCGTGTCCGCCCAAAACCCGTTTCCATGCCGGCGAGGGTCTGGATCTCCAAGGCAATGTGCTCGATCACGTGGCCCATCCAGGTACCGCGCTTCACGCGTTCCCAGAACCCACCCTCGTGGTCCTCGCTGCAACGGTGACTGTACATACTGGGCAGCAGCTCCTGAATACGCTCGTAGAACCCGGGGATCTTGTCGGTGGGCTTCTCCTCCAGGTCCTCGATGTCGAGGCGCATGACGATGAGCTGATGGCGACGAACGGACCAGTAGTTGGGGCCACGCATGGCCTTGAGTTCGAGGATGCGCATGGGGAACACCGGATGCCCGGCGAGGTGGTTTTGTTAGATCGAGCAGATCCAAAGGCGTGGTAAGGGCCTTCGGCGTGGGTAAGATAGGGACAGCCGGTTGTTCATCAAAACTTCACCTCTAGTTCACCCTCCGAAGCCCTTCCCCTACTTTAGCGCCATCGGTCCGCTGCTTCCCATGCACCTCGGGAGGCTTCTGGACCCCGGGGGCGGGGGATAATCACGCTGCATGACACCCAAAGGAAAGCTCATCGCCATCGGCGGTAACGAGGACAAGGGCAAGGAGCCCGAAGCCGGGCACAATACCAAGGTCTTCACCCACAACTTCATCGAAGAAGGCATCCTGCGCCGGGTGGTGGACGAGATCGGTGGTCCGGAGAAACGCATCGCGGTGATCACCAGCGCCAGCAGCATACCGGAGGAAGTGGGCCAGAACTACATCGAGGCCTTCGGACGCTTGGGCGCCACCAACATCGACATCATGGACATCCGGGACCGCAGCGATGTGAAGCCCGATATGATCAAGCGCCTGGCCAAGTGCGATGGCGTGATGATGAGCGGTGGCAACCAACTGCGGCTGACGACGATCTTCGGTGGCACCGCCTTCCTGCAGCTGATGAAACGGCGCTACGAGTCGGAGGCCGGCTTCGTGATCGCAGGCACCAGTGCGGGCGCGATGTGCATGAGCAGTACCATGATCTACCAAGGCCACAGCGCCAGTGGACTGATCAAGGGCGGGGTGAAGATGACCACCGGCGCGGCCCTGATCTACGATGTGATCATCGACAGCCACTTCGTGGAGCGCGGCCGATTCAGCCGACTCACACAGGCCGTGGCCGCCAACCCTTCGGCGATCGGCATCGGGCTGGGTGAGGACACCGGAGTGGTCATCACCAACGGCGAAATGCTGGAGACCATCGGCAGTGGCCAGGTGATGATCTTCGATGGACACGAGATCACGTACAGCGATTACGCCGATGTGGAAGAGGGCGAACCCTTCTCCATCGAAGGCATGAAGGTGCACATCATCAGCAAAGGCCACAGTTACAGCGTGCAGCAGAAGGCTTTCGCGGCGGTAAGAGTCCCAGTGCGGGGCTAAGCATTTACGACCATGGGCGCCTGGGACACGGGGATCTTCGACGATGACACGGCCATCGACGTGCTGGCGTCCCTCTCATTGGCCGATCCTCTCGAACAGATGAACGAGTGGTTCGAGAACGTGACCGATAACGACTACCTGGAGTATACGGACGGCCAGTGCATCTTGGTGAGCAGTGCGATCATCGACGCCGCCTTGAACGGGACCGTGTACCGCTGCGATGATGAAGAGACCTTGGCGACCGTGGTCTCCGTGGTGAAGGAGAAGGGCCCGGATCCACTGAAAGCAACGGCCGTACTGCACCTGCAACGCCTTCTGGGCGAGAATTCCGAATTGCGCGAGCTGTGGGAAGAGAACGATGAACTGTACCCCGTTTGGCGGCAGAACATCGAAGGCATCATCGACCGATTGAGCTGATACGTCCACGGCGGTCGGAAGTATTGAGCTGCGGCAGCGTTTGGTGTTCCATCCCGAACTTCGCGCCACCATGTCCGACCCCATCATCACCCGTTTCCGCCGTGTGGCCATCGCCGAAGGCTGGAGCTTCCTGATCCTGCTCTTCATCGCCATGCCGCTCAAGTACCTAGCGGACTGGCCTTGGGCGGTGAAGGTGGTGGGCTGGGCTCATGGGGTGCTCTTCGTGTGGTACTGGGTGGCTGCCGTACCCCTGTTCACCAAACTGAAATGGGATGTGGAGCGCATCTTCGGCCTTGGCCTTGCCTCCATCCTACCCTTCGGCACCTTCGTGATGGAACGCAAGTGGTTGCGGTGACCATTGCCCTTTATCGGGGAATATGCGCCACACACCACGTTCGGTGACCGATCAAACCGTTCGACGTCGTAATGCCTGGAAGTAGCGCTGTTCGGGCCATTCCCGGGTTACGTACCTTGGTAGGGTCATTCCGGAGCGGAACTTGGAGGTGGGATGATCAAACAATTGAAACCATGAGCAACGACCGCAACTATGGGATCCTCGGATTCCTCGCCGGTGCCGCAGTAGGTGCCACCCTGGGCGTCCTTTTCGCCCCCCGTTCAGGCAAAGAGACCCGCGAACGACTGGTCCGTCGCGCACAGGACGCGAAGGACGACCTGGATGAACTGATCGACAAGGGCCGTGATGAATGGGCGAAAGCCAAAGGCAAAGCCGGCGATGCCGCATCCATGACCAAGGACGAGGTGAACGACTTCATCCGCTTCCTCATGGAAGAAGGCCGCGATCTGAAGGATCGGTTGAGCAATGATGTGGAGGAATCCGCCAGCGATGTGGCCGCGAAAGCCCGGAAGGCAGCGGAGAACGTGCGCCATAGCGCGAATTGAACAACCCGATACCCATGCCGGTGACCGACAAGGACCCTCGCTACGAACGATTCACCCGTCCAGGAGAAGAGAATCCCGATCTGGGACTCTTCATGGACGCGGTGGTGGAGGATGGCAAAGGGTGGTTGGAGGCGCAAAAGGCCTACGGCATCCTGCTTGGCAGTGAAAAGCTGGGGAAGCTGAGCGGCACCTTGTTGGTGGCGGTGGTTTCCGCGCTCTTCATTGCTGCGGTGCTCGTGATGAGCAGTGTGGCGCTGGCCATCTGGCTGGGTCGCATGATGGGCGACATGGCCTTGGGCTTCTTGTCCGTGGCAGGCATCTTCCTTTTGCTCACGGTCGTTTTCTACTTGATCTGGCGCCATATGCTGCGCGATCGGATCACGCTGTCAATCATCAACGCGGCCTATGAAAAAGATTGACCGTTTCCAGAGCCTTGACGACGTCCGCCGCGAGCGGGAGCGGTTGAAAGGCGTTCGCGATACCCATCAAGAGGCCTTGCACGAGTATTGGCGTTTGATGCATGACCATCGTTTCCGACGGGGACTAGCTGGTGATGCCTTCGGCGACATGCTTCGAGCCTGGAAACCGATGCGCACCATCGGTCGCTGGTTCCAAAGCGACAGTAGTGCCATGGGCAATATCCTGGGCGTGGCGCTCGGTTCACGGTCACGCACCTTCAAGGGGCGTCTGTTCGCATGGGCGGTCAGTGCGATCGCTCCGTTTCTCATGAAGAAGTATGCCACTCCGGAGCGCATGGAGCATGTAGCTACTGAACTGAAGCGCTCGTGGGACCGCATCCGCGAACGGGCTCGGCAAGGGGCTTAGTACACTTTCATCCAACCCACCACCTCCCCACCATGGAGTCTCAGATCGACGGTCTTCAGCGCTACACCTACACCCTGCTGGCCATCGTGCTCACCGTTGTCGCATTGTATTTCGGTAAGGACCTCATCCTGCTCTTCGTCGCCAGCGGACTGCTCGCCTTTCTGCTGCTGCCCTTGGCACGTAAGGTGGAGACACTGGGCCTGCCACGCTGGGCCGGTGCGCTCACGGCGACGTTGGTGATGCTCGTCCTTGTGCTGGGGATCTTCTTCCTGGCAGGCTGGCAACTCACCCGTTTCGGCGAGGATCTTCCGGCTCTGCAGGCCGCTTTCGCCGAAAAGGGCAAGGCGTTGCAACGGACCATCGAGGAGCAAGCCCATATCAGTCGGCGCGATCAATTGAAGTGGTTCAATGAACGCGTCGGTGAACTGGCCAGTTCGGGTGGCAACATCGTGATGAAGCTCTTCTCCGGCACTGGGGCGGTGTTGGCTGCGGTAGTGCCAATCCCGATCATCGTCTTCCTCTTGCTCCTGCTGAAGGACAAGTTCCGCACCTTCTTCGAACAACTCGGGAAAACCCGTGAAGGGCTGGTCCTCGACATCATGGTCAATGTCTCTAAGTTGTCGCGCAAGTACATGCGGGGCGTGTTGCTCGTGATCCTCATCCTGGGTGCACTCAGCAGCTTGGGCTTCCTCCTGCTCGGTCTGAAGTATGCGATCCTGCTCGGTTTCGCGATCGGTTTCTTGAACGTGATCCCCTACGTGGGTGTGCTCATCGGCAGCTTGATCCCGATCATCATCGCCTTGGTGACGAAGGACTCCGTGATGTACGCGGTCGGTGCGCTCGGAGTATGCCTGGTGACACAATTCCTGGAGAACAACTTCATTACGCCCAAGATCGTGGGCAGCAGCGTAAGCGTGAACCCGCTCGCCAGCATCGCCGCGCTGATCGGCTTCGGACTCATGTGGGGCGTGGTGGGCATGGTGTTGGCGATCCCCATCACCGGTATGCTCAAGATCGTGTGCGACTCCATACCCTCCTTGAAGCCTTGGGGCTACATCCTGGGCGAGGATGTGGATTACCCCGATGAACAACAGATCCACTTGCCGTTCATCAATCCGAAGAAAGTGAAGGCACCTTTGATCGTACCCCCGAGCGAGGGGATGGGCAAGTAGGACATCAGCAGTGTCTTGTATGGACACGAATGGGCCATATTGGCACGTGGCGACCATTCTGGGCCATTGGATCCTCCGAGGGATCTACGACCTACCGAAAGATCGCGGTATGGTACACGGCATCACTTCCCACGTGCCCGCGGTACATGCCAGGGCAGTTGAAATCGAGCACGATGTTCCCGGCACGGTCGATGGCGATCAAACCACCATCACCATCAAGCGGAGGCAGTTTTTCGTGCACCACCACACGAACGGCTTCTTCCAGTGACAGTCCTTTGTAGGCCATCAGAGCATGTACGTCGTGCGCAGCCACGGCCCGGATGAAGCTCTCTCCATGCCCGGTGCAGCTTACCGCACAGCTCTCATCATTCGCATAGGTCCCCGCTCCGATGATGGGGCTGTCGCCTACACGCTGCCATTTCTTGTTGGTCATGCCACCCGTGCTGGTCGCTGCGGCAAGGTGCCCTGCAGCGTCCAATGCAACGGCCCCAACGGTGCCGAACTTCTTCTCTTTGTCTGAATGATCGAGTTGCACCTTATCGCTGCCGACCACTTCTTTCCACTGTTGATAGCGGAACTCGTCAAAGAAGTACTCATCATCCTCCAACTCGACCTTCTGTTGGTGGGCGAACTCGAAAGCACCCATACCGCTGATGAGCACATGGCTGCTATGATCCATCACCCGACGCGCGAGGCCGATGGGATTCTTCACGTTCTGTACGCCGGCCACGGCCCCCGCACGCAGGTCGCTCCCGTTCATCAAGCTGGCATCCATTTCGTGCTGGCCATCGGCGTTGAAGACCGAACCGCGACCGGCATTGAAGAGCGGCGTATCCTCCAAGGCACGCACGGCCACTTCCACCGCATCCAAGGCAGCGCCACCTCGCTCCAGCACCGCATGTCCGCGGCGCAAGGCGAGTTCGAGCGCTTCTTTGTAAGCCTTCTCGCGCGAGGGCGTGAGCAACTCCCGGGAAATGGTCCCTGCGCCGCCGTGTACGGCCAGTGCGATACGTGACATGGATGATGATCGGTTAAGCGGCCCGAAAGTACCGTGCATGACACCCATGGAGCCGCAGTGGCACCCACAGTGTCAACACCGGATCGGTGATGGCCTGCCTGAAAAAGAAAAACCCGGACCAGGCCCGGGCTTTCTCGTGGTCCTTTCGGATCCTAGAAGGTGATCAACACCCCATCGGCCAGGAACATCAGCTTGTTCTGTGGTTCGGTGATCTTGGCGATCTCCTCCTTGCTCTTGCCGGCATCTTCGGCGTAGTGTTTCAAGGTGGCCACATCCACCACTTCGCGCGTGGCGGTGCCTTGGATCACGGCGCGCTTGCCCTCGAGGCCGGTCTTCGGTACGAAGAAACCATAGTCCTTGAAACGCACTTTCATCGTGCTGCCATCGGCCATCTTCATATCCATCCAGCACCCTTTCACGGCACAGCTGGTGATCACTTCGCCTTCCACCTTGGTGGTGTACTCGGTCTTCTCGCTCATCACCTTGGCCAATTCAGCGGTGGAAATGGCCCCATCGGCGGAGATGGCCTCGCCATAGGTCTTCACATTGGCTTGTGCGGTCTTGTCCTGGGCGTTGGCGGGGACGGATGCGGTATTGCAGGCGAGCACCACGGCGGCCGTGGCGAGGAGGGTCATGATCTTGTTCATGGGTGTTTTTCTAAGGCGATGCAAAGATCGCGCCTTTCTTCGGATCAGAAGGTGGTTCCACCCCCACTTGTTGGAAAGCGTCGGCATGAACGGTCACTCTTCACGTCAAGCGACCGCACCTTTGCCGCATGGCACGCGCCTTGATCACCATCGGCAGACTGGAGCACATCGCTCTACCCGGTCTGGGCGTGCCCCGGGTGGAGGCCAAGATCGATACCGGAGCCTACCGCAGTGCGCTCCACTACCAAAGGCTCAAGCTCCGCACGAAGGATGGCACGAAACAGCTGGTGGTGACTTTCCAGATGGGTGGTGTACGAAAGACGAAGGTGTTCCGCAGCTTCAAACGGGTGACCGTGAAAAGCAGCAACGGGGAAACGAGCCGCCGCTACCTGATCAGCACCCAGGTGAAGTTGAACGGGCATGTGGTGCGCACCCAAGCCACCCTGTTCGACCGCAGCGATATGAAGTACCAAGTGCTGCTTGGACGGAAATTCCTGCGCGGAAGGTTCGTGGTGGACGTGAGCCGAAAGAACGTACTGGGTTGATCTTCTACATCCCGTTCCGACCTGCACCGATACCTTACCGGACCGATAGACCCGTGAACCGATGACGTACTTGTTCCGCGCCCTGCTTCTTTGCTTGCCCCTTGCACCGATCGCCCTGGAGTGCCAAGCCACCCGCTACTTCGTGAACGCGAGTGCGACCGGCAGTGCTACCGGGCTGACCTGGACTGACGCGTTCACGAACCTGCAGGAAGCCCTTGGGATCGTCATTCCGGGAGACGAGATCTGGGTCGCCGCTGGACAGTACAAGCCCACTTCCAGCACCAACCGTTCGGTCTCCTTTGCCTTGCGCAACGGCGTGAACGTCTTCGGTGGTTTCGCCGGGACCGAGACCGAGCTGGACGAGCGCGATCCGACGGCCTTCCCCTCCACCCTCAATGGTGATATCGGCGAGATCGGGCTGGCCTCGGACAATTCGCATAGCGTGGTCACCGCCAACGATATCAGCACGACGATCATCCTCGACGGTTTCCGGATCCTGAACGGCAACAACACCAACGGCACACAAGGCGGAGGAATGCGGGTGACGAATGCGCTGGGCGGTGAGGTACGGGTGCGCAATTGCCGTTTCATCGGGCACCAGAGCAACAACTACGGAGGAGGCATCTACTTGGCAGCGGCCAATCTGGTGGTGGAAGGATGCGAATTCCTCAATAACGAGAGCAGCAACGGCGGCGCCATCCACAACGGCAACAACAACGGGGGAAACTCCAACCTCCTGCTCCGCGACTGCGTGTTCAAAGGGAATATGGCCAACAGCGGTGCCTGCTTGAACAACACCTCGCCGTACAACGAGATCGTTGTGGACCGGTGCATCTTCACCAACAACAGTACGACCAATTCGGTGATCGTGATCGACGACTTCCTATCGGGCAAGTTGATGAACTCCGCCATCATCGGCAATCGCGTGAGCGGCTCTTCATCCGAGGTACTCCGCGTGAACACGTTCGGCAACAGCACATCACCCTTCGACCTGATCAATTGCACCATCGCGCACAACCGCAACACGAGCTCCAGCCCCATCCAGGCGGAGATCATCCAGCTCGAGGATGATCACATCGTGGTGAGCAACTGCATCATCTTCGGCAACACCGCCTTCGCTGGACGTCAACTACGCAATGGACCGATCGTGCGATACTCGCTGGTTGAGGGAGGATATGCAGGTGGGACCAACATCATCAATACGGATCCACTCTTCACCGCACCGGATCCCGATGCGCCGGCCAACTTCGATGCGACCTTGTTCGACTACACGCTTTCGGCATCATCTACGGCCGTGAACAACGGGAACAACGCTGACATTCCTGCGGGAAGCGACTTGGACCTGGCTCTAGTCCCACGTATCCAAGCTGGCACGGTCGACATGGGCTGCTATGAATCGGACTTCACCACCGTGATCCGTTCGCCCGACAAGGCGCCTCCTTCGTGGTCGTACGATCCTTCGCAACAGGCCTTGATCCTGGCCTCTACCACTTCGATCGGTGCGCGGGCCGTCTACATCCATGACGTACACGGTCGCCTGGTCTCGACCATGACCGTTGAAGGAAGCGTGGTACGCGTGGATATCCCGGCCGGTGTGCACTTCGCCACCGCGCAGGGCTTCAGCGTCCTGAAATTCTTGGTGCCCTAGGGAACGAATTCCCAACATTTCACAAGATCATACGCGCCGGGAACGGCGCTCGTTCACGCACTGTTGGCGGCACAGAGGTGTCGACCAGTACGTGCATGCACATCCTGTTGATCAACCCACCGCATGAGAGCATCGGCAGTCGGATGGCCGGTGAACATCTACCACCACTGGGCCTGCTGAGCATCGGCGGACCGTTGATCGATGCAGGCCATCGTGTGGAATTGCTCGATGCCGACTTCGCTCCCATGAGCTTTGCAGCGATCATGGAAGATATTGAACAGCGTAGGCCAGAAGCAATATTGCTCGGTCACTCGGGGTCTACTTCGGCGCAACCGATCATCAACAGCATCACCGCGCTGATCAAGGAGCGGCTACCGAATACCATCATCATCATCGGCGGTGTCTTCCCGACCTACCATTGGGAACGGATACTCCACGAGAACCCGGCGATCGATCATGTGGTCTGTGGAGAAGGCGAGGAAGTGGCGCTGCAACTCATGCAGGCCTTGCAAAATGGCGGAGACCTCGCCACGGTGAAGGGTATTGCCACGCGGAAGAATGGCATCCCGTTCCGGACGCCTCCGGCACCCACGCTTCAAGATCTTGACGCCTATCGGATCGGTTGGGAACTGATGGAGGGCTATCACTACACTTACTGGGGACAACGCAAGGCCGTGGTGATCCAATTCTCCCGCGGCTGCCCCTACCCCTGCACGTATTGCGGCCAGAGCCTTTTCTGGAAGAAGTGGCGCCATCGCGATCCGCAGAAACTGGCCGACGAGATCGAGGTGCTCGTCAAGACCCGTGGCATCGAGGTGATCAACTTCGCTGATGAGAACCCATCGAGCAACCCCAAGGCTTGGCGCGCCTTTCTGGAAGCCCTAGCGGCGAAAAACCTCGGACTGACGCTCGTGGGGAGCATCCGCGCGGACAACATCGTTCGCGATGCCGAGTTCCTTCATCTGTATAAGAAGGCCGGCTTCGAGCGCTTCCTGCTCGGTATCGAGAATTACGATGCCACGGTGCTGGAGCGGATCAAGAAGGCCGGTACCGTTTCCAAAGACAAGGAGGCCATCCGACTTCTCCGCGAGCATGGGATACTCTCG
>JAEUTB010000001.1 GCA_016787995.1 Flavobacteriales bacterium | reverse complement strand
ATACGACGTAGTGAACTGTTCAGTTCGGCATCGAAATGTGCCACTAACTGTCCGAAGAATCTCAAGTTCGCGGTAAGCATAGCCTTGTTCGTTCGACCAAGATAACCTGGCCAGGAGTCGCACTGAATGGCTGTCAACACCTGATCGTGAAAGGCCGTATGCAAAGGCTCTTGATCCCCCGATAGTGCACGTACACCTTTGTGTCACGTTCCGAAGCATCCGCTTCGGGCTTTGCTATGCGCCCCATCCGCATCCTCGCACAACCCGACGATAGCACGTGCGGCCCCACGGCCTTGCATGCCGTATACGCCTCGTTGGGCCTGAAGCTGCCGTTGGAAAAGGTGATCGAGGAAGTGCATTTCCTGGAAGATGGTGGCACCCTTGCGGTTTTCCTAGGGATCCACGCGCTGAAGAACGGTTTCAACGCGCGGATCCATACCTATAACCTGCGCGTGTTCGACCCCTCGTGGGATGGCCTTCCGCCCGACCAGTTGCGAAAGAAGCTGCTCGCACAAACGAAGTACAAGGAAAGCAAGAAGCTGCACGCCACCTGCCTGGCCTATTCGCGCTTCATCAAGGAAGGCGGCGAGGTGCGGTTCGATGACCCATCCCCTGCCCTGCTCCAGAGCTACTTCGACCGAGACCTGCCCGTGTTGACCGGCCTGAGCGCGACCTATCTGTACAAGAGCAAACGCGAGTACAGCGGCAGCAATGGAGAGAGCATTTACGACGACCTGCGCGGCAAGCCGATGGGGCATTTCGTGGTGCTCTGTGGCATGGAGAAGAAGAACGTGTTGGTCGCTGATCCTTATCAGGACAACCCGTACAGCAAGGACCTGTATTACCACGTACCGGTTGGCCGTTTGATCAACGCGATCATGCTGGGGATCGTCACCTACGACGCCAACCTGCTGATCATTTCGAAGGACCCGTTATGAAGAAGATCATCGTCGTACGCGAGCCCAAGGAATGGAACCTGGGTGTGAAGGGGTTCGAGGTCATCAGCTCGAAGGACTACCTGACCGACCCGGTGCTCGCCGGTATGCGCAACGTGCGTGTCTTCAACCTGGCACGCAGCTACAGTTACCAAAGTCGCGGCTACTATGTGAGCTTGCTCGCCGAAGCCCGCGGCCACAAGGTGATCCCCAGTGCCAAGACCATCCTCGACCTGAAGTCTCCCAGCATCGTGAAAGTGCTGTCCCGGGATCTGGACGAGGTCATCCAACATAGCCTTGCCGAGAAGAACAAACACGAGTTCATCTTCAGCATCTACTTCGGCAGGAACGTGAACCGGAAGTACGACAAGCTTGCCCACGAGTTGTACAAGGTCTTCCAGGCACCGTTGTTGCGTGCGCGGTTCGTGAAGCTGGAAAGCGGCAAATGGGAACTGCGGTCGGTACGCCCCATCCCCTACAACGACATCCCCGAAGAACACCTGAACTACGTGAAGCGCTACGCGGCGGATTACTTCGCCAAGAAGCGCTATGACGGTGCCCGACTGGATCGCAGCCAGTACGATCTGGCCATCCTGATCAATCCGGAGGACAAGGCCTCCCCCTCGAACAAACGCGCCACGGTGAAGTTCAGGCAGGTGGCAGAGCAGATGGGCTTCGATGTGGACATCATCGGCCCGGAGGACATCGACCGGGTCGCCGAGTACGATGCCCTGTTGATCCGCGAGAACACGCACGTGAACGACCACACCTACCGGTTCGCGCGCAAAGCACAAAGCGAAGGACTGGCCGTGATCGATGCGCCGGATGCCATCCTCAAGTGCAACAACAAGGTGTACCTCGCCGAAGTGATGGAGGCAGCGCACGTGCCATCGCCACGCACCTTGATCGTGCACAGCGAGAACCGCGACCAGGTCGGCAAACTCTTCGGTCTACCCGTGGTCTTGAAGCTGCCCGATAGCACCTTCAGCCGTGGTGTGGTGAAAGCGAAGACACCGGAAGAACTGGAGCAGCACTTGGACGAGATCCTGAAAGAGAGCGACCTCGCCATCGCCCAGGAATACATGCCCAGTGACTTCGACTGGCGGATCGGCGTGCTGGACGGAAAGCCGCTCTATGCGTGCAAGTACTTCATGGCCCGTGGCCACTGGCAGATCTACAACTGGGGCAGTGATACCAAGAAGGGACAGGAAGGCGACTTCGCCACCATACCGGTCGAAGAGGCTCCTTCGTTCATCGTGGAAGCCGCGGTGAAAGCCGTGCTCGCCATCGTGGGTGACAAGGGCTTGTTCGGCGTGGACGTGAAGGAATTCGAAGGCAAGCCCTACGTGATCGAGGTGAACGAATGCCCCAACATCGATCATGGTGTCGAGGACGTGGTGCTGGGTGATGATCTTTACCGGGCCATCATCGGTTCGTTGAAGACCTGTATCGAAGAGAAGATCGGAATACCGCAAACACCAACGGTGGCCATACGCTGACCGTTCCGGATATGACAACGCAACCCAAGAAATACAAACTGTTCGAAGTCACCGGCATCGAACTGGAATACATGGTCGTGGACCGCGACACCTTGAAGGTGCTCCCCATCGTGGACAAACTCTTCGAGGATGTGACCGGAAAGATCACCAGCGACGTGGAACGCGGCGATGTGGAATGGAGCAACGAACTCGTGAGCCACGTGGTGGAGCTGAAGACCGCCAAGCCCACGAAGAAGATCCCCTCCTTCCGTAAGAAGTTCAGTGGCGATGTGAAGGCGATCAACGCCGTTTTGGCGAAGCGCAACGCGATGCTGTTGCCCACGGCCGCGCATCCGTTCATGGATCCCTTCACGGAGACCGAGATATGGCCACACGAGTACAACGAGGTGTATGCCTTGTACAACCGCATCTTCGATTGCCGAGGCCATGGCTGGAGCAATTTGCAGAGCACGCACCTCAACCTGCCCTTCGCCAACGACGAGGAGTTCAGCAAGCTGCACGCCGCTATCCGACTGCTGCTGCCCATCATTCCAGCCCTGAGCGCCAGTTCACCGATCCTTGATGGCAAGGCCACCGGATTCCTGGACAGCCGCATGGAAGCCTACCTGCACCACCAGGACAAGTTGCCGGAGCTCATGGGTTCGTTGATCCCGGAGGCGGTGTTCTCCCAGGAGGATTATTACCGTGAGATCTTCAGTCCCATCGCGAAGGCCATGGCGCCGTTCGATACGGAACATGTCATGGACCACCACTTCGCCAATTCCCGCGGGGCCATCGCTCGCTTCGATCGCGGGGCCATCGAGATCAGGGTCATCGACATCCAGGAATGCCCGAGCGCCGACCTCGCCATCGCGGAGCTGATCGTGGCGGTATTGAAAGCACTGACGAGCGGTCGATGGGTGAGCAGCTATCTGCAACGGGCGTGGAGCGAACACGACCTGCTCCCGCTCTTCCTGCAAGTGATCAAGGATGCTGGGAACGCCCGCATCGCCAACCGCGACTACCTGCTCATGTTCGGATTAATGAAACAGGAGCAGATGAGCGCGCACAAGCTTTGGCAGCACCTCTTCGTGGAACTGTATGGTGACCTCAGCGAAGGCTGCCGGCAGCACATCGCGCATATCCTGGAACACGGCTGTTTGGCCTCGCGCATCCTCAAACACACCGGAAAGACCCCGGATCACGATACGCTCAAACGCGTGTATGGTGAACTGGCGAACTGCTTGGCCGAGGATCGCGCATTCGTGTAGATCCTGCACCTGTTCAACGGGCCGCGCCCACGGGTCGTCGAACGGGTTGAACTTCGGTAGTAAGCCATCGTAACGCGAACGGAGCAACCCCGTTCGCCATGGACCTACGTTACACCGTCTTCATTGGGATCGTACCGTTCGCCGTTGCAACGGCACAACCCACGCCGCGCTTCCACTGGTTACTGAACGAGACGAACGGTACGGCGGCTGCCGATGTGTATGGCGGCACCCCCGGTCTGCTGCAAGGAGGTCCTACCTGGGCTCCTGGTGCTGGACATCATAGCGGAGCCTGCCGCTTCGACGGAGTCGATGATCGCATCATCCTGGGTCCGTGCGACATGACCACAGGCACGGGTGAATTCAGCTTCTCGGTCTGGGTGAAACCGGACTTCGTGACCGCGATGGACCGCACCATCCTGGCCAAGACGATCGGTCCTGGCGCTCAAGACCACATCTGGTCGATGACCTTCGTCAGCGCGAGCGCACTGCGCTTCCGGTTGCGCACGGGAGCGGTCACCACACAGCTCTCCACGCCCCCATCATCCATCTTCAGCGGCATCTGGTACCATGTGGTGGGGGCCTATGATGGAAGCGCCATGCGGATCTACTTGAACGGTGCGCTCATGGCCGAAACTCCGGCTACAGGCAGCATGGGATTCCATCCTCAGGCGCCTGCTTCTGTAGCTGCTTTAAGCACGGGCGCGGCCCCTTTCAGCGGATGGGTGGACGATATCCGGCTCTATGATGTGGGCCTCTCGCAACAAGAAGTGATCGATATCCTGCTGGAAGAGGAGCTGACCACCGCCGTAATGCCAACCATGAGAGAGGACATCGGCATGAACAGGTCCGATCTCCTTCGAGAGAACTGGACCAGCACCGTTCTCTTCGATGCCATGGGCCGCTCTGTCGAACGCCCCTCATTCGATCCGGTCAGAGGGATGGATCTGTCCGGATTAGCGCCGGGCTTGTACTTGGTCTGCCTCCAGGAACAAGGTCACCGCGCGACCTGGTCCATCATGGTCCAGTAGCGAAAAGCCCCGGAGAATTCGCTTCTCCGGGGCCTTCCGCGAATCCACTTCGATCAATGCATCACCGAGAAGCGCCGTTCGGCTGAGCCATCATTCCAACGGAGACGCACGACGTACTGACCATCGGCGAGACCGGATACGTCCATCCTGACCATATCCTGGGCCATAGCACGCGGTGCTAGCACCATACGGCCAGTGAGGTCGAGGACCTCGATCGACATCCCCGGCTCATGGCCGATCCGCACTTCAACGTTCAGCTGCCCTGTCGTGGGCGAAGGCCATACGCCGAGCACGCGCTCTTGTGCTTGTTCCGAGATGAAGTCAGGGGCTGCAGCGCTCCAGAGTTCGATGTCGTCGATGGCCGCTTCCACCAAACTACCGCCCTCCAGGTCCTGTTCCGGCCGAATGCTGTCGCTCGCGATGAACTTCAAGCGGATCTGGGTGGCATCTTCGCCGAGCACGTCCTTCACGCGGAAGACCTTGCGGCGCCAATTACGTTCACCGCTCTTGGTATCCTCCACGGGGAACCAAGTGTCCCCGTTATCCGGACTCGCGTACACCTGCCACCAATCCGTGTATGGGTTCGCACCCGAGGGGGGGTTGTTCGTATACCAACGCCAGTAGCTCATGGCGGGCTCCGAATAGGAGGTCAGGTCGATATTGGGGCCCATCAAGGTGGTGCTTCCCTCATCCACATCGTTATCACCCAAAGGACTACTGGTGCTCAGGGCATTCCCGGTATACCAACACAGCGAGCCGCCGTCGGTGTGCTGCGCCCCGGGTTGGCACACCGTGGTGGGATCACCGGGCGTGTTGTACGAGCCGATGGGCGGACCGAACTCCCACTCGCCGGTAGCCGCATTATCCTCGGGCTGGCCTTCGGTCCATGAACCAAGTTGGCTTAGATCGTCCGCATTCTCCGTGGCGACCAGGCCATACCCGACAAGGATGTAATTCGGCAATCCAGGGTCGAGGCGATCGGCTGCGATGGGATTGACCGCACTGGTCTGCCCGAAGATGTCGCGAAGGCCAACGTAGTAGGCCACCACCGTTCCTGCAGGCTGTGCTGGGATGCTGGCCGAATAGGAGCCTTCCCCGGATCCTGTCATTTCCACGCTCGTCCATTCGGTTCCGTCGTTGACCTTATAGAACAAGGAGGCATCCTGTAGGTACAAGGTGGAGGGGAAGGTGATGAAGAGCACGGACTCCAAGTCGATGGTCTCATCGGGTGCTGCGGAAAGCAGGCCATCATGGAAGAGTTCAGCACCGCTGATCAAGGTGATGCCATGGATCCCGAAGGCCTCCACGATAGCAGCGCCGTGAACGGTCCCATTCGTGATGTCCCCATCATCGTCATCCGCCTGCAACACATCGAGGAGAACATCGCGAAAGGCCACCCCTTCGTTCCCGTTGAACGTGTTGGCCTGAAGACCGGGATATGCTGCTGCGAAAAGGTCCAGGGTGAGTTCCATATCAAAGCCGAGCAGTTCGTACAAGTCCCACCAAGCACCGGCGATGATCTCGCCATCGGCATGCACCTCCCCTACGATGTCCACCGGATACACCTTCGGCGCCTCATCATACCGGCGTACCGTCGAGTTGGCATTGTCCAGATTGATCCCAAGGCCGAGAACCGGACTTTGAGTCAACGTAAGACCCCAGACATCTGCATACCCCTCGTCCATGCCACCGTTCGTGAAATCACTGCTCAGGCCGGAATAGAACTTGTCGTTGATCCCGTGTCCATATTCGTGGTAGACCACATCGTTGATGGTGGCCAGGGAGCGGCAGTTGTTGGCCTCGGCGTAGAAGTTGATGCTGCTTCCGTCGTAGAACGCGTTGCAGTTGTCGGCAGTAAGGTCGAGCCGGGTGGCCATCTGCAGATCCATACCGGTGAAGGCTGGCAACACGTTCTTCATGTGCGCGTGGATCTGATTCACGTAGATATAGGCCGACCGTTCACGGATGTTGGCCGCGCTGTTGAAGGAGATCTCGTTGTAGCCTTCATTCAACGTGGTGGAGAATGTGGGGGTCACCGTATTGGTGCTCACATTGGCCCAACGACCGCGCAGTTGGAAGAACCCCGGGACAGGTCCGGTGATCCCTGAAGGCAGGAATCCGCTCAGATCGGTGCGCAGAAGCGTACCATTCACGGTGACGTCCAATTCGGGTAAAGGCTGTATCTCAGGAGCCGCCAACGGACTGCCGGTGTACGCCAATGCGCTCACGGCCACATCAACCCCCGCATCACCGTCCTCGCCGTCATGACCACAGGTGCGCACTTTGTTGCTCCGGTACAGCAACGAACCGTCATGGGCATCCACCAAACACACATACCGGCCAGGGGTATCTCCGCGGCGGGTATGCACGATCACGCGATGAACGAGGTGCACCACATTCCGCCCAGGCTCTGGAACCGGCACCAAGGCGAGACCCTCAAGATCAGAATGAGTGATGCCGTTCAAACCCTGACTCGCACGGTCCACGGCCATGGCGTCATCCACCGTGGGGACCAAGGGGACGTTGAACTCCGTGATCAGATCGGTCGAAAAGGAGATCACACGTCCCTGGCCATCCAGTTTCACCATGGCGCGAGCACCCAACACGGGCAACCCTTGGTGTTGCTGGCCGAAGTGCACGTAGGTGAGCTTTTCCGTTGGTGCCGCTGCGGTGAGCACCAATTCCTCTAGCGGCAGGCGGTACGCGGCGAACTCGGTGGAAAGGAACGCCAGCGCCCGTGCTTCGGGTGTGGAGCCAGCCACCTCGATGGGATCACCATAGGCGCGGCGCGGAAGCCCTGTTTCTTCGTTGAACTCCGCACTCCACCGGGGGTGATTCAACTTGAATGCGGGCCAGGCACCCCATTTCCGCAACTCGAGCTGGCGGTCGCGATCAGGTAGCCTGCGGACATCCTTGATGAAGGTGACCTCTTCGCCCCTGTTCTGGCCGAGGGCGATGGTTGGACCGGCGAACATTAAGGCCACGAACGGTGTGATGTAGAGGGTCTTGCGGTGAAGCATTCGGCGGGGTTGAATGGTACGAAGTTCGTTCCCAGAGGTCGTCCAAGCAAACCACACCGGTCGGCCATCCAAGCTTGACCATCAAGCAGGTAGGCATCACCGACCGGAACTCACGACCAGCCCATCGTACGCCAGTTCCACACCAGGTGGAAGAACGGCATTCACATCAGCGTGTTTTCCCAAGAGATGGCTGATGTGGGTGAGGTACGCACGGCGGGGCGCAAGGTCGGCCACCACGGCCAGGGCCTCCGCCAAATTGAGGTGCGAGTAGTGCGGACTCATCCGTAGGGCATTGATCACCAGCACATCGAGGTCGCGAAGTTTGGCGCGTTCTGTAGAGGATATGGTCTTGGCATCGGTGATATAGGCCACATCATGGATGCGAAAGCCGAGCACTGGAAGGCGATCATGCATCACTTCCACCGGTGTGATCGGATGGCCATGCACAGCAAAGGGCTCCAGATGCACTGGATGCAGTTCAAGTTCGGGTACGCCCGGATACTTGTCCTTGGCAAAGGCATAGTGGAAGGTCCGCTTTACAGCCTCCAGCGCCCGTGCCTGGCCGAAAACATCCATCGCGCGCTTTTGCGCATAGTTGAATGCCCTTAACTCATCGATCCCGGCCACATGATCCATGTGCTCGTGTGTGAGCAGTACAGCATCCAAGCGATGCATGCCACTGCGAAGCGCCTGTTGGCGAAGATCCGGGCCTGCGTCGATGAGCAATTCATGCTCGCCGAGCGTGATGCGCACCGATGAGCGCAGCCGATGATCCTTGGGGTCAGCGCTGGTGCAGACGGCACATGCACAAGCCACCACAGGTACACCTTGGCTTGTTCCGGTCCCCAAGAACTCCATCCGCACGACCATGCGGGCAAAGATCGACAAGCGGCATCGATGCGGAGGCTTCCAACTCAAGTCGCCAATGGAACTCCGAGCGGGCTTACAGGAGCTTCAACAGAGGGACTACCGGAATGGGCTTTCCCAATATGGGAAGCTTCGATCAACAGCCTGGTGCAAGCTTCGCGGACACCGGCTTTTTCGAACGCCGCAACTGGGATCGCCCGAAACGGGCTTTCCCTAGTTGGGGGAAGCTTCGATCAATAGCCTGGTGCCGCTTCGCGCCGGCTTTTTGAACGCAACAACTGGGATTGCCCGAAACGGGCTTTCCCTAGTTGGGGGAAGCTTCGATCAATAGCCTGGTGCCGCCTCGCGCCGGCTTTTTGAACGCAACAACTGGGATCGCCCGAAACGGGCTTTCCCTAGTTGGGGGAAGCTTCGATCAATAGCCTGGTGCCGCTTCGCGGACACCGGCTTTTTCGATCTCCCACTCGCTCGAACTTCGTTCGGCTCGTGGGAGATCGAAAAGCCGCCATGCCTTCGGCACTGGCGGCTTTGATCGGCGGAGAGGGAGGGATTCGAACCCCCGTTACCCTTTCGAGTAAAGCGGTTTTCAAGACCGCCGCATTCAACCGCTCTGCCACCTCTCCTCGGTGTCCTGAACGAGTTGCTCGTCCGGAACGGCGGCGCGAAAGTAGTGCCCGGACCCCGATCGGTCCGAGGTAGGCAAGGTGGCCGGGTCAGCCCGGCAGCGACCTCTCGGTCTGACGGTGGAGCTTATTCGGTCGGCACTGTTCGTGCAAGGGGCGGTCGCCATGGCACCAGCATCGGTCAGGTTCAGGTGGCACAAGGCCTTAGCTTTGTAAGCATGAGAGCGTTGTGGACCATTCTTCCCCTGGCGTTGACTGCTTGGCCTTACCGTCCTGTGAAAGCCCAGTTGGATGTGGTGGTGGAACCACGCACGTTCTATTCGCCGGATGGATCACCCCAGGTGGAGGTGAATATGGCCATCCTCACCGGCACCTTCGGCATCAAGGCCAATGAAAGAGGGTTCCTGCAAGGCCAGTTGGAAGTGCTCACCTTGGTGGAACAGAAAGGCGCCATCGTGGCCTTCGGCAAGACCGTGGTGAACGGACCCGAAAGCTTGGACAGCACCCAGAACGACCTCATCCATCAGGAGTTCTTCGCCCTTGCTCCGGGGTACTATGATCTGGTGATCGAGGCACGTGACCTCACCACGAGCGACACTACGGTGACCCGCATCAACGCACCGATGGCCGTAGGCAGCCTTCCATCGGGCATTTCGATCAGCGACATCCTCTTCGCCGAGCGCATAGTTCCAGCGGTGGAAGGTTCACCCTCGAAGTACGGTTACACGGCTGTTCCACTCTTGACCGACTATCTCCCCCGCACGATCGGCAAGCTGAATTTCTACGCCGAAGTCCACGGCACGGAGCGTGCCTTGGGCAAGGACAGCCTCTACCTGCTGAGCTACCAGATCGAGAACTTCGAGAGCAAAGCGGTGTTCGGTCCTTACAAGCGGGTGATCCGCGCCAAGGCCAGACCGGTGGAGCCGGTGATCGCTGAGTTCGACATCGCCGACCTGCCGTCCGGCAATTACGTCCTGGCCATCGAGGTGCGTGATAAAGGTGGCGTGCTCATCAGCCGAAAGGACCAGTTCTTCCAGCGGAACAACCCGATCTCCTACAACTATGACCTGCAGGCCATGGACCGGTTGGATCTGGAAGGAAAGTTCGCCGGGGCGTTCACCAACCGCGATTCGCTGGTGGACCACATCGCGAGCCTGCGCCCGATCGCCGATCAATTGGAAGGCAAGATCATCGAAGACCGCTACAAGGACAAGGATATGGACCTCATGAAACGGTTCTTCTACACGTTCTGGGCCAACCGCAGCGCCGACCCGGAGCGGGCCTGGCAGGCCTACCGCCAAGAGGTGATCAAAGTGAACAAGATGTTCGGCTGTCGTTTGCTCAAAGGATATGAAACGGATCGCGGGCGGGTCTACCTGAAGTATGGTCCGCCCAATACGATGATGGACCGGTTCAACGAAATGGGCACCCTGCCCTATACCATTTGGCATTACTACCGGGCCGGGAAATTCACCAATCGGCGCTTCGTGTTCTATCAGCCAGAAATGGCCAACATGTGCCTCCAACTCTTGCACAGTGAAGTGCCCGGAGAGATCACCAACCCACAATGGAACAACATCCTCCACAGCCGTAACGTCGCATTACCGGGTGTGCAGACCGTGCAGCCGGGAACGCTGGAAAGTGACCGGGTGATGGAGTTCTTTAACGATCCGCGCTGAGCCTTGCGCGAATGAAGCCGCATCTTTGATGCCCTTTGGCACTGGATGCGCACGGCGATCGTCATACTCAATTGGAACGGCCGATCCTGGCTGGAGCGATTCCTCCCGACGGTGATCGCACGAAGTGTCAGGGCTGAAGTGATCGTGGCGGACAATGCCAGCACGGACGATTCCGTGACCTGGCTGGAGCTGAACCACCCGTCGGTACGGGTCATCCGCATCGCAACGAACCTGGGTTTCGCAGGCGGTTACAATGCCGCATTGGAACAGGTGGAGGCCGAACGTTTCATGCTCCTGAATTCGGATGTGGAGGTGATGCCCGATTGGCTGGATAACCTGAACGCCTATCTCGACGCCCATCCGCGCATGGCGGCCTGCCAGCCCAAAGTGCTTTCCCAACGCCACCCCGAACGGTTCGAGCATGCCGGCGCCGCAGGCGGTTTCATCGACCGGAACGGCTACCCATTCTGCCGTGGACGCATCTTCGAGATCACCGAGGAGGACCATGGGCAGTATGATGATGAACGCGAGGTGTTCTGGGCCACCGGCGCGTGCCTTCTGGTACGAGCAGAGGCCTTCCGCGCCGCGGGCGGTTTCGATGACGCCCTCTTCGCGCACATGGAAGAGATCGACCTATGCTGGCGCCTGCGCAGGATGGGCTGGACCATAGGTTATTCCAGCAAAGCCGTGGTGCACCATGTCGGCGGCGGATCACTCGACTATCGTTCGCCACGGAAGACCTACCTGAACTTCCGCAACAGCCTCATCGTGCTCACCAAGAACCTGCATAATGGGTGGTCGTGGTGGTGGTTGTTCCGCCGTTTGGTGTTGGATGGTTTCGCCGGCATGAAGTTCCTGGTGGAAGGCAACGGTCGGCACACCTGGCAGGTGGTGCGTGCGCATTGGCATTTCTTCCTGCGCCTGCCCCATGTCATCAAGCAACGCCGCGCCCTGATGGGCACGGAACACCAGCCCAACCTCAACGGCATCTACCACCGCAGCATCGCGTTCGATCGGTTCATCCTGCGCTGGCGCAAGTTCTCCCAGCTGGATCACGAGGCGTTCCGCTAGGAGCGCCGTACCAAGTGTTCCACGGCCAACCGGTAACCTTCGAGGCCGAAGCCGGTGATCACCCCCGCACAGACCGCACCGGTGAGGGTATTGTGCCTGAACTCCTCCCGTGCATGGATGTTGCTGATGTGCACTTCCACAACGGGCTTTTCAACCACGGAGATGGTATCGCGGATGGCGACGCTCGTATGGGAATACCCACCTGGATTGATGATGAAGCCATCGACCTCGTCGGCATGCCTGCGGAGAAGCTCAACGATCTCCCCTTCCACATTGCTCTGCAGGTAAGTGATCCGCACCGTCGGGAACGCCACCTGCAGGTCCTTCAAATGGTCTTCGAAGCGGCGCGCACCATAGATCTGCGGTTCGCGGGTACCCAACAGATCAAGATTGGGTCCGTTGATGATGAGGATGCGCATGCGTGGAACGCGTTTCGGGATGAGGTCCGAGGTGCGAAGTTGGTGACTTGGCGTGAACATCGCGCGGTTCGCAGAACGCTTTGACTTGCATTCCTTGCAGGGCACAGCGCTTCGCACCTTCGTAGGGTGACTTGGAGCGATGCCCTGACCGACCTCAGGATGCACCTGAAGCTGGAGCGATCCTTGAGCGATCGCACCGTGGAGGCGTACTTGCGCGATGTCGGCAAGTTGAAGGCCTACGCGGAAAGCCAACGCCCCCCGTTGACGCCCACCGAGGTGCGGTTGGAGGACCTTCAAGCATTCATCACCAGCACCGTGAAAGCCGGCTCCAAGGCTACCAGCCAGGCGCGCTACCTCAGTGCGCTTCGTGTGTTCTATCGGAGCTTGCTGCGCGAGAAGAGCATCACCCATGACCCCACGGAGCTGCTGGAAAGTCCGCGACTGGCGAGGAAGCTACCGGTGTTCCTCACGGTCGAGGAGATCAACAGCATGATCGCGGCCATCGACATGAGCAAGCCGCTGGCCCATCGGGACAAGGCCATGATCGAAGCGCTCTACAGTTGCGGCCTGCGCGTGAGCGAGCTCTGCGGCTTGCGACGTTCGTGGCTCCATTTTGGCGAAGGGTTCATCCGGGTGGTGGGCAAGGGTGACAAGGAGCGCCTGGTCCCGATCGGCCCCATGGCCATGGACTGCATCCGGCAATACCTGGAACACGAGCGTGTCCACCTACCCCATCGGCCCAAAGCGGAGGACATCGTCTTCCTCAATGCGCGAGGAGGACAACTCAGCCGTATGTCGGTCTTCAACCTGGTGAAGCGACTTGCCGTGGTTGCCGGTATCCGCAAGACCATCAGTCCGCACACCTTCCGGCATTCCTTCGCCACACACCTGGTGGAAGGTGGAGCGGACCTCCGCGCCGTGCAGGAGATGTTGGGTCATGCGAGCATCACCACCACGGAGATCTACACCCATCTTGACCGGGAATACCTGCGCAGCAACATCCTGCAATTCCATCCAAGGGCCCAAAAAGGACGGACCGGTAGCGCCGCCTAGGGCACTACCGGTCCGGAAGGATCGATATTGAAAGGGCCTTAAAGCACCTGCACGCGTTTGCGCCCTCCGATGTAGAGGCCTGGAGCGGGTTGCCCTTGGATCGGGCGGCCCAACACATCCACGTATTGGCGTGTGCCTTCTTCGAGGTCGCGTTGGAAATTCTCGGCGATGCCTACCTGAGCGGCACATGGCGTGGCCACGATACGCATGGCGTCGATCTGCCAATCGCCGGCGCCGCCTTGGTAGGCCTGCATGCGCAGCACGAAGCCACGGAATTCAGAACCCGGGTTGGCGTTCAGGCAGCCGAGGTCGGTGAACACGGTCTCCTCGTAGGTCTGCGTCACATCCACTTCACCCAGCAGGGTGGGCGCCTGCATCACGTCGTTGCTGAACTGCACCCGCAGGCGCTGCGGTCCGTCGGCCGAACGGCGATGGCGGATCACCACGCTATCGATGTGGACATCGCCCAGGGTGGCCGTGGAAAGACCCACGAAAACGCCGGGCTGTGGTTCGATGGGCCAGCCGGTGGTGTACACGGCATTGTTGGCGGTCGTGATCGGATGCGGACAAACGTCCATGCCCTCCCAAAGCACGTTGGTACCGAAGAAGTTCGCAGGAGCATCGGCTGGCAGGTTGCAGGCAGAGCAACCGTTCCAACAATTCAAGTTGTCGATGCACGGAACGTTGAGCCAATCGTAGTTCAACGTTTGTGCACTGGCACGTTCCGCGTAGAGTGTTCCGGCGACCAGAATGATGGAGAGGATCTTGGGGGCTTGCATTTGCGTTCAGAACATGCCTGTCGCACGTTCGTGGCGCTGATACGCCCAACCATCGACGAAGGTTACGCCTCCGTCGAACCCTGACCCGGATCAAGGAGGATGTGCAAGTGCACGTTCAGGACCTCGCCCATCGTGGTACAACGAGCCAGCGATGCATCGCCATGGAATTCGGCCAATTCGCTGGCCAACTGGCGCACATGCTCCGCGGGGGCCAGTTCATCGGTCCGCATCACGCCAAGCAAGGAGGCCAGCTGTTCTTCGGAAAGCTTCAGCCGTTTCCGCAGCAGAGCGCGTTCCTCGCTTCGGTATTGTTGAGCCGTTTCCTGGGAAATGGCCCGTTGCGCGAACTGCACGTATGGCAGATTCTCCTTGTAGAATTGCGGCAGGTACATCCGCGACCGGCCTTCGTAGCACTGTTGATCGAAATCGATGCTGCGCAGCCGATACTGCACCTGGTCCAGATCGTGGATCACATCCACCACGAAGTTGTACGCCCTCATATCGCCCAGGAGCCGCACGAAGCAACGCTCGTTGAATTTGACGAATTCCTTGCTGAGCCGCACGGCATTCACATGGCCGCCGTACTGATCGGGCGAAACGATGAAGGCATCTCCGGGCACACCGATGATGTGCTCCTCCACCAGTGTGGGCCCTTCGCACATGTAGTTGATGCGGTTGGGTGAGAGCAAGTGCTCCAGTTCCAACCCGTACACCCGACTGGCATCGGTGCGCTTGATGTAGAAGTAATCGTGGTTGTCGTTGATCTGGTTCAGGATCTTGATGCGGAAAGGCTGCGAGTTGCCGTAGGGGCACAGGTCGATGCTGGCCACGCGCAAATGGTCCAGGTGTCGACCATCGGACGTCAGTAGCTGATAGGTCTCCACGAGTTTCTCATAGAGCCCTTCAGCATCGGATGGGCGATACAATGCCGTGCTCCACAGGCTGTCCTTGCCATCGGCCCGCTTCAACGGCATCAGGCCATCGAAACGGGCCAGATCGGAATAAGCCAAGGGCAAGGGCACGTACCGGCCATGGTGTACCAGGTGCTCGCGTAACCCCCCACTGAGCGCATAAATGGGCTTACGCAGCCCCATGGCGTTGAAGCCTCCGTTACCGGGAAATTCTTCGACCATGGACCTAGCGGACCACTTCGAACCGCTGCTCGGCAAGGCGATCGCCGGCCTCTGGCGTTACCCGTAGGATGTATCCCCCCGGCGCGAGCTTCGACACATCGAGCACTTGGTCGAACGCTCCTGCAACAGCCGAGGTGGTCCGTTGGATGAAGCGACCATCCAGGCCGATCACATCCCACCAAAGGGTCGTGACACCATCGAAACGACCGGTCACCCGCATCACATCGTTCGCAGGAACAGGTCCAAGGTTCATGCTGAAGGGCCTATCGTCCGCCTCTTCCACCCCGATGATGGCCTCAGCCTTCGCGAAAGCGTATTGCCCTTTCTGCATGTCGATCACCTTGATCAGCCCGTTGCCGTTGGTGAGATTACCCGCGGTGATCACCTGGTCCGGGCAGATGCTCCAGACATCATTGGCCGTTGGGCGGTAGAGCAGCACCATGCCGGTCTCATCCCCGTTCAGCAGGCCATGATCCAACTGGGAGTCGTTCTCGCCTTGGTAATACACACGTCCCTCCAACTCCGTGCCTTCCGGCCACAACCCATCGACCACCCAGTAATGGGTATCACTGATGGCGGTGACACCGGCCTGAAGCGGCTGCTGGTCCGGGGCGCACCAGATGTGCTCCACGCGCACCAGTGTGCTATCCACCAGGGTGGTACCGTAAACGCGGAAATCCACGTAGGGCAACAGGTTCGGCGTATTCACCCCTGGCACCAAGGTGACCTCATGGTCCATTCGGGCCTGGTTCAACCGCATGCCTCTGTTCAGCACCACCATGGCCGGTTGGAAGGGGACATCGAGCGTGGCTTGGTCGAATTCGCCCGAGGCTACGATGGTGGTGGTGTGTTCCTCCCCTTCGGCGGATAAGAAGGTCACATCCAGCGGCACGTCCTGGTGCATCACCGTGGCACCATAGAGCTTCTGCCCGAGTTCCAGTTCCGCTGTCCAGTCACTGCCGTTCGCGGTCGCTTCCATGGCGCGCACTTCGAACACGGAATAACCCGGGGCGAAGACCCACGCATCGAAGAAGGCATCGAGTTCCACGCCGGAGTACAGCTCGAGGGCATCGCGGAACTGCTGTGGGGTGATGGTCCCGTTCCCGAGGTTGGCCTGCACCCCGCGCAGCGCCTGTTGGAAGAGGGCATCACCAAGGTAGCCGCGCAGGTTGTGCATCACCGAGGCGCCTTTCTTGTAAGTGTGGGTGCCATAGATGTGTGGATCAGGTATGGGTGACAACACCTGGAAACCGTCATCGTCGCGATGGGCTTGTCGCAGGACGAAGAAGTGATTGTCCTTGACTGTCTTGATGAAGGGTTCGCGGCCGCCGATCCATTCCTCGATGAGGTGCCCACTGTATTCCGCAGGCCCCTCCTTCAGCCACATGTCATTGTGCACATAAGGCGTCACGTGGTCGCCCCACCAATGGTGGCCCAGTTCGTGCGTGAAGAGCGCCCGATTGTCCACGATGCCTTGGCTGGTCATGAAGGTGGGATAGGCGATATTGGTGGGGATCTCCAACGCGCCATCCGTGGTGATCACGTAGCCCACGCGGTCGTACATGTGCGGTCCGTACCAGTGCTCGCATACGTCGATGGCCGCTCCGATATCGGCGAACTTGTTCACCATTTCATTCAGCTGCGCCGGCCTGGCGGTAAGGCGAACAGGTATGTCACCATTGATGCCGGTATGCACGAAGTTGCTATCCCTGTAGGTGGAAACAGCAACAGCGCTCAGGTGGGTGGGCACCGCTTCATTCAGGGAGAAGGAGCGCAGGATCGTATCGCCGCCGAGCTGTGTTTCGCCGAGGAAGTCCCCCTGACCGTGCAAGCGGTTGCCACCGGTGCTCTTCACATGGTAGGTGTAGGTGGCGCGTTCCACGAAGCTGTCGAAGCACGGATACCATGCCTTTCCGAAGTTGGGTGGAATAGTGGAGAGGCCGATGCCGAGGTTGTACATGTAGCCGGCTTCGTGATAGAATCCTCCCCATTCTGGATCGCGAAGGGGCGCACCATGATAGTAGGCCGTGACTTCATACGTGCTGCCCATTTCCAGCGCCGCGGGGAACTGTACCGTCAGGAATTGCCCATCATAGCCGTATACCAAGGGGCCATCGGGCCCCACCACGGAATCCACGGTGAATTGGAAGAGGTCGAATCGCACGGCTTGTTGCCCTTCCATCAATGGTGTGAAACTCACCGTGGTGAACGCCTTGAAATCAGCCGCCACCAAGGAGGTCAGGTCCAGGTTGATGTCGTAGTGCAGGATGTCGAAGGTGTCCGACCGAGCGATCGTTGCATCGATCTGGTCACGCGCGGCAGCTGTGATCTGCAGGGGTCCGGGTTGCTGGCGGAAGAAGTGACAGCCATAGGGATGCGGTTGCGCGAACGCCACCACAGCGGTGAACACGGGTACTATGGAGATCGCGCGAAGGAGCTTGCCGGTGAACGTTGCGTCTTGGACCATGAGCCGAAACTAAGGAATGCGGCCGGTGAAAAACACCACCAACAGTACACAAGCCGAAAGCCCGGCAGGGCCAGGCTTCCAACTGTATGACACCGCGTGGTCAGAATCGGCCGACCTTCACCGTGAAGCCGGCGTTCAAGCCACGGAGGGCTCCTTTACCCGTGCCAGGGAGATCGAGATCGGAGGTGTAGCGGTAGGAAGCACCCACTCCGAAACGGACCAACTTGATCACGTTCACTTCCAGTTCTATACCCGGCTCCACCACGAAAAAGGCCTGGTAGTCCTCGCCATAGGAGTAGATATCGTCCTCGGTCGAGCGCCGCATGAAGGTCTGATAACCACAGCCACCGGCACCCACGATGATGGGCAGGCTTACATGGATGGGGCTCAGCGGGGCGATAATGGGCTCGATGAGCAGACCACCATAACCCATGCGGAAAAGACTGCCACGGCGCAGGCTGTCCCCGAAGGCCAGTCGGTGGGCATCGTAAGCCTTGTTGGGCACATCGGTAACCAGCCCATGACCGGCCAAACCGATGGTGATACCGTGGTCGATGAGCCAGCCACCGCGGGCGCCGACCAGGAGGGCATCGTGGCCCATGATGTTGGTATAATGGGTGGAAGGGCCGCCCCACCCCCCATGGTGTACGTCGTGGTCCGAGCCGAACAAGGTGCGCGGGGTGCGGTCATCTACCTGAGCGCTGCTACCGTTGGAGAGGGTTACCATGGTCGCGACCAGCGCCACGGTGCGGAGAACGGAGTGGATCGTTTTCATGCCTCTAGGACAAGCACATCGCCTTTCACCCCTACTCCGCCTCAAAAAAAAGCCGGACCATTGGTGATGATCCGGCTCCTCGCACCAAAAAAGCCTCACTCCTTTCGGAAGCGAAGCTCTTCAGGAACGCCGTTCACCAGGAGGGAGGCGGTATAGAGGCCCGGCACGAGTTGGTCGATCGCCAACGCACCATCGTGTAAGGTGAGGATTGCCGCTGTGCGCCCGGTGATGTCCGAGATCCTGACCGGAATGGACGGGTTGATCCCCTCTCCATTCATCCAGAGCAGATCGTTCGCGGGGTTGGGGAATGCGACCAAGGTGCTTGGCGCGGCGGACGAGGCAAGTGAGGTACTGACCGGTTCAGTGATATCCACGAGTTGGTCGGCCACGACATCCTCCACCACCTGCACCACGCCGGAAGGCCAGCGCACCGTAATGCGTTCGATCACGGGGTCGGAACCCAGACCGAAATGGGGCATGATGCTGCTCATGTACCGGAAACCGTCACCACTGCGGACTTCTCGGATCTGTTGCCCACCCGCTTGCTCCACCGTGATGCGCGCCCCGATGCCTTCGCTGTTGCTTAACACCCCGTGCAAAGCGATACGCAACCAATGGTTGCCATTGGGGACACCGAGTTGCAGCCCTTGGATCCCGAAGACGTCCAACGTGCCGTCGTTGTTCACATCTCCTACTCCACCGGGACCTGGAATAAAGCTGTTCGGTACGAATTGGAAGTCACCGAGGTTGATCATGATGTAACCACCGCCTGAAATGTCCAACAGACCATCGTTGTTGAAGTCGTGGGTGACCCATTCGATGCTTTGCATCAGCGTGCGGTCCATGCCGGAGCCCACGGTGATATCCGTGAAGATGCCTGCGCCGTCATTGCGCATCAGCCGGTGGTCAGGTGCATCGCTGCCCCCTACGAGCACGTCCATATCGCCATCGTTATCGAAGTCGCCCCAGGCACTGCTCCAGCTTTGGTGGAAGTCGCCGAGGCCCAAGGGACCAGGAACTTGGGAGAAGGAGCCATTGCCTTCGTTCCGCATCATGATATCGTTGGCATCGCAGCCGCACTTGGCCACGTAGAGGTCCACATCCCCATCATCATCGTAGTCAACCCAGATGGAGCCGTAATTGCCACAGGAATTCCCGAGTGAACCTTGGATGAACTGCAACTGGCCGGTGCCATCATTGAGGTAGAAGACGTTCGGGGCCACATCATGGCACACGAAGGCATCGAGATGGCCATCGTTGTTGATGTCCACCATGTTGGAGCGCTGGCTGAAGACATACTCCGGCCCGGAACGTTCGATGAATCCGGCACCATCATCCGTGGCGAACATGAAGGAGACACCACTTCCCCCGCCATACAGCAGGTCCTTGTAGCCGTTCTTATCTAGGTCTCCGGCACAGAGGCTCCAGGATGCCGGAAAATCGGCGAAGTCCGTGGGGATGTATACCGGGAGCAGTTCGCCATCAGGTTGTTGGTAGTTGATACTCACCACCGACTGGGTCACGGACACCACATCATCCAAGCCGTCGTTGTCCATGTCCACCACAGCGCGTGGTTGGCCTTGGCTGTCGATGAAGACGGAGGTGAACTCACAGTACGCTTCGCCGTTCGAGAGGGGGAAGAAGGTCTGTTCCAGCAAGAAGAAGAAGGGATCGTCGCTCCAGCGATCATCGAACACGATCCAATAGGTCGTTCCTTCCACGGCATCGAACGAGGCCCTTGAGGTGCCA
>JAEUTB010000243.1 GCA_016787995.1 Flavobacteriales bacterium | reverse complement strand
CTGTGCCGTGATCTCTTCGAGCCGGGTGATCAGCTCTGCTTTCGTTGCCATGCGAATACGGTACGCCCTACGGGGTCATCCGTCCAAAGATAGGGGGATGCCACGATCCGCAAGGTGTCCCTATACCGCCAGGCCCAGCATGCACACGTCGTCCATCTGTTCCACGGGGCCTTTCCAGTCCAGGAAGGCGCGTTCGATCACCACGGCCTGCTCCTTCAGACCAAGATGGCCGTTGGCCTGGATGAGCTCCTGGAGCCTGGAATTCATGAAACGTTTACGTTCCGGACCACCGAATTGGTCCACATACCCGTCGCTGAACAGGTAAATGCGATCCCCAGCGGTGTAGGCGAGCTTGTGTGCCGTGAATTTCCGTTCCTCCCCCGTGTGGCCACCGCCCACCGGCCGTCGGTCACCATTGATCACGCTGAGTTGTCCCTGATGGAGCCAGTACAGCGGCCGGTAGGCCCCGGCGAAAAGGATCTCCTTGGCTTTGCGGTCCACGCGGCATAGGGCCACGTCCATGCCATCACCGGCCCCACGTTGTTTGCCTTGTTGGTTCAAGGTGGCCACCATGCGGGTGTGCAACAGGGCAAGGATGTCCGATGGGTCCTTGTGGGCGTTGGCCGGCACGATCTCGTTGAGCAAGGAGCAGCCGATGGCCGCCATCATGGCGCCGGGCAGGCCGTGACCCGTGCAATCGGCCGCTGCCACGAAGCAGCTATCCGCGTCGATGCGGTACACCCAGTGGAAGTCTCCGCTCACCACGTCTTTGGGCCGGTCGATCACGAACGAATCGGCGAAAAGCTCGTCGTAGATGAGGGCCGAGGGCACCAAGGAGCGTTGGATCTTGCCTGCATAGGCAATGCTGTCGTTGATGTCCTCGTGGCGTGCTTTCAGCTGTTGCTGGGCCGCTTCATCCACGTTCAACCATCGACCTACGTAGCGGAAGAGTAGAAAACCCGCCACGCCGAACAGCAGTAGGGCGATGCCGATGTTGCGCAGCAAGCCGGCACTGGAAGCTGTGGCATAACGTGCAAGGGGGGATCGGGCCACGATCATGCCCAAGACCTCGCCATCGGCATCGAACACCGGTTCGTAGGCGAGCAATTCCCGTGCGCTTCCCTGTCCCATTTCAAGGGTCCCCGCCGTGCCGAACGCTGCGCTCAGGCTGCCTTGGTCGCCGCTCCACGGTTCGCGGAAGCGTGGCTTTTCCTCCGATGTGACGATCACTTGCACCTCTTGCCGCACCGGGTCGAGGAAGACAAGCTCTAAGGGAGCGTGCAGGCCGTTCTTTACGGCGGTCTTCCGCAAGCGTTCGTGCAGTACGTAGTATCGCGCGTCCTGTGTGTTCTTGATCACCAAACCCGGGCTGGTGTACCGCTCGAGCAACGCCTCAAGGTTGTTGGCGCCGAGTTCTTCGGAAAGGGTGGAGGTGATGGTGCGCAACTGCGCGATGCCTTGTCCTTTTAACGCCTTCGCTTCGTTCCGGTGCACGATCACGATCACCGCGACACACAGGATGAAGAGCGCGGCGTACACCGCGTACAGGACTTTGTGTTTGGTGCGCTTCGGACGGAATTCCACGGGTTGAACGGGCCGGTGGAGGTGCTCCGGCGTGCGTTCCTACGCAGTTGAAGGCGAGAAGGTTGCGTGTCCTACCAAGGGTGCGGATGGTGCCAGCCATGCGGAACAGCGCTCAACGGCTTCCACCGCCAGATGCCCGTATCCCGCCGCATGCGCCAGTGGCTCAACCCAGGAACGGATACCGATGATCCGTGGGCGGTACGAAGGTCTCCTTGATGGTGCGTGGACTCACCCAGCGGATCAGGTTGAGGTAGCTGCCCGCCTTGTCGTTGGTGCCGCTTCCGCGGGCTCCGCCGAAGGGCTGTTGGCCCACCACAGCTCCGGTGGGCTTGTCGTTGATGTAGAAGTTGCCCGCCGCGTTCCGCAGGATCTCCGTGGCTTCGATGATGCTCGCCCGATCGTTGCTGATCACCGCGCCGGTCAACGCATATTCACTGGTGGCGTCCACCAACTTGAGCGTTTCGGTCCAACGCGCGCTGTTGTATACGTAGATGGTGAGCACCGGACCGAAGATCTCTTCGCACATGGTCACGCTCTTGGGGTCCTTGGTCACCGCCACCGTGGGTTCGATGAAGTAGCCCTCCTTCTTGTCGTATTTCCCTCCGGCGATGATCTGGATGTTCTTCTTGTCCTTCTTCAAGGCATCGATGTAGCCGGCGATCTTGTCGAAGCTCTTCTCGTCGATCACCGCTCCGATGAAGTTCGAGAATTCGCGCGGGTCGCCCATCTTCATATCGGCCAGGTCGGCCAGGAGTTCCTTTTTCACCGCGGGCCAGAGGCTTTCGGGGATGTAGGCCCGACTGGCCGCGCTGCATTTCTGCCCTTGGAATTCGAACGCTCCTCGACTCAACGCGGTGGCCACCACTTTCGCATCGGCGCTCGGGTGCGCGATCACGAAGTCCTTGCCGCCGGTCTCGCCTACGATGCGCGGATAACTGCGGTACATCGGCAGGTTGGCCCCGATGGTCTTCCAGATGTCCCTGAAGACGCTCGTGCTTCCCGTGAAGTGGATGCCCGCGAAGTCCTTGTGCTTGAAGATCACTTCACCCGCCACCGGACCGCTCACATGGATCAGGTTGATGACACCCGCGGGAAGGCCTGCGGCCATGAATACTTCCATGAGGACCTGGGCGCTGTAGCATTGGCTGTCGGCGCATTTCCACACCACGGTGTTGCCCATCAGCGCAGCGCTGCTCGGGAGGTTCCCCGCGATGGCCGTGAAGTTGAACGGGGTGAGGGCGAAGACGAAGCCTTCCAGGGCCCGGTATTCCAAACGATTCCATACACCGGGTGAACTCACCGGTTGGTCGCGGTAGATCTGCTCCGCGTAGTGCACGTTGAAGCGGAGGAAGTCGATCAACTCGCACGCACTATCGATCTCGGCCTGGTAGGCGTTCTTGCCTTGGGCCAGCATGGTAGCGGCATTGATCTGCGCGCGGTAAGGCCCAGCGAGTAGGTCCGCTGCTTTCAAGAAGATCGATGCCCGCTGCTCGAAGGGCATGTTCTCCCAGTTGGCCTTGGCCTTCAATGCGGCGCCGATGGCGGCTCGCACGTGTTTGGCCTCACCATGGTGCGATGATCCCAAGTTGTGCGCGTGTTTATGCGGCGGGCTCATCTTCCGCACGTCCTTCGTCTCGATCGCATGGCCCGCGATCCACATCGGTGCATCGATGCGGGTGCGCAACCGCCGGTCGATCTCGGCCTGCAACGCTTTGCGCTCCGGTGTTCCCGGGGCATAGCTCAGAACGGGTTCGTTGGTCGGTTTCGGGGCGTGGAACGTGGCGTTGGACATGGGCGGTTCTGCTTGGTGGGTGCGAAGTTATCCACGGATGATGAGCCACAGGTCCCCGAAGATCGAAGCACGTTGTGGATCATGCGGTCCGTACGATATGGAAGGCGTTCTTCAGGTGGTTCGCATTCGGTAACGGATAGGTATGGTCAAGTGGAGCTTTGCACGATGTAGTGGAACACGGGCATGCCCACGGTGATGTTGAAGGGGAAGGTGACCCCCAGTGCCATGGGGATGTACAGGCCGGGATCGGCCTTGGGCGCGGCCAGGCGCATGGCAGCGGGTACGGCGATGTAGCTCGCACTGGCGGCCAGGATCGCGAACATGAAACGATCTCCCTCGTGGGTGGTGACCATACCGCTCGACCAAGACACCGCGCAACCATTGATCAAGGGGAGCACTACGGCGATGCTCAGCGCGTACCATCCATAGGTGCGGAAGGCCTTGAAGCGCGCCGCGGTCACCATGCCCATCTCCAAGAGGAAGATGGCCAGGAAGCCCTTGAAGATGTCGGTGGTGAAGGGCTTGATCCCTTCGGCCTGTTTGGCATCGGCCACCAGACCGATGACGAGACTGCCGATCAGGATGAGCACGCTGGCGTTGGTGAAGGAATGGCGCAGCATGTGTCCCACGGTGGGGCGCTCGGTGCTTTCGCGGTCGTATTGCATCAAGAGCACCATGCCCACGATGATCGCCGGGCTTTCCATCAAGGCCATCATGGCTACCATGTGCCCGTTGAACACGAGTTCCTTCGCTTCCAGGAACCCCGTCGCGGCCACGAAGGTCACCGCGCTGACCGAACCATAGGCCGCCGCCACCGCACCGGCGTTCTGCACGCCCAGCTTATTGCGGAGCAGATAGAAGGCATAGAAGGGGATCACCGAGGCGATGGCCATGCCGAACACCAGCTCTTTGGCCACCTGCGCGTTCAAATGCTCGTGCGCCAGCTCCTGTCCGCCCTTGAACCCGATGCTGAAGAGCAGGTACAGGGAGATGAATTTGATGGTGGTGGGAGGGATCTCCAGGTCGCTCTTCACCGCATGGGCCACCACACCCAGCAGGAAGAATAGCAGGGTGGGATTCGTGAGGTTGCTGAGCAGTAGGTCGGCGTTCATCGGTGTCTGATCGGTGAACAAAGTTAAGTAATACTATGTTCATTGTTTTGTAAGACTATATTTGCGGCATGGTCACGAACACCCACATCCACCTTCGGCCCGACCCCGCTCTTTACCTCCGAGATCCCGAAGGGACCCGCTTAGGACAGTCCATCGTGGAGGAGGGTCTGGTCTTGATGAACGAGATCGGCCTGGAGGCGTTCACGTTCAAGAAGCTGGCCGTGCGCATCGACAGCACGGAGGTGAGCTTGTACAAGTACTTCCCCAACAAGCAGCGCCTGTTGCAGTACTACTTCCAGCTCTATTGGCTGTGGTTGCGCCAGGTCTGCGGCCGTCATGCGGAGCGTTCCGTGGATCCGCTCATCACCGTGCGTGCGGTGGTGGATGCGCTCTGTGGCGTATGGCCCAAGGATGCGCCTCCCGCCCAACTGGACCCGCACGCTTTGCGCTTGTTGGTGATCGAGGAGGGAATGAAGAGCTACCTACACAAGAACGTGGATGCCGATAACGCACGGCGCTTGTTCATGCCCTACAAAGCCTTGAGCGCATTCATCGCCGAGTGCCTGGTCGCCTACCGTAAGGACGTTCCCATGCCCCGCAGTTTCGCCACCACCATCATCGAGATGGCGCACTCGCTGCCCTTCGCTATGGAGCACCTGCCCTCGCTCACCGAACTGTCCAACAAGAAGGACCTCAAACACCTTTCCGCACACCTCTACCACCGCACGGTCACCTACCTGGACCACGCACAACCCATGAAGTTGAAATGAAACACACCATCACCGTTGCCAAGGGCGATGGCATCGGACCTGAGATCACCGACGCCGTTCTGCGCATCCTCGAAGCCGCGAACTGCGACCTAACCTACGAGCACATCGATGTGGGGGAGAAGGTCTACCTGAGCGGGAACAGTAGTGGTATCCCCGCTGAGGCGTGGGACACCCTGCGCCGCAACCCCGTCTTCCTCAAAGGGCCCATCACTACCCCACAAGGCAGCGGGTACAAGAGCTTGAACGTCACCATCCGCAAGACCCTCGGCCTCTTCGCCAACGTACGTCCTTGCCGCAGTTATCATCCCTTCGTGCGAACCATGCACCCCGATATGGATGTGGTGGTTGTGCGCGAGAACGAGGAGGATCTCTATGCCGGCATCGAACACCGCCAGACCACCGATGTCTACCAGTGCTTGAAGGTGCTCAGCCTGCCCGGAACCGAGAAGATCATCCGCTACGCCTTCGAATACGCACACAGCAACGGCCGCAAGAAGGTGACCTGCCTGGTGAAGGACAACATCATGAAGCTCTCCGATGGCATGTTCTCCGACATGTTCCGCCGCGTGGGCAAGGAGTATCCGGGCATCCAGCAGGAGGTGCAGATCATCGATATCGGCACCGCACGCGTGGCCACACAGCCCTGCCGATACGATGTGATCGTAACGCTCAACCTCTACGGCGACATCATCAGTGATGTCACCGCCGAACTCACCGGAAGTGTGGGTATGGCCGGTAGTGCCAACATCGGCGACCGCATCAGCATGTTCGAGGCCATCCACGGCAGCGCGCCCGACATCGCCGGACAAGGCATCGCCAACCCCAGCGCCATGCTCAACGCGGCTTGCATGATGCTGGTTCACCTCGGTATGCCCGAAAAGGCCGAAGTGATCCAGAACGCCTGGCTCAAGACCCTGGAGGATGGCATCCACCCGGGTGACATCTTCCGCGAAGGGCTTTCGGTGAAACGCGCAGGTACCTTGGAGTTCGCCGATGCGGTGATCGAACGCCTTGGCCAGAAGCCGGCGCAATTGAAGAGTGTGGAGATGAAGGGCGGCGGCGTTCCCAAGTTCCACTACGAACGGCCCATGGTGAAACGCGAACTCTGCGGTGTGGACATGTTCGTGTGCGATGGCACCAGCACCCCCGACGAGTTGGCTGCCCGCTTGCAACAGGCGGCACATGGCATGCTTAAACTGAAGCTGATCACGAACCGGGGTGTGAAGGTGTGGCCTGATGGCTTCCCCGAGACTTTTTGCACGGACCATTGGCGCTGTCGCTTCGTAGGACCGGAAGTGGCCATCGACGATGTGAAGGCCACCTACGTGCCCATCGGGCGCAAGCAGGTGGCGCAGTTGCTACACCTCCTCGGGGAGAATGGTATCGAGGTGATCAAGACCGAGAATCTCTACCTCTTCGATGGAGTGCGCGGGTTCTCGTTGGGTCAAGGAGAGTGATGACCACTGAACGATCGTCCGGCAGCCTTTCTTTGCGTCCATGAGCGCCGCGTTCGGTAGTGGGTTGGAGCGCTTCAACGGTCGCACGCTCGCTGTGGCCACCATCCATGGCAAGGAACAGGTGATCGGCCCCGCGTTCATGGTCGCTTTACCCTTGGCCGGCTGTGAAGCCATCGCAGGTGTGGATACCGATCGGTTCGGAGCCTTCAGCGGCGAGGTGCAGCGTACGCTCTCGCCGCTGGAGGCCGCGATCGCGAAAGCCAGGCACGGAGCCGAGGTCTCGGGGGCTGACCTGGTGATCGCCAGCGAAGGTTCCTTCGGCCCCTATACGCCCGCACCCTTCCTCAGCTGCAACGAGGAGTTCTTGGTGCTCCTGGACACGCGGGACGGCCAGGTGTTCAGTCACCGCAAAGTGTTCCTCGGTCCTGTGTTCGGAGGTGAGCGATGCACGAGCAAGGCTGAGGTGCTGGCCTTTGCCGAACGGATGCGTTTCCCTTCGCATCAGCTGGTGGTGCGGCGTGATGAACAGTGGCGCGCGGGCGATCAGGTCTTCAAAGGGATCTCCGATGCCGATCGGTTGCGCACCGTCACGGAGGAGCTGATCGTTGCTTACGGCAGCTGCTGGGTGGAAACGGATCTGCGCGCCATGGCCAATCCCACCCGCATGCAGGCCATCGCCGATACGGCCGCCGAGTTGGCTGCAGAGATCGCAAGCACCTGTCCGGCCTGTGGGTCCTGTTGGTTCCGCATCACCGATACGCGCACCGGGCTCCCATGTGGTCTGTGCGGATGGCCCACCGCGAGCATTCGCGCACAGGTCCGCTCCTGCGGTGCATGTGGCCACGCGCAGCACGAAGCTCGGCAAGATGGACGCACCGAGGAGGATCCCCGGTACTGCGATCACTGCAACCCCTGATCAGAGGTTGTCGAAGCGGTAGATGGGGTCGAGCTCCGAGCCCGCCTCCATCTCGAAGACGTTCTTGATGATGCCATCGCTGAGGCGATACACCCAACCATGCAGGTGCGGTCCGCCACGCTCCGCCCATGCTCGTTGGATGATGCTGGTCTTGGCCAGGTCCATTACCTGTTCCTGCACGTTGAGTTCCACCATGCGATCGAAGCGTTCCTGCTCGGTAGGGAGCGAATCCACTTCGGCTTGGTGCAGGCGATAGACATCCTTGATGTTTCGTAGCCACTTGTTGATGATGCCCAACGACTGGTGCGTCATGGCTGCCTGTACACCGCCGCAGCCGTAGTGCCCGCAAACGATCACGTGCTTCACCTTCAAGAACTCTACGGCGTATTGCAGTACGCTCAGCAGGTTCAGGTCGGTGTGTACCACCATGTTGGCGATATTGCGGTGCACGAAGATCTCCCCGGGCTGCGTGCCGGTGATCTCGTTGGCCGGCACACGACTGTCGCTGCAACCGATCCATAGGAACTCCGGACGCTGCACGTTCTCCAATCGGTGGAAGAACTCGGGATCGCGTTGCACGGTGTCCTCGGCCCATGCCTTGTTGTTCAGGAGAAGTCTTTTGTAGGATTCCATGGTCTGGTTCGTTTTTCGTTCGGGCTATCGGGTCATTGAACACGGGTGGGCCGCGAAGGCCAAGTTTCTTTGGTAGGTATGATCGTTCTTGGTGCAAGATCGCCCTTGAAGCCGAGCAGCTCATACCGGATGTTCCGCTCGCCTGCCACTTGGGTGAAGTCCGTGATGATCTCGAGCACGTCGGGGTCCAGATCCACGGTGCGGGTGGCATCGATCACCACACGGGAGCCGTCAGCCAATTCGCTCAAGGCACGTTTGATACCCGCCTTGTTCAGGAAGGTCACGTCCTCGCTCAATTCGATGTAGATCGGGAGACCTGGCTTCTGCCGCGCCTTGTGGAAGTGGAAGGGCACTTTGTAGTTCTTCCACAGGATGTGCACGAAGGCCACCGCCAAGCCCAGGGCCACGCCGCGCAACAGGTCGTTGGTCACGGCCATGAATCCCACGGTGACCGCGAACTGGATGAACTGGATGCGCCCGGCCTTCCACATAGCGACGAAGAGCGAGGGCTTCGCCAGCTTGTATCCTACGAGGAGCAGAACGGCCGCCAAGCTGGCGAAGGGTATGGATCGTAGCAGCGGTGCCAGGCTCACCACGGCAACAGCGATCAACAAGCCATGGAGCATGGTGGAGAGCTTCGTACGCCCACCCGATTGGATGTTGGCGGAACTCCGCACCACGACCTGGGTCAGTGGAAGTCCGCCCAGCATACCGCTCACCATATTACCGATGCCTTGGGCGTAGAGCTCGCGGTTGGCCGGCGTGGTGCGCTTGTGCGGGTCCAGCTTGTCGGTGGCTTCCACACAGAGCAATGTTTCGATACTGGCCACCAGGGCGATGGTCAACGCGGTGGTCCAGATCAGGCGATCGTTCCAGCGCCCCAGGTCAGGCAGCGTGAACGCATCGAGTCCGCGCACGTCATCGAAGGCCACGAAGTGTTCCGGGGCGATGAACAGCGCCGGTATGCCATTGAAGATACCCGCCAGAACGATGCCGATGACCACCGCCAACAGCGGTCCTGGGATGTAGCGCAACCACGCATTCCGCTGAATGGCGGGACGCTCCCATAGGATCATCAGCAACAGGCAGACCGCCGTGATGATCAGCGCCCCGGGCGTGAAACTCTCCATCATGTGGGTGAGTTCGCTGAAGGTGTTCTCCCGGTCCGGTTGATCGAAGCTCTCATCACCCATCGGAACACGATCGTAGCCCACCGCATGCGGGATCTGCTTCAACATGATGATCACCCCGATGCCTGCAAGCATACCCTTGATCACCGCGCTGGGGAAGTAGTAGGCGATGATACCCGCCCGCAGCACCCCGAGGAGGATCTGGATCGCACCCGCCAACACCACCGCGAGCAGGAAAGCCTCAAAGGTCCTCAGCTGTTGGATGCCGACGATCACGATAGCCGTAAGGCCTGCGGCAGGCCCACTCACACCTACCGCGGATCCACTGAGGGCGCCCACCACGATACCGCCCACCACACCGGCGATGATACCGGCCATGGGTGGTGCGTTGGAGGCCAAGGCGATACCCAGACACAAGGGCAGCGCCACAAGGAAAACGACGATGGACGCCGGGATATCCTGCTTCCAATACGTCAACGACAAGAAGGACTTCATCTGGTGCGATACTGAGGTGTTCGAAAAGGATCATCGCGGCGGGAAGCCGCACATCGGCGTCGACGCCGCGCGTTCGACCGGCTACGCCCATGGCGGAGGGTCGGGTACCTCGCCATGCAAGGTGGGCAGGATCGACTCTTGCCAATGGGGAAGAAGCGCCTCAGCCAGATCCATATGGGGTGGAGGAGCAGGTGGCTTGCGTTCCGTACCAAGCACGCATTCGTGCACCTCCTCCTCTTCCGTGATAGGAGGCAGGGTTGTGCCGTACTCTTCACAATGCGCTTGTACCGCCGCCGAGAACAGCACTTGCGGCAAGGTCAGAAGCCACAAGCCCATGATCAGGGCAAAACATCGTGCTACCGAACCTGACCTCTTGGTGAGGCGAACTGGTCGGGAGGCGCGAGGGGACATGATGGAGCGCGAAACTAGAAAGCTCAAAGGAACTTGGACCTTTTCCAACGGAAAAGGGGAGATGATCAGTTCGCGCCGTGCGGATAGTGCAGCATCATCTCCGGAATGGCCACATCGAACTCGGACCGATCGCTCAGCCGCACCATCCGGTAGGTTCCACGCATGGCGCCGTAACCACTGCGCAGGTCGCACGCACTGCTGTAGCTGAAGCTCTCACCGGGCTGCAGCGTGGGTGTTTCCCCCACAACACCAGGACCATCGACCTCCCGATAGGGCGCCAGGCTGTCCCGAATGGCCCAGTGCCGGCTCTTCAACTGCACCGTATCCCGGCCGTGGTTGGTGATGGTGATGCGATAGCTGAAGATGAAACGGCCCACCTTCGGATCACTGTGCACGGGCTCGAACCGGCTGCGAGCCGTTACTCCGATATCATGTGTTACCGTCGTGCTCATGGTACAAAGTTCGGTGAACGTGGAGCGAGCTGGGCATGACCATCATTAGCCTTTGGTGAACGTTCCGGTCATCATCGACGGTATGCCAGGTCCAAGGTCGGTATCGATCCACCATCCAAGGGGCTGAGGGCTAGGTATGTTCATGAACCTGTGATCGTGGAAAGCCGGAGCTTCGGGCTTGCCTCGTGTGGGTGCGGCCGGGTACCTTGCCGACCGATGCCACCACGTTCGACCCCATTGCGAAGCGCTCTTCTTGCCTCCGTATTCCTTAGCTCAGCCGGTTCTTCCTTCGGTCAATATTCCAACCCGGAGAGCGTGGAGTATGATCCCGTCGGCGATCGCTATTTCGTGGGCAACACGGGAAGCCAGCTCATCCGCTCGCGCGACCAGGCTGGAGCAGTGACCACTTTCGTGGATGTGGAGGACTCCCCTTACGGCTTGGAGATCCTCAACGGAGTGCTCTATGCCTGCGTGGGCGGAAGCATTAAAGGTTATGCTTTGGAGGATGCTGAGCTCGTCCTGGACCTGGACCTCGGTGGCACCTTTCTGAACGGGCTCACCACCGATGGTCAAGCGCTTTACGCTACGGACTTCGGTGGAAGCCGGATCTATAAGGTGGATGTGGAGGCCGCTTCCTTCGAAATACTCGTGAACAACACCAATGGTACACCCAACGGCATCGTGTGGGATCCGATCGGCGCGCGTTTGGTGGTGGTTTTCTGGGGGAACAATGCCCCGATCAAAGCCTTCGACCGGGTAACGGGTGCCGCGCAGACCCTCGTAGCGAATTCCGGGCTGGCGAATATCGATGGGGTCACCATCGACTGTTCGGGGAATTTCCTGGTGGCCTCGTGGAGCCCCGACCGGATCACACGCTTCGAGCCCACCTTCACCACTGCTGGTGTGGATCTGGGCGTTACCGGCCTGAATAACCCGGCCGACATCGATTTCGATGAGGTGAACGACCGGGTCTGTATCCCCAACACGGGTACGAACTCCGTGATCCTGGCAGAGGTGGAATGCTCTACCGGTGTGAAGGAAGAAAGGAGCTATTCCACACGCGTGCACCCGAACCCAACGCGCGATATCGTTCGGTTCGATCCTCCGTTCAAGTCCCTTGAGCCTTTCATGGTCGTTGACGGCAAAGGACGCCTCCAAGCCACCGGAACGTTACGACCCGGAGCGGCGCTCGATATGGGCGATCTGCCGGCCGGACAGTATATGATCCTTTTCACTCGCCTGGCCGAGCAGGTGCGCGTGGTGAAGCAATAAGGCTCAGGCTTCCTTGGGGGCCTCGTTGGCCTTCTTCACCCGGCGGTAGGTGAAGGCAGTAAGGATGTGGCGCCGTGCGAACCGCAGGTTGCCGTTGTTGTTCACGAACTTGTTGTACACGTTCTGCGGTACCCCGAAGTACTCGTATTCGCTGCCATCGCCGAAGATGAGGTGCAAGGTCATGGCCTTGTAGCGCCAATCGCTGATCACGCTCGTGCTGGCCGTGCGTTCGAATTCCTCTTTGTTCGTGGCGTGTGTCTCCGGATGGATGCTCACCAGGAAGTGGTACGCATCGATGATGTGCTTGCTCGTCTCCTCGGCCTGGTGACGCTCACCCTCATCCTGGAAGCGATCGGGGTGGTGCTTCTTCATCAACCCCTTGTACAGGTTGTTCAGCTCCTTCAGGTCGGTCTTTACCGTGGCACCGAGGAGTTTGCGGCTATCGAGGATCTTCTTGCTGGACATGCGGTCGGCTTCAACACCCACCATTTCGGTCGGCGGGGCCGCAAAGGTCGCGTTTTACTTCGGGCTGGACCACCGAGGGGTCAATCCACCACCGGGACCACGCTTTCCGCCTTGCTAGGGACCGCTTCCACGGGCACCTCTGTCCATCGATTCCAATTGTACACCGAGGAGACCCCTTGGGCCCGGGCGAAGACCATGGCGTTGTGGAGGTCGGTGAAGAGCCTGCAGCTCGTGTAGCGCATTCGGCCATCCGCCGGGTCGCGATAGCCGCTCACGATGGCATCGTTATCCAAGGCGTGTTGCAGGACGGTCTCCAGATCGGGCTGGTCATCCTTCATACCCGGTATGCCGTAAGCCACCACCAGGTCCGAGGTCACGTACGAGTTCCCTCGTACATCATAACTGAACCGCTGCTTGCGTGCGGCGATGGAACGTAAACGATCGATCAATAGGGTCTGTGCGCGTTCGGCCATGGTTCTCGCTGCGTCGGAGGCCGAAGGTCGCTCCGGGCCGGAGCTTCATTCTCGATCCTAACAGCGAAGCATCAACAACCGATCGTCGTTATCGCGGAACCTCCTGGCCGTGAGCGCTCGGCCTTACCGGATCAAGACCACATGACCCGTCCGTTCCCGCCATTTGCCTTGTCTGTCCTGTGCGCCGATACGCCAAGCATACACGCCATCCATGGTGTTGGAGCCATCCCAACCACTCACGATATCCGCCGTGCTGAAGATCATGGAACCCCAGCGATCGAAGACCTGTAGCTCCGCTTTATAGGATCCGGACAGGCTGGTGATCGCCGCGAACACATCGTTGATCCCATCGCTGTTCGGGGTGAACGCGTTCGGCACCCACATCGCGAAGGCCTCTTCCACGCAGTACTCGTCGATGAGATCGTCCTCACAACCGTGCACGTTGGTGGCCCTTAGTTCCAAGGTGTAACAACCGGCGGCTTGGAAAGGATGAACGAAGGAGAAGGTCGTCGTGTCCACGATCGGTGTCGTGGAGAGCAGCCATGTCACTTCGTCGGCATCCGTGCTGGTGCTTGTGAACCGTACATCCGGTGCATCCATGGAAGTCACCAACGGATCGGTGATGAATTGCGCAACAGGGGTCGGCCACGCCGTTACGAGACTGAACAGGGTGGTGTCCGCCGCGCACAGCGCCGAATATCCGGAAGGCACCGCCGAAAGCGTCACGTCGAACGTCCCCGCTGCGAAACAATGCTCCACGGTAAGGCTTTCTGCGGTGGTGCCATCCCCGAAGGTCCAGCGCAGTTCTACGTCCTCCAGGGCAGCAGTGCTGAACTCCACGCAATGTGGCGCACAACCGGTCGGTTCCGAATAGGTGAACGAGGGTGCCAAGGCGCTTCCGGGCGTCACCGTAAAGCTGGCGATATCGCTGCCACACTCGTTGGTGGCGGTTACGCTGTAGGTGCCAGGACCCGTGATGGAGAGTCCGGCTCCTAGCGCACCCGTGTTCCAGGTGTAGCTCTCACCACCGCTCGCGATCAGTTCACCGGTAGCTTCCGCGCATAGTGCGGTCGGTCCGGTGATCGCAGCGTCGGGTCCAGCGGACAACAGGATCTCCACCTCATCGGTGGCCGTACCACAGGCGTTGGAGGCCGAAACGCTCACTGGGCCTGCCGTACTTACGCTGATGGTCGCTGCGGTCTCGCCAGTGTTCCACACGATCGATGGCCCACCCGATGCCGTCAATTCAACACTCGCTCCAGGGCAAAGGCTGATGGGACCTTCCGGACTGATGGCCACGGAGACCCCGCCGCTCACTTCCAGTTCGATGGTGTCGCAAAGGGTATCGCCACAAGCGCTCACCACACAGAAAGAGAGGTTGGTGCTGCTGACCTCATCGGCGCCAAGTGTATAGGCCGTTACGGGGAGCGTCGGTGTGCTGATCACCCCCGTTCCTCCGGACCAGAACATTGAGCCTACATTACCGGTGGCCACGGCTTCAAGTTGGATCGTTCCACCGCACTCCACGGTGGTCGGTCCGGTAAGGATCTCCACGCCCAACGCCGCGAATGGCGCTTGGCAGCCGTCGTTCACGTAGCTCACCACCGGAGTGCCAGGCCACTGGACTTGCAGGCTCGATCCATCATTCACGGTGGATCCACCACCATAGCTGCCGAGTTGATTCACCAGTTCACGGCAGTCATAGGCCACCGAATCCGCACATTGTTCCGAAACCACATACAGGATGAACACCCGGTTATCCGAATTCCCGGAAGGGGTGTTCGTCACCGCGTTCCCGTTCGTGGTGTTCTTGAAGTGCCCCAGACTGTTGCCAGGTGTTTGGTAGATCACGAACAGGGTATCGCTCAATCCCGCGAACGAGTTGCCAGCGACGCACATGTCCGTACTGGTTATACCTAGCACACTGGCACCGGGCGGCAGCACACCGCTGAGCGGCTCCACCAAAAGGCCGCAGTTGGTGATCGTGGCATTCAACTGGGCGGTCAGGTTCGCCGTGGTGGCGTTCTGGATCCAGCCTAGGAAGGCGTTCTGGGTGGCCCAATCGGCCTCCAGATCGTTCAACGAGATGGGCGAGGGGCCTACCTTGAAGCGGAACATCTCGTTCTCGCCCTCTTGCGCGCCGGGGCACGCCGAATTGCACGCATCCACGAGCACACGCTCGATCTCCAAGCACTTCGTTGGGATCTGCGCGTATGCGTTGGAATTCCCCACCAACACGACCAGCGCTGCATTCAACCAAGGGCCGGTTCTCGTGCGGTACATGGTTTTGGTCGATCCTTTTCGCAAAGACACTCAAGCGTGCCTTTGGTTCGATCAGTTGCGGATGGAGTTGATGAACCGCATTCCTACTAACCGATCGTAGCGCTGCTGTCGGTCAGTCACATACACCAGCACGAGATAGTCGTTCTCGGTCTGGAAGTGCGATCCTTCGATGGCCGTGAGATCGGGAACGGTGGCACCTGCCGGTAGTGTCGCATAGGTGAAATCGTAGAAACCCTGTTTCAGCAGGATGGTGGCCTTGTAACTGCGTTCCTCGGGCGACCAGGACATGCGGTACTCTTTGCGGCACTGCATGTCGCTGAAGCCACCGTACACATAGACCTCCGCACCGAGCTCTTCGGGCATGGGTTGTACGAAATGCACTTTCACGTAGTCCGTACCCAGCGGATCCCCATCTACCAGGTCGTTCCGCACCAGGAATTTCCCGTTGATGTCGCGCTGGTTGTCGTACACCCGCAAGTTGCGTTTCTGTTCGGGCATCAGGTAGGCCTCGTAAAGCCCGCCGCCGTCGCCGAAGCTGATGCGCGCGATGTTCCGCGTGGCCAGCCGGATGTTCTTCAGGTCGAAGTTCCTGTACTCGTTCGCGCCCATGAAAAGCCCTTGCGAAGGGAAATCGTAGACGAGTTCGTTGTCGCGCATGAAACGTGGTTGCAGCCCTGTACGCGCATCGTCCCAGCGCATGTTCTGAAGTATCGTCACATGCACATCACCAAAGGGGTCCTGGATGTAGAAGCCCGGATGCCTGATCACCAGGTCCACCTGTTGTGCAGCGTCGCGCAACTCCACATCGCGCGTGGCCTGCACCCGCGCATCCACCTGGATCCTCTGTTCCGTGACGAGGAACCGGCGCGTGAGCACCAGGTCCTCCTCGTCGCTTCCGCGGAAGACCTTCAACAAGTAGTTCCCCGATCGCGTGAACCGCAACATTTGGTTGGGGAACTCCAATTCGTAATGGATGAAGGGCTGTAGTGTGTTGTAGCTCTGCTGGCCGGAGGGCAGATAGTCCGTCATGGCGCCGCTCAGATACTGTCCTGGCATCAGGTCGCTCGGTTCCCAGTTCGCGCTGCAATGCACCACGGTGTAGCTCAGGTTCTCGATGTTCGGCTGAAGGTCATCGAACCGCAACACCAAAGGCTCCTGACCCTCAAGGTCCGTGATCGGAGGGGCCAACTCGAAGCCGCGTTTGAAGAGTTGCACCGTGTGTACGGTGGGACTGTACACCCGGTCCTCGTAGCGCAGGACGTTCTCCTGGTAATACTCCACCGGACCCGCAGCCACTGGCGTGCTGGAGCCACAACCGGTAGCGGCACTGAAGAGGAGCGGGGCGGTGCCAGCCACCAACCAGTGCCGAGCGTGCCTCAGCGGAGTGGTGATCCGATCGATGGACAAGGGTTCCAGACTTTTTGGCGCCAACTTGGCGGTTCCGAAGGTACGGAGCACCGCCGCCTTTATCTTCACCAGCGTGAGCACCATTCTGCCTGCCATCGCATGCGTACTCCTCGGCCTGGGCCTACTGGCCGGGTTCGGAAGGCGGTCGATGCGCTCTCGGATCCACATCACGATCAACGGCGGGCGTGTGCTCGAGGTGAGTGGAGGGCAGAGCCTCTTCCATAAGCTCCACGAGCAGGGGGTGGAGTTGCCGTCCTCCTGCGGAGGCAAAGGTTCTTGTGCGCAGTGTCGCTGCCGTGTCCTGCGCGGTGGCGGACCGATCACCGATCAAGAGCGGCCCTACTTCACTCCGGCCGAGGTGGCGGACAAATGGCGACTGGCCTGCCAGGTGAAAGTCGTGGGCGACCTGGTGGTCCAACTGCCCGATCGAACCGGGCTGGGATCCTGAGCGTCGGCCGAAGTGGTTCCTGCGTTCGGTCGTCGGTAGCGATCTTTGCCCCCGCATGCGCATCGGCATCGTCTGTTATCCCACCTTCGGTGGAAGTGGCGTGGTGGCCACGGAACTTGGAATGGCCCTGGCCGAGAAGGGCCATATCATCCACTTCATCACCTACGATCGCCCTGTGCGGCTGCGGGATCACCCTAACGTGTTCTACCACGAGGTCCGTGTGAGCGATTACCCGCTGTTCGACTATCAGCCCTATGAGCTTGTGCTCACCAGCAAACTGGTGGATGTGGCCAAGTTCGCTGGACTCGACGTGTTGCACGTGCATTATGCCATTCCGCATGCATCGGCCGCTTGGATGGCTCAACGGATCCTGGCTGCCGAGGGGCTGCGCCTGCCGTTCGTGACCACCTTGCACGGTACGGACATCACCTTGGTCGGTCGCGATCCGAGCTTCGAACCGGTGATCACCTTCAGCATGGAACGGAGCGATGCGGTCACCGCTGTCTCCGAAAGCCTGAAGCGGGATACCTACACGCATTTTCCGCTGAAGCGTGAGGTGCAGGTGATCCCCAACTTCGTGTGCGTGGATCAATACAGCCACGTGCCGGATACCGGTCTGCGTGCGCGCTACGCACCGAACGGCGAACGATTGGTGGTGCACGTTTCCAATTTCAGACCTGTGAAACGCGTGCAGGATGTGGTGGGCATGTTCAAGCTGCTCAACCAGCGCATCCCTGCGCGCCTCTTGCTGATCGGTGATGGGCCGGAACGCCAGCGCATCGAGACGATCTGTCGGCAATCCAGCGGTTGCGACGCGATCCAGTTCCTCGGCAAGATGACGCGACCTGAAGAGGTGATGGCGAGCTGCGATCTTTTCGCGCTCACCAGCGACAGCGAGAGTTTCGGCTTGGCGGCGTTGGAGGCCATGGCTTGTGGCGTACCGGTGGTGTCCACGGATACCGGTGGACTACCCGAGGTGAACATCCATGGTGTCTCGGGACTTCTCAGCGGTGTGGGTGACGTGGAAGCCATGGCCGCGAATGCCCTTTCCATCCTGAGCGATGAGGTGGCCCACCAACGCTACCGCGAAGGAGCGCTGGAGCAGGCCCGGCGATTCGATCTGCAGATCGTGTTGCCGCGATATGAACGGTTGTACGAAAGCGTGGTAGCTACCGTGAAGGCCTGATGGAGATCGTCAGTGAACGAGTGAGCATCGATCGTGCCGACGGTCGACTTAGCGTGGTGATCAGTGCCAGATTGCCCAAGTCGAAGGAGGCCCTGCTCGTGGCGTGGTTCATCGCATGGCTGGCTTCGGGTGTGTACGTGGCCATCGCACGGGCCGGTTTGCCCGAGGGCGATCCGAAACGCCAGTTCTGGTTGGTGTTCCTGGCCTTTTGGGCCTACTTCCTCGTACGCGTAGGACGTGCGGTGCTCTGGCGGCTGAAAGGCTTTGAGCTGTGGCGACTGAAGGATGGTGTGTTCACCGTGAAGGACAGCATCTTCGGTTATGGCAAGGCCAACACCTACTTCGTGGAGAACATCCAAAAGCTCGGCGCGCTCAACATCGATGCCACTTCATTTAAGTACCAGCTCACCGATTCGTTCTGGACCATCGGCGGGGAGCGGCTGGGCTTCGAACATTTGGGCCGTAAGGTGATCTTCGGCAAAGGCTTGAACGAAGCCGAATCGAAGCGTGTGCTCTACGTGCTGCAAGAGGCCTTGAAGGCGGCCCGCAAGCAGTCGACCGCTCAGTAAGGCTCCAACCGGAACGCGTTCCCGCGGATGCGTCGGGTCGGTTGCCCATCGATGACTTGCTCCAGGATCATCGCTTGAGCTGCAGCTGAATCCAGGGCTACATCGATGCTGTTCACCGCACCTGCGGGGACACCGGCTTGCTCCAGCGCGGCCAACAGGTCCGGACGTTCCCACACGTCGATCGCACGGCTCAGTTCGCCGGAGAGTTCCTTCCGGTGCTGCACGCGTGACACGTTCCGGTCGTAGCGTGGATCGGTGATCAGGTCTGTTCGTTGAAGCACGTCGCAGAGTCCTTTGAACTGAGTATCACTGCCAACCGCAAGTATGATGCGCTTACCATCGGCACAAGCGAAGATCTCTCCGTACGGTGCGATGTTCGGATGCAAGGTGCCCAGGGGTCTGGCAACAGCGCCGGTCATCAATTGATTGCTCGCCTGGTTGATCAATCCCGTGAGCGCAGCCTCTTCGAGGGAGACTTCCACGTACGCTCCCTTTCCGGTTCGCTCCCGTTGCCACAAGGCCAGCAGGACACCTTCCTTCAGTTGGTGCGCCGCCAGCACATCGATCAACGCGATGGGAAGCTTGGCGAGGTGCTCCTCATCGGTGCCCGTCATGCTGATGTAGCCGGTCTCCGCCTGTAGCACCACATCGAATGCCGGCCGCTGGGCTTGGTGAGCGAATCCTTTGACATGGCCATGGATCAACCGGGGATTCAACCCACGCAAGCGCTCGCGCTGAAGTCCGAGTTTCTCGGCGTCGTCCGCCAGGTGGTTGGTGATGAGCACATCGGCCCCTTGCACCAAGGTGTCGAAGTCGATACGTTCTTCGGGATCCTTCAGATCCATCCAGCGGTGCTCCTTGCCCCAGTTCACGCTGCTGAAGTAGGCGCTCAACGGAGCGGTGGGGTCCTCTACGGGCAGCTTCCACTTACGGGTCACATCGCCGCCAGCGCGTTTGTTCTCGATCTTGATCACCCGGGCACCCAGTTCGGCGAAGAACATGCCCACGGCGGGACCCGCCAGTACACCGGCGGTCTCGAGGATGAGGAGGTCGCGCATGGCTGACAAGGTATCGTTGCTGACCGAACCCGTAATGCGACTTTGATCATCGTGTGCCCAGGACTGGATTGACTTGGTACGGTCGGACCAGATTTGGCCGTGAAGTGGATCGCGCCCGGCCCGCTTCGATAGCCTCGGGGCTTTGATCATCGCGTAGCCAGGACTGGATTGACCGATGACGGTCGGACCAGATTTGGCCGTGAAGTGGATCGCGCCTGGCCCGCTTCGCTGGCCTTGGGGCTTTTTCGTGCGCTTTCTCGCTCGAGCGAGCTCGGCTCGTGCGCGCACGAAAAAGCCCCGACCGCTTCGCGGCCGAGGCTTTGATCATCATGTGCCCAGGACTGGACTCGAACCAGCACACCGGTTAAGGCACTACCCCCTCAAAGTAGCGTGTCTACCAATTTCACCACCTGGGCATTCTGACCGCAGTGAGCGGTAAGGGGCCGCAAATATAACAGTCGCTTTCATTCCTCGGGTTCCCAACGCGGCTGGTTGCGCCGAAAGAGCTCCGTGCGCACCGCTGCCAGTCGCCGCGCACGTTCCGGGTCCGTGTAGGGCTCGTCATCCAATTCCTCCTCGGGTGCCAGCCGATCCAGTGGCATCGCCTGGTCGGGGTCGTGAGGTAACGGGGCGCCTTGGCGACGCTTAGGTGGGTCGGGAAGGGGAGAGTGCTCGTCGACCATGCTTCCGAAGATAGACCCGGTGTCCACCCTTGATCCGGGGTTTCGACCAACGACTTTTCAACGGAGGCTGTGGATCGGTTGAAAACTCCAAGGCTGCCATTGGCCGTTGGTATTAAGGACCTTAGTACCGGCTTTCACCTCGTCGGGCCGGACTTCTCGCCCCGCACAGTGCCAAATGAGAAGACCCCAGCTTGCGCTGAGGTCTTTCTGTGATCCTGCCTTCGCCCTGCTTCGACGAGCTTCGGCAGGCCCGCCCGCTGAGGCTTCCCGCATCTCCCGCTGGTCGTGCGGGACAAGCTTCTCGCCCCAGCGGGATAGCGGCTACTGAACCAATTGGTTGAAACGAAGAAACCTCCCATTTCTGAGAGGTTTCCGTGATCCCGCTGGGGCTCGAACCCAGGACCCCAACATTAAAAGTGTTGTGCTCTACCAGCTGAGCTACAGGATCTTCCACACTTCCTGAGCGGTGACCCGCTTTCCGAAGGGAGCGCAAAAGTAAGGATCTGGATCGAACT
>JAEUTB010000239.1 GCA_016787995.1 Flavobacteriales bacterium | reverse complement strand
GATCTTCTTGCCGGGCTGGAGCTTGCCGGTGCCCATGATCACGTCGATCTTGTTCTTCTTCATCAAGAACTGCACGCCCTTGCTCATGCCGTCGGCCACCCCGCGGCTGCGGGCCACGATGGCCTTCATGTCGGCGTTGCCGCCGTTCACGGTGATGCCGTAATCGCTGGCGTGGCTGAGGTACTCGAACACCTGCGCGCTCTTGAGCAGGGCCTTGGTGGGAATGCAGCCCCAGTTGAGGCAGACGCCGCCGAGGGCTTCTTTTTCAACGATGGCGGTCTTGAGGCCGAGTTGGCTGGCGCGGATGGCGGCCACGTAGCCGCCGGGGCCACTGCCGAGAACGATGACGTCGTAGCTCATCGGGAGGTGTTGCTGGTTCAGGTTGGGCGGCAAAAGTACCCATTGGTGGAGAACAGGCCTACGCCTTGGGAGAAAGGCATAAGGGGTTATCAACGCCGCACCCGGAACGCCTCGGTCGCTGGTGGCGCCCAGTCCGGTGAATGGCCCAGCTGATGATGCGCTTTCAGCGCCTTATTCCACCACCATGCGTGTGCGGTGCACCGTGCTGCCCAAGCGCACTTCCACCATGTATACCCCGGCATGCAACGCCATGGACAAGGTCGTGCTCTGGCCTCCGCTCGCTAAAGGCACCTGTTGCACCACTACCGCACGCCCGGCCATGTCCAGCACGGAGACCTGGCCTGTGCCACCACCGTTGGGCAGGAGCAGGTTGAAAAGGCCGGTGTTCGGGTTGGGGATCACCAGCAGTTCGGTGCCGGTTGGCGCTGTATCGGTCACGGTCGTGCTCCCATCCACCACGGTGGTGGCTTCCACCACGCAGCCTTGCTCCATGGCTAGGGTAACGCTGTACGTGCCAGAGCCCTGGTCCGGTACGGTGGCCTGGGGGCCTTCGGCGAAGACAGTTCCGTTCCAGCGCCAGGTGTACGTGCCAAGGCCTGGTGTGGTGCTCAGCTGGCCTTCGGACACTTCGATCACCAGCGTTGGGCAATAGGCGAAGGTAGGGGACAGGGATGGGCACTCCACGGTCAGCGGTGCTTCCACGGTCCACAGGCCAAAGAGTGGCTCGAGCAGGCAGGCGTTCTCGGAGGTGGTGTAGAGCGCTCCGTTCAGGAACCACGTGTTGGTGGTGGTGGTGACCGGGTTTAGGCAAAGCGCGTCAGCACCCGCATCATACGTCAGGAAAACGGGCGGGCCACCGGCGCTCACAAGCACACTGTCCTGCGCGGTGCAACCCAGGTTGTTGGTGGCGGTTAGGTGGTACCAGCCATTGGCGGGCGGGGCCACGGCCGTGGCAGTGCTGGTGGGGTCGGCCAGCCCGGTCGTGGGCCACCAGCCCAAAGACGTGTTCGCCAAGGAGCTGCATTGCGCCGTGGTGGTGAACAACACGCCGGAGGCCGGCCCTTGTGGCGAAGTGTAGAGGGGTGTCAGGTCCTGGTCGAGTAAACTGAAGCTGTTCTCATTGTTGAAGATGCTGCCAGCCGTATAGATCAGGGAAAGCGTATCACCGAGCAGCACACTGAACGCTACGGAGTCTAACAGCCCGCTCAAGGAATACGTCGTATTGATGTCGCCCGCTCGAACGACCAGGTTGGCTCCGCCATTCCATCCATCGCCGAACCAGTCGAGCAACACCAAGGTGTAGGAGCATGTATCGATCCCGCGCAGTTCAACGGATCCGTTCAATGCACCGGTGGTGTTGCACAGGCTGACGGCGTCACCAGCCTCCACCAAAGGACCGGTGAGTACCGTCACCTGCACGGTGGTATCGTGCACACAGCCGCGGGAGTCCACCACGGTGAAGGTGTAGGACTCCTGACCCGGATCCGTGCTCACGGCCGTGGCCGTCATGCCGGTCGTACCCTGTGTCACACCGGTTCCGGTCCATGCAGCGGAACCCGGTAAGGATGGATCCAAGCCTGGGGTGAGATGGATGAAGCTCGAGTCTAGCTCACTCTCGAATTCAAGGTCCCACGAACAGAGGAAACCGTTGTCGGCCGCCCAGAGGTCGATGAATTCCAAGGTCCAGGTGCCGTTGAGCGGGCAGCCCACCAAGGCTCCCAAGGGACTCACCGGGGCATAGGTTCCGGGCAACAAAGCGGTCCCGTCGGTCACACTGGTCACGTTCGGGCTGATGCAGCTGGCGCAGTGCTCATCCCAGCGGCCGAAGTCCGGGTTCTCGCTGAAACAATAAGTCCAACAGGTGCCGGGTATGGCGTTGCCATCATCAAAGTCATTCGCGTCACCCAGCATCGTTGGGCCACCCCCCTGTTGGTGTAACACAGCGGTAAGGCCGGAAGGGCAGATCAGGCGGACGACCAGATCGCCGATGTGGGAGTGCTCCAACGTGAGGCAGACCTCGCCCAGGTCGGCGGGGTCGCTCAAGACGCTTCCGACGGGCTGGTCTGTCACCACCAAGGATGAGGTGTAGGGTGTGCCGACATCGTCAGCTAGGTAAAAGGGAGGCTCATGGAACTGTTGTGCGCGGACCACTTGAACCAGGGTGTCCATGGTCGCTTGGCCGGAGAGAGCCACTTCCGCTCCAGGGCACACTTCACTTGGCGCTGAGGTACCGGTGAAATCGACCGCTGGTGTTACTACGACCGTGAGTGCCACGGGCTCCGAGGCACAGCCCGTATCATCCACCAACCGACCACGTAGCCGGTGAATACCACTGGTCGTGAAAAGCAGCCCCACCTCTGGCCACGTCCCGAGGGTAACGGCCGTTTGGGGTAACCCTTGCCAGGTGACCGAAGTGATCGTGTGCCCTGCGGCGGCGGTGCTGCCCGTGAAGTCCAAGGCGAGGGGGATGTCCGAACAGGTGATCATGGTGTCCCCGGCGGTGGCCAGCACTGCCGTAGGCGGCGCACATTGTTCCAGGCAGGAGATCGTGGCGGCGATATCGCCTGTGCCAGCTTGGTTGGAAACGAATTGGAGGAACAGGCAACCGGAGGGGTTGAAATCGCTCGCCTGCAGGAGCGCACCGCTCAAGGTGTTGCCATGGTAACTGCCCAACAGCGGGGCGTTCGCATCGGAGCCATCGTAGATGCGCAGGAAGTCGGATGTGGCGATAGCGGTCAGCGATAGCTGGAAGGTGGTGAATTGCAGGCTTACCCGCATGCCCGGCGCATCGGGGCAGAGTACTAGCGTTTCGTTCGCATCATTCGGGTAGCTGGCTGTGGGTCCGCCACTATCGTAAAGCACACCGCTACATGCGTTCACCTCGGACTGGAGCATGGTATATACCTGGCCGTGGGCCGCGGGAACGAAAACCACGATGAAGGACAGTAGCAGGTGGCGCATGGCAGGAATGAGTGGGTCAGAACGGTCGTAATTTATGGTGCGCAGCCATTCCTGCACGGTAAGTGCTGATCTCGCCGGTGGCCGGAAAGCAGTGGTGCTTGGGCAGAGGTACCTTCGCACCCCGCCGTGCAGCGCGCTAAGCATGTCCCAAGACCCCTTCAACACCGCACCGGTCCCTTCCACCTTGCTCAAGGTCCTTTCCTGGTTCGTGCTCGCCACCACGGGGTTCGTGTTGTTCCTCAACGTGATGGAAGTGATCGCGCCGCCCGATCCTGCGGCGGTGATGGAGGCCTTCGACGCCACCTTGGAGCGTTTCAGCACGAACACCGACGCCACCACGGCCGAGTTGATGGAACAGATGCGCGGCATCCAGCTGCGCTTGATCGAAGGTGGTCGCCTGCTGGCCTTGTTGAAGGCCGTCGGGTGCTTGCTGGTCATGGCCGGGGCGTGGTTGATGCGGGGGCTGGACAAACGCGGCTTCCACCTGTATGTGATCGGCGGACTCGTCTGGTGCTTCGCGCCCATGGTGGTGGCCGGTGGCAACGTGTTCACCTGGGTCATGGCCTTCCTGTACGGTGCGGTGTGTTTCCTCTTCACGGTGCTCTTCGCGTCGCGGTTGAAGGAGATGCGTTAGGGGTGTGATAGAACGCTGATGACGCTGATCGGGCTGATCTGCACGGATCTGAGGGCAGGGATAAATGCGTTCTCTACATAATGAATAAGTTGCGTTAGGGTTGAGAATTGAACCTGCCAACCGGCAGACGGGCGCTGGCTTGCCTCCTCTGAAGCGGCTGCGCGCAGGAGCAGTGACGCTGATCGGGCTGATCGGCGCGGATCTGAGGGCCGGGCGGGCTATGCGGTCTTTCGCGTGCCGCGCAATGACCTGTTGCTGATCGGCGCGGTCTTCGATCCCAAGGTGTCATTCCCTTAACGATCTACCATTACCTTCGGCGTGCACCAAACCCATCATCGATGACCACACCCTACGCAGAAGCACCCGCCACACGGCCCACCTTGCTCACCATCATCTGCATCCTCAGTTTCCTATTCGGGATCTGGGGCGTGTGGGGCGGCGTTCAGAGCGCCTTCACCGACAAGCCGCAGCGCGATCTGGAAACCACCAAGGCTGAACTGGAGAAGACTTTGGCCAGCCCGGAAGTACAAGGCCCCGGCGCAGAAATGGTGGCTAAAATGGGCGAACAGGCCATCGCCATGGGCGAGAAGAGCGTGGAGAACGCCAAGCCCATCGGGTACAGTTCCATCGTGCTCTCCATCGTGAGCCTGCTGGGCGTATGGTGGATGTGGAACTTGCAGAAGAAGGGCTTCTGGCTGTACACCTTGGCCACCGTCGTTGGTCTGATCACGCCCTTCATCTTCCTGGGTGGAGGCATGATGACGCTGCTCGGTGTGGGCTTCCTGGCCGTCATCAGCATCATCTTCATCATCCTGTACGCCGTCAACCTGAAGCACATGCGCTAAGCATCCTACTGCGCATCGAGGCCTCCAGGACCTGTTCGTCCGTGGAGGCCTCGGTGTTCACGGCCCGACCCACTGCGACATGACCACGACACCCTCAGCTGCACGTCCCCGTCTGCTCCTCTTCCTCTGTGTATTCAGCTGGGCGTGGGCGGCCCTCACCGTCTGGGGCGGCATCCAGAGCGCGTTCACCGATGGCCCGGTGGAAGCCCTGGCCCTGGCGCGCACGCAGAACGAGAACACGATGGCCCAGCCCGGCGCGCCTGATGTGGTGGTGCGCATGGCCGAGAGCAGCGTGCGGATGGGCGAACTGAGCTTGGAGCACGCCATGCCGCTCGGGTTGCTGGGTATCGTTGGCGGCTTGCTCAACGCGTTCGGCGTGTACCGGATGTTCACGTTGCGGCGTTCGGGTTTCCCGATCTACCTGATCGGCACGTTCGTTGAACTGGTGGTGCCGATGGTGTTCGTGTACAGCGCGGGCCTCATGGCCTGGGGCTCGTTGGCCGTCATGGCGCTGGTGGCCGTGGTCTTCGCCGTGCTCTATGCCAGTCACCTGAAACTCATGCATTGATGCGTACTGCCTCCTTGTTGGTCGTTCTCATGTCGTGTGCCGTGTTGCACACGGCCACCGCCCAGCGTACCGCGCCGCCTACGCCCTTCACCCTGGGTGTCACCGAGCATATCCATTCCGCGCGGCTGGGCGAGGACCGCATCCTCAACATCGCGCTACCGCAAGGCTACCACCCCGACAGCGCCGCGCGCTACCCCGTGGTGTACCTGCTCGATGGCGGCGCCGACGAGGACTTCATCCACATCAGCGGGCTGTTCCAATTCGCGGCCTTCGAGTGGATCGGCTGGCAGCGGCCGTGCATCGTGGTGGGCATCGCCAATACCGACCGCAAACGTGACCTCACCTATCCGACCACCATCGCAGCGGACAAGGAGAAATTCCCCACCACGGGCGGTAGCGCGGACTTCATGCACTACATCGCGCACGAGGTGATGCCCTTCGTGGACGCGAACTACAACACCTTTCCTGACCGCACCTTGGTGGGCCAAAGCCTCGGCGGCCTCTTCGCCATTGAGATGCTACTGCGCAAACCCGGCATCATCCAACACTACCTCATCGTAAGCCCCAGCCTTTGGTGGGATGACGAGAGCCTGCTCGCGGTGAACGACGATGCATTGAGCGCACCCGACATCGGTATCGCCAGCGTGTACGTGGCCGTGGGCAAAGAAGGCAAGGGCATGATCGGCCCGGCGAAGAAGCTGGTGGCCAAATTGCGCAAGACCACCATACCGCGCATCCGATACCAGTACTTCCCCGACCTGGACCACGCCAACATCCTGCACCGCGCGGCGCTGGAAGGGCTGCGGTGGATCGGAGGGAAGGAGGTGAAGTGAAGGCCACCCTGCACGGACGCATGGTGTCAGGTTCGCGCAAGGGCCACTACTATCGATGACCATCACCACCATGCGCATCGCCCTCGCCACCTTCCTCGGTACCATCACCTACTTCCTGTTCAGCTGGCTCGTGTTCGAAGGACTACTCGGTCGCTTCATGGCGGCGCACATCACCGCGCTGCCGGGCTTCCGCAAAGCGGGCGATGCTTCCAGCATGCTGTTCCTCTTCCTATCGTGTGTGGCCTATGCCCTCTTGCTCGCTGTGGTCTTCGAACGCTGGGCCCACGTACGCAGCTTCACCGATGGCATCCTTCTTGGGGCGTTGGTCGGAACGCTCGTGGCCTGCATGACGGACCTCTACTGGTATTCCACGTCCACCTTCTTCCGATCGCTATTGCCTGTAGCGGCTGATGTCGCAGCGGCCGCGCTCACCGTAGGCTTGATGGGTGCGGTCATCGGCTGGTACCTCGGGTGGGCGAAGGGAACTGCCTAGTCCTGGCCTGATGAACGGTCGTTGCACACCGAACCGCTGAACGCGCTTTGCTGATCAGCGCACCGAACAAGCGCCAGCCCGGATCGTTCTTCATGGTGCACACCGGAAGTGCGCAGCACCATGACCACCGACCACGCCACCTGCGAGTACAGCGGCCTGCGCTCACTGGCCAGCCTCTTGCAGGAACAGGAAGAGCGCGAAGCCCAGCGCGCCCCAGCGAAAGCGAGCTTCAGCGCCGAGGACAAGGACCGCATCATCCAAATGGCGTGGGAAGACCGCACGCCCTTCGAGGCCATCGCCCACCAGTACCGCCTCAAGGAGAAGGACGTGATCGCCTTGATGCGCGCGGAGCTCCTGCCGAGCAGCTTCCGCCTCTGGCGGCGGCGCATGCACGCGCGCAAGACCAAACATGCGGCGCTGCGGGTGGCCACCAGCTTGCGCTTCCGCAGCCGCCAACAGCGCGCCACCAGCAACCGCATCGCGAAGCGCTGAGTGCGTTGCCTAGCGAACCACGCTGCCACGTTGCCCTTGCGCGGGCGGCTCGCGCTGCACACCTTCGTGGTCCCGACCACCACCCATGCGTTCCCATCTTTCCGCCGCCGCCTGCTTATGCGCCCTCGCGCTTAGCGCCCAAACACCCGACCCCGACTTCGGCACGGACGGCGTGGTCACCTTCTCCGCACCCGCTGGCGGAGAATTCGGCTTGCACGACCTGATCCACGACGCCGAGGGCCGTTTGGTGGTGGTGGGCCACCTGGGCAACCTCTTCAACGACCCTGCGGGCCTGGTGCTGCGCTACCTGCCCAACGGCGACCTCGACAGCAGCTTCGCCGAAGACGGCATTTACGAGCGTGTCGTGGCCGGCTACCCGAACCGCTACTGGCGTGTGGCGCTCTCGCCTGATGGCAGCAACGACATCCTGGCCATGGGGCACATTACACGCACGCCTTCAGCGTTGGAGACGCTCGGCTACAGCCGCATCCAGCCCGATGGCACACCGGCCAACACCTGGTGGAACGGCACGCCCGGGGCCAACATGGGCAATTGCTGGGATGCGGTGGGCACGGGCGGCGCCATCCGCCCCGATGGTCGTATGGTGCTCTTCGGCAAATGCAACGAAGGCGGAGCCTTCAACGCCGTGGGGGTGGCGATGTACGAGGCGGACGATACGCCCAACAACACCTTCGGTCAGTCGAACTTCGCGCAGCTGGATGGCTGCTGCGGTGAGACCGCCGTGGATGGCATGATCGACGGCGCCGGCCGACCGGTGCTGGCCGTACACATGGATGAGTCCTACTGGGCCATCCGCTTCCAGGCCAACGGGCAGCGCGACTACACCTTCAACGGCAGTGGCAGCTATAGCGCTGGCGCGCGGGGTGTGCGCCGCATCGCCGCCGCACCGGCCAATCGCCTTCAACTGATCGGCCGTGGATCGGGCGCCACTTTGGATGAGGCCCTTATCGTGCGCCTGATGAACGCCGGCGGCACCCCCGACGCCACCTTCGGCACCGAAGGCCGCCGCTACTACAGCTGGGACGCGGCCGACCACGCCTTCACCGACCAGGCCTGGGACCCGCAAGGGCGTTGTGTGCTGGCGGGCACGGTGGGCGGCTTCAACCACCTGGGTTTCCTGGCGCGCCTGTTGCCCAACGGCGACATCGACAGCACCTTCGGCGTGGACGGCCGCTACCTGCTGCCCCATCCCAGCCCCGGCGAACCCGCCATCAGCCTCGGCCCCAATGGCCGCATCTGCGTCACCACCGGCTTTGCCACGGACACCGCCTACGTCTCGTGCTACACCACCGACCTCACCACCACCGTACCCCAGCCCGCACCCTACCACTGGCTGCACCCCTGGCCCAACCCCACCACCGACGCCCTCTACCTGGAAGGCTACCACGGCAGCACCGCCCCGCAGGTACTGGACCCGCTGGGCCGCCACCACCGCGTACCCAGCGAACGCATCGGATCGGGTTGGCGGCTGCAACTGGATGTTCTGGCCCCCGGCGGCTACGTGGTGGTGGTGCCGGGGGGGAGTGCTAGGGTGGTGGTGGAGTAGGGGGGAACTGATCGATCAAGATGTTAGGCTGGCATTGCACCTTGTACCGCGTTACGGACCGCACGATAGAACTTGCTTGCTGGCAATGCGGAAGCCATGGTTTGCAGTGGCTCTTGCGCGAGCTCGAACAGGGGCACTTACAGGCGGATATCCATCGGTCTACTTGATCAGAGCCGGTACCATGCTGCCTCTGTTACGAACAGAGCCACCGGATTCGAACGCTAGATGGAACAAAGGCGCACAGGATCTGGTCGATCCGATGCAATGGAAGGGGAGAACCACGATCGATCGCGATGCGCTCGCGAAATGCGACCCGAGCGAGTGGTTGCTACTGGAAACTTGGGATGAAAGTTGACATTTCGCGGCTGCCCACGACAATGGATCACCCTTCACTGAACTCATTCGCCAACACCTCCGCCTGTTTCAGCACAAGGCCGATGGCGTCCTCCTGGCCTTCGGGTGGGTATTTGTACTTCTTCAATAGCTGCCGGATCATCAGGCGCATGCTGGCGCGCACGCTCTCGCGGTACTGCCAGTCCACGGTGGTGCTCTTGCGCATGCGCTCGGTGAGCTCCACAGCCAACTTCTTCAACGTGTCGTCGCCCATAGCGAGGAGCACCTCGGGTTTGGCGGCCAGCGCGTCGTAGAAAGCGATCTCGTCCGTGTTCAGGCCCAGGTGCTCGTTGCGTTCCAGCGCGGCCTTCAGGTCCTGCGCCATCTTGATCAGCTCCTCGATCACCTGCGCGCTTTCGATCGCGCGGTTGTGGTAGCGGCGCAGACTTTCCAGGAGGCGCTCGCTGTAGGTACGCTCTTGGACCACGTTGTTGCGGCTACGCGCCTTGATCTCGTCACGCAGCAGGCGGGCCAACAGCTCCACGGCGAAGTTCTTCTGCGGCAGGTGGCGCAGGTCGTCGAGGAACTTCGCGTCCAGCAGGCCGATGTTCGGCTTGTCCAGCCCGGCTAGCCTGAACACGTCGGTGACGCCCTCGGCCACCACGGCATTGTCCAGGATGTGCTTCAGCAGGCTGTTCTTCTGCTCTTCGCTCAGCCGCTTGTCCACCACGGTGTTCTTCATGATCACCGCTTTGATGGCCTCGAAGAACATGATCTCCTTCTTCAGCGGCTCCACCTCGTCCAGGTTGTTGCAGAAGGAGTAGGCCACGCTCACGGCGGCCATCTCATCGAGGAAGCTCTTCTTGCGCTCGTCCGTGGCCAGCACGTGGTTGGTGGCGGGCACCAGCAGGGGCAGCGGCTTGGTGGCGTAGGCGCTGTAGTCGAAGCCGCGGAAGAGCTCGCGCACCACGCCGAGCTTGCCGAGCAATTGCTTGTACGCTTCCTGAACCTGCGCGGCCGGATCGCCCTTGCCTTGTGCATCGGTGTATTCCTTGATCGCCTTCCGCAGGTCGCTGGCGATGCCGATGTAATCCACCACCAGGCCGCCGGGCTTGTCGGCAAAGACGCGATTCACGCGGGCGATGGCTTGCATCAGGTTGCTGCCGTGCATCGGCTTGTCCACGTACATGGTGTGGCAGCATGGCACGTCGAAACCGGTGAGCCACATGTCGCGCACGATCACCAGCCGCAGCGGATCGTCCGGCTTCTTGAAGCGCTTCTCCAGCTCCTTGCGCTGCTGCTTGGTGTAGAGGTGCTGTTGGATGTGCCCCTCGTCCATCGCGTTGCCGGTCATCACCACGCGCAGGGCGCCGTCGCTGGCGCTATAGCCCTTGCCGGGCTCCAACGTGCCCGCCCATTGCGGACGCAGTTTCACCAGCTCATGGAAGAGGTCCACGCAGATCTGGCGGCTCATGCACACGATCATGGCCTTGCTCTCCAACGTGGCGGTGCGCGTCTCGAAGTGCTTCACGAGGTCGGCCGCTACCTGTTCCAGGCGGGGTTGGGCACCCACCCGCGTCCGTGCCGGCCGCTGCTTCGCCAGCTCGGCCCACTTGCTCTTGGTCTTCTCGCGCAGCAGCACGCTCTCCTCGTCCTCCACCACTTCATCCACCTCCTTGTTCAGCTGCTCGATCTGCGCGGCGTTCACGTCCAGTTTGGCCAGGCGGCTCTCGTAGAGGATGGGCACGGTGGCCTTGTCGTCCACAGCGTCCTGGATGTCGTAGATGCTCACGTAATCGCCGAAGACGCGGCGCGTGTCCTTGTCCTTGGTGCTGATGGGCGTGCCGGTGAAGCCCAGGTAGCTGGCGTTGGGCAGGCCGGCCATGAGGAAGTTGCCCAGGTCGCCGCCGGTGGTGCGGTGCGCCTCGTCGATGAGCACGTAGATGTTCTTTCGCGTGTTGATGTTGGCGGGCATGTCGCGGAACTTGTGCACCATGCACACCACGATGCCGCGGTAGTCGTCCTTCAGCAGCCGGTTCAGCTTGCTGTTGCTCTCGGCGTGCTCCACGTTGCCGAGGCCCAGCGCCGCAAGGGGCGACAAAACGTGGCAACGGAACGCCTATCTTGCACTGTAAGAAAGGCTAAATCCAACAGAATGAAAACTGGTGCGATTATCTGCTTGGAAGGCATAGATGGCTGCGGTAAGGACACACAGTTGCCTCTATTGGGTGAGTGGCTAACCGGCGTTGGGCGAGAGGTGAAGTTGTTCAACTTCCCAGATTACGATGGCCCACTTGGTGCTCCTTTGAGAGAGGCCCTTCGTGACCCAGACTACGAGCCACATGCGCTACAGATGCTATTCTCGGCAGAACGTATGAGGCAATTGCCAAAGCTGAACAGGACAATAGCGGGCGGAACTATCGCACTAACAAATCGCTATCGGTGGACCAGTTTTGTTTATTCAGTTGCCCGGGGTCTGGAACGCGAGTGGGCAGAGCCTTTAGAACTACCTTTACCAACGCCAGCACTGACCATCCTAATCGACATTGATGTTCCAACTTCACTTAAGCGGACCGGTGGGACGGACGTGCTCGAGCGCGATGTTGACATGTTAGCGCGATGCCGTGAACTATACATTGGACTTGCAGAGAGATTTGGGGACAGTTGGGTGATTGTGGATGGAACTGGGGAGGTCGATGAAGTTGCAGAGGTTGTCAGAGGGGCTGTGCATAACAAGCTCATGAAAACTCCTCAAGTCTGAAGTCAACAGTGATCATCATGTTCATCGAGACTCTATTCAAGTCGAAGCGCCCCGTCTACTGCGCTGCTTCATTGTTTTCCCCCTTGAGCAGACTGGGCGGGGCACATCTAGCAGATACTGTCGAGCGTATACTACGAACATCACCAAGTTATCCAGGAGACGCCATTTCAAACTATCTGTTCCTCCCTTACCGCGATACGAACCAACACGAGATTACTGGGCCAAACCGGGCCAGATTGATATACGAAGCTGACATTGCACAACTAAATCGGTCGTCTGCTCTGCTTGCAAGACTTGATGGTTTGGCCAAAGATAGCGGTGTGGGGATGGAGGTCGGATATGCGTTTGGCCTTGGCTTGCCTACGGCTATACTCGTGACCGATTTCATTGGTGAGGGCTACTTAAATACCGAGGTGAAGTGGAACGTTGATCCTGTAATCAACTCTATGGCGGATCATGTGCACTATAAGCCGCTTCATGCACCAAGCGACGCAACATATTACCAAATGACCTTGAACCACGAATTGGATGCAGTTAGGGAATTCGTACAAGGTGCTTTCGCGGCATTTGATGGCCGGGGCAATCAAAAGCGGCCCGAGCCGCCAACACCTGTTGACAAGATCGTCTATATCGACTGCATGGGGGGGCGCTATCAATGGAGCAGGCAGATGCACGCCTTGATTGAGGAGGAAATCCGGCAAGGGGGCTTTACTGGACAAGCGGCACAACGCTACACAACGCGCACCATGCCTGACCTCTTAAAGCAAGTGCAACGTGACATTGAGCATGCAATGGAAGCAGACATCGCTATTTTCTGTGGCGATGCACCCGAGCTTGACCCTGGTAGCGCCGCACTGTTCGGAATGTGTGCTGCAATGGGGAAGTGGACGATTTATCAGTACACAAGCCGCCAAGCATACAAAGGAGAAGGTGGACAAGAGATGAGGGTAAACCTGATGCTGGATCAAGCTGCAAGCCAAGTGACCACATCCATTGAGGAGACAATAGAAGCATTGAGAACGAAATTGACGGTACCTGAATGATGACACAGGTCAACAAAAGTGCTGACGCGGCGTTAGCTGCCTTAGCCATGGAGATACGGAGCTGCACGCTTTGTGGCCTATGTTTGACTCGAACCAATGCCGTCCCAGGTGAAGGGCCTAGAGGCGCGGCAGTAATGTTCGTAGGCGAAGCGCCCGGTCATGTGAATGATAGAGAGGGCAGACCTTTTGTAGGCAAGGGAGGGCAGATATTCGATGGTCTGCTTGTTGAAATTGGCTTGGAACGACGTGATGTTTACATTTCAAATGCAGTGAAATGTTGGCCTCCTGAGAACAGGAAACCACGACCGAATGAATTGGCTATGTGTCGGGAATACTTGAACAGGGAACTGGATCTTGTGAAACCTCAATTAGTCTTTGCCCTGGGCACAACTGCATACACATTGCTCACTGGTGAGTCCATAAAGCTCAAACAGGAGCATGGTAAGATTGTGAGACGAGGTGATGTCTCCATCGGTGCAATGTTCCATCCCAATGGCTTGCGCTATATCAAAGGCGGTAGAGCGACCATATTGGAGGACTTGAGGACGGGATTGCAGAGCATTGGATGGGGTGGCCATAATGCCGCACAAGGTCGGCTTTTCAAATAGTTAGAGATGAAAACTGGCCGGATAGAATTGGTTGGACCAATGGGCATTGGCAAGACGACTTTCTTGTCAGGCTGGAAAAGCAGTGCGACCTTCGCAGCGAGTGCGTTTGAAGGTCTACAATTGATGGATCCGGAACGGGAATACTGGCGCGATTCCGTTGTCACGCGCAGTTACTTCATGCAAACGGTCTACTACATTCACGGCTGTGAGGTTATTGAAGCTGCGGCGAGGCAGAATTCGGTGGTAGTGTCAGACTTCAGCCTTCTCTTTCACCACTATGGATACTCTCGCACCCTGCGCGAAATGGGGTACCTAACCGATTTGGAGTATCGAACACTTGAGAGGTTGCTCAACCGCCTCAATGAAGCCCTGCCGCCACTTATTGGTGCGGTTCACTGCAAGGTCGAACCAAGTGTTGTGCTGGCCCGAATAAGAAGCAGAAATAGGCCCGAAGAGGTAGCGATCAAAGAGGACTTCTTAAAAATTTTGAGCACTGCTGCGCAAGACATGGTGCTCGGGCTCAAGGTACCAGTGCTTCAATTGGATCTGACACCAGCTGTTGAAGAGTTGAGTTGGCAACCGTTTGAAGAATTGGTGCGTACGTCTAGTGCTGGTTAAGAGCATGGTGTTTAGGAATGCCCACACGGTATACAAGACGCACCTTGCCTAGTGTCGCCCATCGGCCTTCAGAATCACGATGCTCTCTCGCAATGCAGGCACTTCCGAGGCATGCTCTTCATGCTTCCAGTGCTGACCAGAGCTACGCAAGCGACGTACTATGTGCACATCCTCAGTGAGCCAGCCAACTCGCTCAGCGATCTCGGACAGGATGTAATCGACAGGGATCACGACGCCGGCATAGGCTGAAGTTGCAACCGCGATTTTCAGTGATGCATGGGGCTTAGCCCTCCGGCGCAGATTCTCCAGGAGACCTGCCATGTCCTCGAAATAGGCTTGAACCATGCTTGGGATCCGGTCGCTCCAAAGGCGTTCCTTTCGATCGAGCAAGTCTTGGAATGCCTTCGCATAGGAAAGGCCGAAGTCGCAGCTCACGGGTTTGTCCCATGCAGCTTGCACATGTGAGCGAACGGTCTGCAACCGCAACTTCATCAGGTCCGCATTGTTTCGCACTGCACCGCTCAAGAACAGCTCGGGCCGATACACGTCTGAGTAGTCGAACGAATTCAGATAGGGCGGAGAGGTGACGCAGAGGTCGAACTTCTGTTTATCGGGATGGGAAGAGAGTAGTCGAGCGTCCATCCGCTCAACCCGTGCCAGATTTCCACTCACGGGCGCTGAAAGGAGATCTTCCTTCATCATACCGATGTACGATTCGAATGCAGCCTGAAAGGAGGACACATTAAAGGAGCGATAGTCATCCATCCGTTTGTAGCGCAGGCACTTGCCATCTGGATAGGCGTTGCAGTTATCCATGGCCGCCTTCATGAGCGCAAGACGAGACAATGTTCGTTCAGGCCTTGCAAGACCTTTGGTTGAATTCCAGCCACCCATGAACGCACGCAACACAGCCTTGTTAAACAGCCACTTGTCCTTACCACCAGCTTCACTGAATGTGGAATATGATTCAAGCTCAGACTTAAGAGGCTCCTTTATGCCCTTGGCAACCCGTTCAAAGGTGTTGGACAGCACCCTCAGAGTCGTTTGTTCAAGCTTAGCTTGACCGACAAATGCAAGGAAGGGGTTCACCTCGAAAGCCAAGCAGCTAACATTGCTCAACGCGCATTGGACGGGCGTGGTACCGGAACCGCTGAATGGCTCAATTGCCAATAGTCTGGTGCGGCTATCAGTTCTAACCTCGGCAACGGCATCCGTTATTAACGAGGCACTGAAACCCTCCTTGATCGGATACCACCGATGCCTCGGCAATTGCGCGTTGTCAACGGCATTCGTAATGGAACGGTAAGCGAGTTGTGGCATGTTCAAGCTTCGAGGAATATGCGAATCGGCTTTTCGAAGTCGGTTCGGGTAACGTGGTATTCTGGATTATAGGTCACCTCACGTGTGCGATAATGTTCCGCTTGTGCGCTGGTGATTGATGTAGTGCCCACAGTTAGACCATCTCTTCGGCAGTCAAACACGACAAGATAACCCAGTGTATCAGATGCGGGACTGTTGCGCTTGTGCTTATCTAGATACTCCGCTAATTGCTTAGCTCCGGACTGAGCTCGTGACTCACCGTGATTCGATGTCCATCGCTTACCATCCTTGCTCCGCGACTTGCCGATCCATTTCACCTCAATCAGAGCCTCCCGTGTGGACATCTGCGAGGTGACCTTAATATCAACGGGATCAGTTTCATCAACGAATTGCTCTGGACGAACCCAGTAATCATCAAACCGTGTACTACTCCGCAAGAATTGACAGAGCGAGTTGCGCAGTCGAAACTCAGGTTTGGGTGCAAACCAAAAGCGCTTATCTCGATCCTGCCATGCTTCGCGGAGCAATAGACATGTTGATGCCCTCGCTAGGTGCTCACGGTAATGCAGGATAGCTTCTCGTATGGTGTCGAAGTGATGTAGGATGAACTGACTGGATGCGCCGGGAAGGAACTTCTCCACTGGGATGCACTCCGTTCCGATCCAAATCTCTTCAACTTCTTGAACAAGCTTATAGACGATTATTTTCACATGCCTCTCGAGGATATCGGCAACATCTCCGCTCCAAATAAAGGCCGTTCCATCTGATCTTATCTCAACAGTTTCTGTCTGCACCAGTCCTCTAAGCATCTCCCCCTGTCTAAAGCGTTCAGCGCGTCTCAACCTTTCTTCATCTAACGTTGCATCTGCATCCAATATAGAAAATACAGTTAATCGTGTCGAGCGATCAACACGGCTGGTGTGGCCCAGGACCTTTAGAAAGCGCAGCATGAACTTCACTCGGTCCTTACCGAGTGTTCCATACACAGCTTCAGCCTGTAATAACGGCTGCGTCGTAAGCAGTCGCTGCATCACTGTAGTATCAATTCGCTGTGTTGTGACGCTCATTCTCTCGTCCAGTGATTAGCAAGTACTCCAACCAAGCGGTTAGCGGAAGAGAGAGGTCCTCACTTCCATAGGGCATTAGTGCTCGAAGTTCTGCGAACGTGTCGTGAAGGCGGTCCACAATTTGTTCACTGAATAGCCAAGAAGTCTGAGTATGGCGTTTGATGAATGCAAACGCCGGTTCATATTCAATCGCTTCTCTAATGACGTTGGGAGTGAATAGCAACAGGCAATCCGAAGCACCATTGAGATAGACGACTCGCTCTTGGTTTATTGTAAGCTCTTTCCAGAAATCGAGACCCAAGTTTCCTTCTGCGGTCACTTTAAGAAGATTTCCTTGTTCCGTGACATAGCCCATCCGCATGTTGTAGCTTATCGCTTCGTCCAAATCCGGTGCATAGGGTAGTCCAGAGGGGGTTGAGCTGAAGTTATAGTCCCAATCGCTTACCGGCTTACCTCCATATAATGAGAGCAGACAGCTCGCGTAGGAAAGAAGGTGTAATTCCGATCGCGAAAAGCCTCGGACAGTTTCGGTCAGTCTTGCGCCCAAGAACAGCGAGTCAAAGTATGCCTGAAAACTAGTCATTTCTTGCGAGGATGTGCGAGTTTCTCAAGTTCATTCAAGCGATTCTCAAAGTCGGATTCGTGCTTTTCCTGTACTTCAGAGAGCTCACGCCACTTGTACAACCGCTGCAGTCCAAAACCAAGGCGTGATCCTTTCGCTATTTCCGAGAGCAGCGCTGAAGTGTTGATGTTCGCGGTCATGAAGATGGGATGACCGTCATTGGCAAACTCTGCTATCATTTGGCCGGCTTGTGCTTCGTATGCAAGATCAAGGCTACCTTCCGGCGTGTCGATATAGAGCGGCGCCCCGTTCCCTTCCGGTGAGGCATAGCTCGCGAGTGCCATTCTGAGTGCGATGTCGACAAAGAAGCGCTGACTTTCGGAGAGGTCGTGGTCAGCTCGACGCTGGGTCTTCTTAACGGTCAGTGCTAATGAGACACTCTTATCGCGGATTTCAAGTTGGATGTCCAAGTCGACTCCGAGGAAGAGATTAGCCAGTTTGCTGAACTTCGGAACGAAGTCCTGCTGAATACTCAAATACTCCTGTTCAAGTCTCCTTTGTATCTGCTTATAGGCCTTTGCTGCCTCTGCGCTCTTTGCCTTCTGCTTCAATCGCTCCTTATCGATGTCAGCAATAGTCTTCTCATACGCGGCTATGACCTGTTCATGATTCGCATCAACGGGCTTGCCCCGTTCGACGATTTTGCTGTGACGCTCTTCAAAATCACTGAGCACCTGTTGTGCGGCTTCAAGCATTCCCAAACGCTTTGCTCTTTCCTCTTCAAGTTGAGTGATTGAGAGCATACTCGAATCGACGTTCTTTTTCTGTTGAGCAAGTTCCTGGTCTAGTTCCTTTAACCGGTTGCGAACGTGGTCTGGTATGTTTGTGCGGTCGGTTGCCGCTTTGCAAAGCGGGCATTTATGCTCTGCAATGGACTTCTTTATCGGCTCCATTACAGTCACACCTTCAGTGCCGCAAATGGCACACTTGTGTTCAATCAATGCGAGCTGCACTGCTGGCGCACTCTCAACCGAGTGCCTTCCGACAACAAGTTCAGTGAACTCTCGTTGGTAATCACTTCGTATGACTGTCGCGCGTGCAGCAGCTTCAGCGAGAGTCAGCTTTGCGTCACGCAGCCTGGCTTCAATAAGTTCTACTTCAGATGATTGCTGCTTTGTTCTGTCCAAGAGTTTCTCAAATTCTTCATAGGTACTGACCTCGTCGTCGGTGAGCTCTGTTCCGCGAAGCACTTGGCGATAGCTGTCAAGTCTATCCTTCTGTTGGGTCATATTCCATCGCAGGTTTCTTACCCGCGAATCAGCACGCTCCATTTCACGCCTCATCTTTTCGGCTTCGGCACGTTGATCTTTGTCAACCCCAACAAACAGAAAGAGGCAATCCTCTAATACTTTGGGGTCCCAGAACAGAAGATGCCGCCGTTCATCAAACGTCAGGACGAACGATTGAATGAATACTAATTCTTTGAAAGATGAGAGTCCGATAAGCTTGATCAACAGCAGCCTATAGCTGGCATCGCGATCTTCCGGAGTCATTTGACCATAATCAGTCGCATCATTACTAACCATGAGCGAACGAAGCGAATCAGGTTCATCAAATCCTCGAATCAATTTGATGGTTTTTGCTCCAATGACAATTTCAAGTTCGATTTCTGCAATTTCACGGTCTTCTGGCTTAACCCTTCCTTGGAAGTAATCCCTTGAGAAGGTTGTAATATCCCGATAGTAGTCATCAACTGAAGCGAACTTTTGATCCGGGCGAGGAACAACTCCTGTAAGTCCGTAGTTCAGAATTTGGAGGAACGTGGATTTTCCAAGGCCATTTGCACCGGCAATGCAAGTAACCCCTGCGCCAAGTGTGAACTCGATTTGGTCTTGTAGCGTGTACAAGGAGAAGTGCGAGAGACGAACGCGGCGCACTACAGGGAAGTTGAGCTTCCTCATTGTTCGAAGGGTTGTGCGTTGATTTGCGGGATGTCGTGTGAGGGATGGTACCGGAAAGCCCTTTGGCCGGTAATCCGGTCGAGGACTTGGAGGGGAAAGCCCGACCCGCCTGCATTTGAGGCGGGGCACGCCCCAACAACCTCTGCACTGGCCTTGCCGGGGAAACCCGCACCGGTGGGGAAGCGGTCCAGCTCGTCGTTGGCATAGTCCGCCTCCGTGAACCAGTCCTGGTTCCACATGGGGTTGGCCACCACGCGGTCGAAGGCTTTCAGGCGCCCCCTTTCGCGGAACTTGGGGTTCTTGAAGGTGTCGCCGATCTCGAGCGGCCCGATGTCATGGATGATCATGTTCATGTTGGCCATGGCCCAGGTCTCGGGCACGTACTCCTGGCCATAGAGGCGCAGGGGAGCGTAGGCGGGCGGACCTCCCGGTCCGCCACTATGCACGGGCGGACCGGGAGGTCCGCCTACCGACATGCGCCGTTCCATTTCGCTCTCGCACTTCACCAGCAGGCCGCCGCTGCCGCAGCAGGGGTCGTATACCTCCATGCCGGGTTCGCACTCCAGCACGCGGGCCATGATGGTGCCCACCTCGCCGGGGGTGTAGAACTCGCCGGCGCTCTGCCCGCCGCCCTCGGCGAACTTGCGGATGAGGTACTCGTAGCTCTTACCGATGATGTCGGCCTCCACATCGTTGAGGCCAAGGCGCTTGGTGCTGATGGCCTCGATGAGGTTGCTGAGGCGGTCGTCCGCCAGGTCGCGCTGGCCGTGGGTGGTGGCGTTGAAGTCCACGCGGTCGATGATGCCCTGCAGCAGGGGGTTGGCCTTGGCGATGTCGCGCAGGTGCGTGGTGAGCTGCTCGCCGATCTTGTCGCTGAGGGTGCGCACCACGCTCCACACGGGCTGCTCGGGGTCGGCGGGCTGCAGGGGCAGGTAGAAGCGCACGAGCTTCTTGTCGGCCTTCACCAGCTTGAAGGCCTTTTCGCGGCTGCCCACCTCGGCGGCGATGCGGTCCAGCTCATCGTCGAACACATCGCACAGGCGCTTGGTGAAGATGAGCGGCAGGATGTAGTCCTTGTACTTGGGGGCGTCCTTGGCGCCGCGTATGGAGCAGGCGGCATCCCAGATCCAGGTCTCGAGGGATTTGTCGGGTGCGGGCTTGGGGGCTTTGGGGCCTTTGGCTTTAGTGGTGGCGGAGCCATTGGCCTCTGGGCTCTTGGTCTTAGGTGGTCGGCCTCGTCCGCGCTTGGCTGCGGGGTAGGGCACAGGTGGCGCAGCCATAGGTCCGTGGTCCAAGTGGCCAATAGGTTCAGCGGCTACGCGGCCCTGCTTGTTGCTTGGCTCTTCCGCACTATCCTTCTTCGTCTTCGCCATGTTCGTTCTGTCGCTGCGCTGTTCAATTGGTACCGGTAGTTGCCCGCACGCAAAGCGCCAAGCAAGTTCCGGTCGGTATGATAGGGGGGGTGGTCGGCGGCAAAAGGCCGCGGGGTGGTGGTGGTTAGAGGATGGATAAAGCTATTGCATACAGCGGTAGGTCCAGCGAAGCTAGGATACGGGTTGCTGTTCTCCAAATGACGCTGGTCAGCGCCCCTTCCGCGTTCACCATTTACCATTCTACATTCTACATTCTTCATTCTACATTCTACATTCTTCATTCTCCCGTCCCCATCCATTCCTGCATAAGCCTTTCGAACAACATCCAGTACATTCGTTCCACTCTCCCGCGCGAAAAGGTTTATGGTCCTTAATGCATTTGGCCATGGAGCAAAGCGGGAGTGCGGTGCTGCGCATCGCGGTGGTGGACGACCACCCTCTTTTTCGGCAAGGTGTGATCCGGGTATTGGAGGGCTGGGGCAAGCCCCACATGGTGCTGGAGGCCGCTAACGGCGTGGACTACGAAGAGCGCTGCAAGGAATGGGGGCATGTACACCTGGCCTTGGTGGACCTGCGGATGCCGGAACGCGACGGGTATGAGACCTTGTCGTGGATCAGGCGCCACCAGCCGCGCACGGTGGCGCTTGCCATCAGCTTCGATACGGGGCCGGTGGTGGTGATGCGGGCCATGCGGTGCCGGGCCTACGGGGTGCTGTGCAAGACCGCGCTCCCGACGGAGCTGTTCAGCGCCATGGACAGTGCCCTGCGCAAGCATGTCTTCGTGAACGAGCTGGTGACGGCCCAGCTGTGGCACAGCTGCCAGGCAGAGGCGGACCAGTGCGAGGCCTGCTGGGCGGCCCTAACGCCGCGCGAAAAGGAGTTCGTGCGTTGCTACACCCGCACCGATGTGGATACGTTGGTGGATGTGGCGCGGCGCATGGGCATCAGTCGCCATACGGCCGAGACCTACCGCCGCAACGTGTACCGGAAGCTCGGCCTGCATTCCGACAAGGAGCTGATGCACTTCGTGCTGACCAATCAGCTGGACTGAGCGGCGGAGACGGCCTTCCAACCCCTGCATACGCTCGAGGCTGGGGTGTGTACCCCATGCCGGTGCCGGGTGTAGTGCGTGCTGTATCGGTACACGCGGGGATGCGATCGGGCGGCCCTGGTGTGCGGCTTCTGGCGTATGGTAAACGCGCACGATGCAGTGTACGGGTGTTCGGGGGGCTGCGCTCCGCACCGTTGCCCGCTGGACGGATGGCATTGGTACATGGTCTGGATGCGCGCGTCGCTTGACCGACGGCGCAGGTCGCTTGACCGACAACGCGAGTCGCGTGATTGACGGCGCGAGTCGCGTGTCTGACGACGCAGGTCGCGTGATCGACGGCGCGAGTCGCGTGACCCACGGTGTGAGTCGCTCGCCTGACGACGCGAGTCGCGTGACTGATGACGCGAGTCGCGTGACCGACAGCTCGAGTCCCTTGACCGACGACGCGAGTCGCGTGCCTGATGGCGCGAGTCGCGTGACCGACGGCGCGAGTCGCGTGTCCGACGAAGGGAGTCGCGTGACCGGCGGCGTGAGTCGTGTGCCTGATGGCACGAGTCGCGTGCCTGATGACGCGAGTCGCGTGCTTGACGACGCGAGTCGCGTGTCTGACGACGCGAGTCGCGTGACCGACGACGTGAGTCGCGTGACTGAAAGAACGAGTCGCGTGTCCAAAACCGCAGGTCCATCGTCGCTGCCCGCCTTACGACCGACACAACGGGGCCGACCACGGCTGTTTTTCGGGGCACAGGTGCATTTCGACGGAACGCTAGAGCGACGTGGCCTTGCGCGGTGTACCTACCGGATATGCAGTAAGGTATTGTTTACCGTGCATCCGGTAGGGGCAGGAACAAGGGCCCTGCCCGCTGCGCATAAGGCCCATAACCAACGCTTTTGGGGGTACAGCCTGATAGGCCCCAGCAAATGAAGAAGCAGTATTATGCGATAAAGCTCGGCCATAGCCGGGTGAGTTTCGAAGCGCTCGTGGACAAGGCGCAGACCAACGTGTCCAAGCTGACGGGCAATGCAGCGTTCGCCTCGCCCATGCCAGCGCTGTCGGTGGTGACCACCGCGGCGGACCGGTTGGACAACGCGGTGCAGGCCTATGCCTTCACGCGGAGCCGCCTGGACAAGCAGGAGCGCGACATCGCCTTCGCGGAGTTGAAGGGTCTGCGCCAGGACCTGGGGGGCTATGTGCAAACGGTGAGCAACGGCGATCCGGAACTCATCACCAGCGCGGGTTTCGAAATGGTGGCCGCTTCGAAGCCGAAAGGCATCCTGCCGGCGCCCAAGGATGTGGTGGCGCTGGCGCGTCCGTTCCCCGGCAGTTTGGAGTTGCGCTTCCGCGGTGTGCGTGGCCGCATGGCTTACCAGGTCTACATCTGCGAGGGCGACCCCTTGGATGAGAAGAGCTGGCGCCTGCACACGGTAACGGGCAAGAACCGCCTGCTGTTCGAAGGGTTGGAGAGCGGCAAGGTGTACTTCTTCCGCGTGGAGACCCTGGGTGCTGCTGGTGCAAGTCCGGTGAGCGACATGACCAGCGCGAAAGCCGCCTGAGCCATGCCTACGATGATC
>JAEUTB010000186.1 GCA_016787995.1 Flavobacteriales bacterium | reverse complement strand
TTGTAGCGGTGCGATGCGGGTCGCTTGCCCCTCTTTTTTTGCCCTGACGAAGAGCCTCTTCAGGGTCTCTTCAAACTCGTCCTCCGGGCTCTTTTCCGCCCATACTTCGCCTGCAAAATGATCACGTAGGCACCGCTACGCCACCATTTTCAGGCTGTGTCTGAACGAAAAATAGCCTCGGAGTCCATCGTTCAAGAGACCCTGAACAGGCTCTGAGGTGCGCTACCTTTCCGGCCGATGCCCGCACCACCGAAAGTCATTCTCATCACCGGCGCCTCCAGTGGGCTCGGCAAGGCTATCGGCCTGCGCCTGGCCAAAGCCGGACACAATGTTCTCGGCACCAGCCGCCAACCCCAGCTCGGCGAAGGCCATGGTGCTTTCCCCTTGGTCGCCATGGATGTCACGAGCGACGATTCCGTCAACGCGGCCATCGCGGAGGTCATTCAACGCACCGGTCGGCTCGATGTGGTCATCAACAATGCCGGACTAGGCATCCAAGGGCCTGCCGAGGACATCACCCCGGAACTGGCGGCGCGCTTGCTGGATACTAATTTGCTGGGTGCGCACCGGGTCTGTCGCGCCGCACTGCCGCAGATGCGGGCACAGGGTGGCGGCCTCATCATCAACGTCACCAGCGTGGCGGGCAACTTCGGCCTGCCCTACCGCAGCTTCTACAGCGCCAGCAAAGCCGCTTTGGAGCGTTACACCGAAGCCTTGAGCACGGAGGTGGCACGCTTCGGTATCCACGCGCTCACGGTCCAACCCGGCGAGTTCAATACCAACATCGCTGCCGCACGCCTCAAGCCCGATGTGATCTCCGAGGCCAACAAGCCCGGCTACGAGAAGGCCATGGCCATCCTCGGAGGAAGTATGCACTACAGCCGCGATCCCGATGAACTGGCGCAAGTGGTGGAGAAGGTGATCAACGCCCGCAGACCCAAGGCCACCTACATCGTGGCCCAAGGCGTGCAACGGCTGAGCATCGTGCTGAAGAAAGTGCTGCCCGGCCGCATGTTCGAGCGGATGGTCCGCAAGCATTACGAATAAGGGGCAGGGCGCATGATCACCTACGACAGCCGCAACTGGTTCAAGGCACTGGCCTTGCACCGCAGCGATACCTTCCGCAAGCTGGTGCCTTTGCTCATCCTCGTCGGGTTGTTCACCGCCGGGGTGCGCTACCTGGAGGTGGAATACCTGCACATGAGCGAGACCAGCGACGTGAGCAATTTGCCGGTGATGCACAGTTTACTGGGCTTCGCCATCAGCATGCTGCTCGTGTTCCGCACCAATACGGCCTACGACCGCTGGTGGGAAGGACGCAAGCTCTGGGGCCAGCTGGTGAACGTGAGCCGCAACCTCGCTGTGAAGGTCGCCGTGATGGTGCCGCACGAACAGACCTCCACACGTGAATTCTTCGGCCGCCTGATCGGCATGTTCCCAGAAGAGCTTCGGCGCCACTTGCAACTGGAGAAAACACGCTTGGAACTGGACGACAAGCCGCACCCCGAGATCCCTGACCTGGACCGCAGCAAGCACGTGCCTTCCCAGGTGATCAGCCTGATGCAGCAACGCATCCAGCGGATGTACCACGAAAAGGCCATCACAGGCGACCAACTGATCGTGCTCAATACCGAGTTGGTCCAATTCCTGGACATCTGCGGGGCCTGTGAACGGATCAAGAACACCCCCATCCCTTACTCCTACAGCAGCTTCATCAAGAAGTTCATCGTCATCTACGTGCTCACACTGCCCTTCGGCTTCGTGTTCTCCCTGGGCTATCTGGCCATACCCGTGGTGATGTTCATCTTCTACGTGCTGGCCAGCTTGGAACTGATCGCCGAGGAGATCGAGGATCCGTTCGGCACAGACACCAACGACCTGCCCATGGCCCGCTTGGGGACCATGATCAAGAAGAACGTGGACGAGATCCTGGATTAGCGCATCCTCAGTCCTTCATCGTGTAGCGCACCAGCACCGGCGTGCGTCCCTTGCCCTCGCTGCTCAACCACATGTCCCCGTTGGCCATGAAGGTGATGCCCTCGGGTTTGGGTAACAACTTCGCATCCAAGCTCACCAGATCGACAAGGCGTCCCTGACGATCCACAACAAGCAAGGTGCGATCCACCGCCGAAAGCAGGTAGTAGTGGTTGGTGGTGGGGTGTGCCGCCACTGAACTGTAACGCAATTTCAAGGTCGACTTCTCCTTGCCGTTCCCTTTCTTCTCCTTGGGGATGACGATGCCCAGCGCGGCAGCCTGGCGTTCAAGGTCCTCCAAGGACAGCCGGAGGATCACACGCGGGGCTTTCGCGGTGGCCTGTGGGTCGATGGCGTAGATCACCCGTTCATCCTTGCCCTCTTTGGACCCCTTCATGAAGTCCTTGGGAGAGACCAACACCAGGCCCGTACGATCGTCGAAGCCCAGCCCTTCGATGTTCTTGTTAGGAATGGCCAGGCGGAAGGTGTCACGCACGGCCAAACGTGCGGAGCGGTCGCCAAGACGATGGATGAGCCCATCACTGCGCAAGGCGAAGAATTCGGAGCCCACCCGCGTCAGCCCTTCCATATCGGCCGGTCCCGCGAAGGACACACTGTCGATGATCCGTCCCGTGTTCAGGGAAAGGAAATAGACACTGGCCGACTCGTCATGGACACAGGCCACCGTACTATCGTCCACATCGGTGAGCGCGGAGACTTCCGTGAGCAGGGATGGCAGCTCGAACACACGCGCTGGTTGGCGCATGTCGTAGGGGAGGGCCTTGCCTGAGGAGCCCGGCTGAGCGGTGGCACAGCCGGAAAACAAGAGAACGATGAACAACGGTTGCCGCATGGTGCAAAGGAAAGGCGGATGGCAGGGGGAGATGGAAGAATGTAAAATGAAGAATGTTGAATGTGGTGCGATGAAGGTCGAGGGGGGAAGGGCAGGGGCAAGCATGGCTCCTCGGTCAGCGGCCGTTTGTTTCATCCGCGGCGCGGTGCTTCCTTCGCGAGCCTCAACCATGAAGAACATCTTCCCCGGCCGCTCTTTCCTGCTTGTCGTCGTGGCGGCGTTGGGCTATTTCGTGGACATCTACGACCTCGTGCTCTTCAACGTGGTGAAGCGCGATAGCCTCGAGTTCATCCTTGGCGCCGGGCATCCGGACATCAAGGACATCGGCATCGATCTCTTCAACATCCAGATGCTGGGCATGTTGATCGGTGGCATCCTGTGGGGCGTATGGGGCGACAAGAAAGGGCGCATCACTGTGCTCTTCGGCAGCATCCTGCTGTACTCTGCAGCTAACATCGCCAACGCCTTCACCTTCGACCTCACCACCTATGCCATCGTGCGCTTCATCGCGGGCATCGGGCTGGCGGGCGAACTGGGTGCGGGCATCACGCTCATCACCGAAACGCTGCCGCGCGACAAACGCGGTTACGGCACCATGGTGGTGGTCACTATCGGAGCCTTGGGCGCCGTCTTCGCCGCGGAAGTGGCCGACAAAGGTGCCTGGTTCGGGAGCCTTTGGCAGAGCATCACCGGTAACGCCTTGATGAACTGGCAGGTGACTTACCTCGTCGGCGGCCTCATGGGTTTGGTGTTGTTGGCCATGCGCATCGGCACCTTCGAGAGCGGACTCTTCAAGAACGTGCAGCACAGCACCGTGAAGAAAGGCGACCTGCTCATGCTCTTCAACGACCGCGGCCGTTTCCTGCGTTACCTCAGCTGCATCCTCATCGGGGTGCCGGTGTGGTATGTCATCGGTGTGCTGGTGAGCCTTTCGCAGGATGTCTTCATCCCCGAACTGCGCATCGACACCAGCGCCCTGGACGAAGCGGGGCTCAAACGCATCAACGGCGAGGCCATCAAGTACGCGTACATCGGCCTCAGCATCGGCGACCTGCTCAGCGGCATTCTCAGCCAGGTACTGCGCAGCCGCAAGAAGGTCATCTTCCTCTACCTCGCGGCCAACCTGGTGCTCACGCTCATCTTCCTCTTCGGCATGCACGGTGCCACCATCGCGGCGTACAACTGGCTCTGCCTCGCCCTGGGCCTGGCCACCGGCTACTGGGTCATCTTCGTCACCGTGGCCAGCGAACAGTTCGGCACCAACATCCGCAGCAC
>JAEUTB010000094.1 GCA_016787995.1 Flavobacteriales bacterium | reverse complement strand
CGCTACAACACCGTATTCGCGGCTCACGACGGCTCCATCGCGGCCCCGACGGCGAGTTTACATTTCAGCGAAGCCGTGTTGAACGGCCTGGAACGTCGCGGCATCCGGACCACACGGATCACCTTGCACGTGGGTGCAGGGACCTTCCTGCCCGTGAAGAGCGACCGCATGGAGCAGCATGCCATGCACAGCGAGCAGGTGCGTGTACCGCTGGAGGCGTTGAAGCAGTTGCGCGCCCAGGTGGAGACGGGTCCGATCGTACCGGTAGGCACCACCGCCCTGCGCACATTGGAGAGCGTTTACTGGCACGGTGTGATGCTGCTTCAAGGCCGTGCAGCGGCCAACATGCATATCGATCAATGGGAGCCGTACGCGCATGTCGGATCCGAGCTGCCATCCACCGCTGCAGCAGTCGACGCGGTGATCGCGACCGTGGAGCGCTCCGGTTCACCGTTGAGCGGAACCACGGCCCTCCTGATAGCACCGGGCTACACCTTCCGGCTGGCCGATGCACTGGTCACCAACTTCCACCAACCCCAAAGCACGTTGCTGCTCCTGGTAGCCGCATTCGTCGGGCCCGATTGGCGCAGGATCTACGACCATGCCTTGGCCAATGGCTACAGGTTCCTCAGCTACGGCGATGGTTCGCTGTTGTTCAGGGATCGCTGATCCTCACCACACCGCGTTGAGGGCTGCGATCACCGCAGCGATGATCACCACCGGCCAGGCGATGGCTGCGATCGCGATGCCTTTGCCCCGCTCCTTGTGCTTGATGGCTAATAGCAAGCCGATGAGACCGGTTAGGAAGGAGAAGGTGAGCAGGTAGGGGAAGATGCCACCACCACCGCTGATCAACGCTACGGCGATGGAGAGGATCATGAAGATCCCCGAGATCAAGGCCATACGATTCCAACGGCGCGGCTGTTCCTCCGCAGGCGGTTCGTTCAGCACGACTTTCGGTTCGGGCCGTATCGTCGGCACTCCGGGTGTGGCCTGAATGGTCCGTTGCGCGAGTCGCTCGGGAGCTTGGTCAGAAAGCCCATTGTGCTCGGTAGCGGTGGAAGCCAGGAGAGGATCAGCCGTAGGTACATCGCGTTCGTAGGGCAAGGGTTCCATGGGAACGACCCCAGAACGGGATGCGGATGAGCGCGTGGGCATCGGAGTGTCCTTCACCGAAGCCCAGTCCACATGCCACCCCGGCCGGTACTTCCGCTTTTGGAAAGGACCATGGCCCACCACATCTTGAGAAGGGGAACAGCCGGCTAACACGGCTATGGCGGCAAGGAAAGGGAGTATACACCGAAGCATGGCGGCGAAAGGTACCGGGCCCGGTTCAAAGGACCAGAGCGCGGTGGATACTATGCACCGCTATCTTGCGTTCCCTTCCCGCAACCGACACCGATGCACGCACCGTTACGTCAACTGTCGCTCCTCGCCGGCACCCTCCTCGTGGGTTCGCTCTCCGCCCAATTGGGAGGCCAGAGTGCGTTCCGCCTCTTGGATATCCCTAGTTCGGCGCGTGCTGCAGCGCTCGGAGGGAACTACATCGCCGTGCGCGATGGCGACCTCAACCTCGGGATCTTCAATCCGGCGCTGCTGGATAAGGAAAGCGGCAGGCAGGTGGCCCTCAGTTACCTGCCTTATTTGGATGGGATCAAAGTGGGCTATGCTGCGTACGCCCACCACCTCGATAGCTCCAGGATCACGGTCGCGGCTTCGGTCCAGTACTTGGACTATGGCACCTTCCAGCGCACCGACGAAGTGGGAGAGGTCTTGGGTGAGTTCCGCGCCGGTGAACAGGTGTTCCAAGTGGGCGCCGGGTATCCGGTCGATAGCCTGTTCTCCGTGGGGGCCAATGTGAAGTTCATCAACAGTGCCCTTGATACCTATCGCTCCACCGCCTGGGGCGTGGATCTGGGTGGCACCTTCCACAAGAAGAAGCTCGGGCTCACCGTTTCGGGTATGGTCCGCAACCTCGGGGCCCAGCTATCCACGTTCACCGATGAACGGGAGAAACTGCCCCTACAGGTGCAATTGGGCGTCACCTACAAATTCAAACACGCCCCGTTCCGCCTCGGCTTGATGATGGAACAACTGCAACGCTGGGACCTGACTTACGAGGATCCCAACGCCACGGTGGTCATCGATCCCACCACCGGTGAGGAGGTGGTGGACAAGGTCACCACGGTGGACAAGGCCATCCTGCACTTGGTGCC
>JAEUTB010000092.1 GCA_016787995.1 Flavobacteriales bacterium | reverse complement strand
GATGTACTTGGTGCTGACGGCACTCCTGGCCATGAACGTGTCCAAGGAGATCCTCGACAGCTTCATCACCGTGAACAACGGTCTGGAGAACACCAAGCTCTCGCTGAACGACAAGATGAACGCTCAATACAAGAGCTTCGAATCGTTCGCCGGCGAGAATGCAGCGAAATATGGGGCGGCGTGGGAAGAGGCCAAGAAGATCAAGGCCGCAGGTGCGGAGATCATCGCCTACATCGATTCCATCAAGGCCAACGCCATCATCACCGCCGAAGGTTGGCCCCGCGATAGCGTGGTGCTGAGCGACGGACGGATCGTGGACCTGGCCAAGGTAACCAAGAAGGACAGCCACGATGAGCTGACCAACTTGATGATCGGTGGAGAACCAGCCACCCCGAAGGACGGACCCATGTCGGCCACCGACCTGAAGAACAAGCTGGAGGCGTTCCGTGAGCTGGTGAAGAACAGCCGCAAGGACGATACCGAGCTGGCGGCTTCCATGGACCGGGTGTTCAACTTCGAGGACCGCAAGGATGCCTCCGGGACCATGAACAACTGGCAGAGCATCAACTTCTATCACGTTCCCTTGGCCGCCGGTATCACCATCCTGAGCAAGATCCAGGCTGATGTGCGCAACGCGGAAGGTGAAGTGGTGAAGCGCATGATGGATGCGGTGGAAGGCAAGAGCTTCAAGTTCAACAAGCTCACCACCATCGTGAAGCCGTTGAGCAGCTACGTGACCGTGGGCAGCAAGTACACTGCGGAGATCTTCTTGGGTGCTTACGACGACCAGAACGCCCCTGAGGTGTACATCGCTGGCCCTGGTGCTACCGTGGACACCGTGGCGAAGAAGATCAACGGCGAAGCCATCAAGCTGCCGATGAACGGCGCGAAGGCCATGCTCGAGCGCGTGGCTGGTGGTGCTGGTCTGCAGACCGTGCGCGGTATCATCAAGTTCAAGCCTGTGGGTGGCGAAGAGACCGTTGAGGTGTTCGAGACCACCTACGAAGTGGCAGCTCCTTCCTTGGTCGTGAGCCCCACGAAGATGAACGTGTTCTACCGCGGGGTGGACAACCCGGTGAGCGTGAGCGTTTCGGGGTACAGCAACAAGGATATCGTAGCTACCGCAACGAACGGTACCCTGACCAAGTCCGCCGATGGTTACATCATGCGTCCAGGCAAGGAAGCTGAGGCTACCGTGGGCGCTACGGTGACCAATCCCGACGGCTCGAAGAAGCCCATGCCCGGCATGAAGTTCCGGGTGAAGAACGTGCCGAACCCCCGCCCCTACTTCGGCGGTAAGAGCGTGGATGACGAGACCATCAAGAAACCAGAGCTGACGGCCGCCGCCGGTGTCATCGCCAAGATGATCGACTTCGAGTTCGACTTGAAGTTCGAGGTCGTAGAGTACAGGGTGACCATGATCGTGGGTGGAACGCCCATCGAGAAGATCGCCAAGGGCGCTGCGGTGAGCGGTGACATGAAAGAGATGTTCCAGAAGGCCAAACCTGGCCAGAAGGTGTACATCGAAGGCATCAAAGCGCGTGGCCCTGACGGTACCACACGTAACCTGGGTTCGTTGTCGTTCAAAGTGACATAAACCAGCCTGCAACCATGATGAGGACCTGCAAGAACATCCTGACCGTCGCCGCGATCGCGGTGACCGGGTTCTGCTCCACGCCGGAGGTCGTGGCCCAGACCGTGCTCGACGGTGCCTACATCAAGGAGCACACCAAGACCAAGCGCGTGGTGCCTTACACCCACATCCGCGAAGCGGACGTGCTGTGGGCGCGCCGTGTATGGCGTACGATCGACCTGCGCGAGAAGATGAACCATCCGTTGTATTTCCCCACGGAGGCCATCAACGACCGCAAGAGCTTGTTCGACGTCATCCGTCAAGGTCTTTTGGTGGACGGGTCCATCACTGCCTACGATCCTGGACCGCTCGCCGACGATGACGAGTTCAAGAAGCCGCTGCTCGCCACGGATCTGAAGGACATTTTCACCCGTATCGATACGCAATGGACCGAGAGCTTGGAAACAGGTGAGCTCGAACCCGTTGTGCAGGAGATCACGGTTGAAAGCGCCGATGTGAAGATGTATCGGATAAAGGAAGATTGGATCTTCGACAAGCAGCGCAGTACCATGGACATACGCATCCTCGGTATAGCGCCGATGAAGGAGGTGAAGGGTGACGACGGTGAGGTGAGGGGTTATGCGCCACTCTTCTGGCTGTACTACCCCGAGTGCCGCTACGTGTTCGCGAACTGGGAGGCCTTCAACCGCGAGAACGACGCCGAGCGCCGCAGCTTCGAGGATATCTTCTGGAAGCGCCAGTTCAGCAGCTACATCACCAAGTGGAGCAACGTGTACGACCGCGGCATCAACGAGTACAAGACCGGTCTAGACGCCCTCTTGGAAGGTGAGGAGATCAAGCAGGCCCTGTTCGAGTTCGAACACGACCTCTGGAACTTCTGACAAGAAAGACCAACATCGTGAAGGCCTCTGGGAACACCGGGGGCCTTCTCTTTTTCCGTAGACCCGTACTTTTGCGCGCCCTTTCGCCAGCCTGCGCTCGAAAGCCCGCATCTCCAGCCCACCTGCCCAATGATCACGGTCCAAGGCCTTACCCTGCATTTCGGTCAACGGCCGATGTTCGACGACTTCAACTTCTTCATCGGTGCCGACGACCGCATCGGCTTGGTCGGCCGCAACGGGGCAGGAAAGAGCACCTTGCTGAAGACCCTGGCCGGTGTGCAGCCCTTTGACAAAGGCACCATCGGCAAGCCGAAGGAACTCACCCTGGGCTATCTGCCTCAGGAGATGGCCCACAACCTCGAACTCACGCCATGGCAGGTGGCGGAGAAGGCCTTCGAGGAAGCACTAACGCTGAACGCTTCACTGGAGCGCATCGAGAAGGAACTGGAGAAGGCCACGACCGACGAAGAAGCGATCGAACTGGCCACCCAACTCGCGCACGCCCACGAGCGGCTCAATGCCATCGGCGCAGGCGACCACGACATGCAGATCGAACGCATGTTGAAAGGCATCGGCTTCGTAGGCGACGATATGCACCGCCTCATGCGCGAACTGAGCGGTGGTTGGCGCATGCGTGCAGAGCTCGCGCGCCTGCTGCTCCTGCGGCCCGACCTGCTGCTGCTGGACGAACCGACCAACCACCTCGATCTTCCCGCCATCCAGTGGTTGGAGGACCTCTTGAAGAACTACCCTTCGGCACTGGTGCTCATCTCGCACGACAAGACCTTCCTCGATCGCCTCACCAAACGGACCATCGAGGTGAGCAACGGGAAACTGATCGACCGCAAGGTGCCATGGAGCGAATACGTGGAGCTGCGCAAGGTGGAGCGCGAGCAACAGGCCGCACAAGCCAAGGATCAGCAGCGCTACATCAAGGAGACGGAGGCCCTCATCAACAAGTTCCGCGCGAAGGCCAGCAAGGCCGCCTTTGCCCAAAGCTTGATCACCAAACTGGAGAAGCTGGACCGCATCGAGGTGGAGGACGAGGATCTGCGCAAGATGCTTGTGAAGTTCCCGCCCGCACCTTCCAGTGGCAAGATCGTGGCCGAGGTGAAGGGCGTGAGCAAGGCCTATCCCGACAAGAGCGATCCATCCAAGGAGAAACGCATCTTCCTGAACGCGGAACTCACCATCGCCAAAGGCGAGCACCTCGCGCTGGTAGGCGCCAATGGCACGGGCAAGTCCACCCTCGTGCGGATGATCATGAACGAGGAGGCCTATGAGGGCGAGATCCGTCTGGGGCACAATGTCATCATCGGCTATTATGCGCAGGACATGCCCGAGCGCATGAACCCGCAAGGCACCGTGATGGAGACCGCGGAGTATGCGGCCAGCGAGGAGAACCGGCTGCGCGTGCGCGCCATGCTCGGCGCCTTCATGTTCAGCGGTGAGGATGTGGACAAGAAGGTGAAGGTGTTGAGCGGTGGAGAGCGTGCCCGCTTGGCGCTGTGCTGCATGTTGCTGAAGCCCCTGAACTTCCTCATCCTGGACGAACCCACGCACCACTTGGACATCCAGAGCAAGGATGTGCTGAAGGAAGCGCTGAAGAACTACGATGGTACCTTCCTGCTGGTGAGCCACGATCGTGATTTCCTCACCGGGCTCACCACACGCATCCTCGAATTGGACGAGTACCGCATCCGCGATCAGCACATGGACATCCTGGAACTCATCGAGAAGCGGAAGGCGTTGCAGACCGCTGATATCGGGAAGTCCAGCGCGGTGCAGGCCAAGGCGCCGAAACAGGAGAAGGACGGTGATCAGCGTGATAGGCGTGATCGTGACAAGGAGCGCCGCAAAGTGCAGAACAACGTGGAACGCCTGGAGAAGCAACTCGCCGACCTGGAAAAGGAGGAGAAGGAGTTGCAGGCCGAGGTGATGAAAGGTGGCATGCAGGCCGACCAACTGCAGAAAGGCTATGAACGCCTGGGTGATCTCGCACAGCGCATCGCTGGTGTGATGGAGCAATGGGAGGCCGCCTCAGCGGAGTTGGAAGCCCTCGGCCAGGAGGCCTGATCCCAGCGGCGCGTTACGCGGAAAGGTGTGATGCATTGATCGGATGGAGGTGCACGTCGCACCTTCCACGAACACCGCATCACCCATGGCTTCCGGAAGCATGCCCCCCCGGCAGAAGATGATCAACATGATGTACCTCGTGCTCACCGCGATCCTCGCGCTGAACGTGAGTAAGGAGGTGTTGGACGCGTTCGCCATCATGGACAGTGAACTCGTGCGCAGCGAACGGGCGCATGAACAGCGATCGGCGGTGGAGTATGCCGTCTTCGCACAAGCGGCACAGAAGTTCCCCGAGAAGTTCGAGGCACCGCATCAACGTGCGATGCGCGTGAAGCGACAAGCCGACTCCCTCGTCCTGCATATCCAACGGATCAAAAGCGAGCTGATCGCCGAAGCGGATGGCCTGCCCATGACCGCCGTGCGTGGCGCGGACGCCGATGGCCGCGATACGCTGCGTGCCTTGCTCGCGTTGGATGCGAAGGATGACCGGGAGGCGCTCACCAGGGCCATGGTGGGCAGCGAGCCGGCGACGCCCACGCGTGCACCGGGAGGGGCCTATGATCTTCGGATGCGCATCGCTGCGTTCCGCGACTCGCTCAAGACCATCGTGGCTGGACCGAAGGGCGCTGAGCTGTCAGCGGCACTGGACATGCTCTTCGATCTCCAGGATAGACGCGATGCCTCCGGTACGATGAACAATTGGGAGTCCACCAATTTCTATGATGTGCCCTTGGCGGCCGGGGTGGCCACCTTGAGCAAGTTGCAGGCTGACATCCGCAGCTCGGAGAACGATGTGGTGAAATGGCTCTACCGCCAGGTGGAGGCCAAGGACTACAAGTTCGGGACCTTGATGAGCGCGGTGGTGCCGCAGAGTCCGCTGGTGATGCAAGGTGATTCCTTCCGAGCCGATGTGTTCCTGGCCGCTTATGATCCGAAGAACCGACCCGTCGTTACGATCGAAGGCGGGCATCCCCTCACGGTGGGCAGCGACGGAAAAGCGAAGCTCAACCTTCGCGGCGATCGTGTCGGTGAGCACGTGGTCAAGGGGGTCATCAAATTCGAGGGCCCCGATGGCCCCGAAGAAGTGGCCTATAGTACCAGCTACCAGGTGATGGCACCCTTACTCGTGGCTTCGCCCACCAAGATGAACGTGCTGTACCGTGGCGTGGAGAATCCGATCGACCTCTCGGTCCCTGGAGTGCCTTCTGAACGGGTGAAAGCGACGATCTCCACCGGAAGGATCACGCGCGTTGGCGGCACATGGATGGCCAGCGGAATGACCGGTTCAAGCGCTGAGGTGACAGCGCTGGTGGAGTTGCCGGACGGTGGTTCGCGTCGGATCGGTCCAGTGAGCTTCCGGGTGAAGGACCTACCAGCACCCACGGTCTACATCTCCGGTACGGAACCGGGTTCTACAAAGGCCACGAAGGCGAAACTGAGTGCTTCCCCCGGTCTCATCGCAAAACCCCTGGGCTCCGAGTTCGGGGATGTCTGGCAGGTCACGTCCTATGAGTTCACCCTGGTCCGCAACGGCCAGTCGCCCATCAGCAAGTCGGCCACAGGCAATGCCTTCTCACCAGACATCGCCAAGGTGCTCGATAATGTGAAGACGGGAGATCAGATCTACATCGAGAACGTGAAGGGAAAGCTGTCGAATGGTCAAGGCATACCAAGGAATTTGGCTCCGGTAGCGATCAAAGTTCAATGAGCCTGTTCATATTCCCGCTGGATCGTGTATCTTTGCCGCCCATTGCGGGGTGGAGCAGATGGTAGCTCGTCGGGCTCATATCCGCCGTACGGCGGACGTAGGTTCGAGTCCGCAATTGGAAAAATTGACATACTGCGGGGTGGAGCAGATGGTAGCTCGTCGGGCTCATAACCCGAAGGCCGTAGGTTCGAGTCCTACCCCCGCTACCAAGAAGGACCCCGGCGATCTCGCCGGGGTCCTTCCATTTTTTGACATGTCGCATTGGGTGTACGGCCTTTATTCGATCGCTCACGACAAACTATATGTCGGCGAGAGCGCGGATCCCGTTGACCGGTTTCGTTCCCACAATGAACTGGCGACGAAGGGGTGGACGGTGGCGTATAGGCCATGGGTGGTCATCTATTTAGAGGAGTGCGAGGATCGGATCGTTGCCCTGAGAAGGGAAAAGCAATTGAAATCAGGTGCTGGACGGGAGTACCTGAGGACATTGATCCCGCAGGTCTTGGATGCGTTGAGTTCGACCAATGATGTTTGGAAGTCTTGTGTGCATAAGTCATCTCCCGCTAGACAATGATGCACAAGGCAGGATACGTCAACATCATCGGCGAGCCGAACACGGGCAAGAGCACCTTGCTCAATGCGCTGTTGGGTGAAGACTTGGTGATCGTGAACCCCAAGGCCCAGACCACGCGCCATCGGATCCTGGGACTGCTGAACGGCGAGGACCATCAGATCGTGCTGAGCGATACCCCTGGCATCCTGGATCCGCAGTACCCGATGCAGGAGCGGATGATGGAAGCGGTGAACGAGGCCTTGATCGATGCGGACATCCTCATCGTGATGGTGGAATTGGGACAGCGTCCCGAACGCTCCGAACACCTGCTGAAGCGCGCTCACCGATACAAAGGCCCCACGGTGGTGCTGGTGAACAAGGTGGATGCCGGTGACGAGCAGGCCGTGCTCGCCGCCTTGGAGACCTGGCAAAAGGAATTCCCGGAGGCCAAGGTGGTGCCCATCTCCGCGTTGCACGGGTTGAACGTGACCGAATTGCGCGGTTACCTCATCGATCGGCTGCCGGAACATCCGGCGTATTTCCCGAAGGATGAATTGAGCGATCGCAACATGCGCTTCTTCATCAGCGAGATCATCCGGGAGAAGGTCCTCACCATCTACAAACAGGAGATCCCGTACAGCACCCAGGTCGTGGTGAACAGCTACGAGGAGGCGCCGGATATCGTCCGCATCCAGGCCGATGTGATCGTGATGCGCGATAGCCAGAAAGGCATCATCATCGGCAAGGGTGGTGATGCACTGCGCCGGTTGGGCACCTATTCGCGCATCGCGATCAGCAAGTACATCGATCGCAAGGTCTTTCTGGATCTGAAGGTGAAGGTGGATCCGGATTGGCGAGAGAACGAGGCGAAACTGAAGAAATACGGATATTGAACGAACGCCTCCGCCAGGATCTCGGCGGCTAGAACATGGGGAACATCGTAGCGATAGTGGGCCGACCGAACGTGGGGAAGAGCACTTTCTTCAATCGTTTGATCGAAGAACGACAGGCCATCACGGACAACGTAGCGGGCACCACACGTGATCGCCACTACGGCAAGGCCGAGTGGAACGGCGTGGTCTTCAGTGTCGTCGATACCGGAGGGTACATCAGCGGAAGTGACGATGTCTTCGAAGGGGAGATCCGCAAGCAGGTGAACCTGGCCATCGAGGAGTCGGATTCGATCATTTTCCTGGTCGATGTGCACCACGGCCTCACGGGCATGGATGAAGCCATCGCCGCCATGCTCCGTCGTGCCAAGAAGCCCGTGCTACTCGCCGCCAACAAGGTGGATGACCATTCGCGGCAGTACGATTCCGCGGAGTTCTATGGCCTGGGACTGGGAGAGGTGTTCAATATCTCGGCCCAAAGTGGTGCTGGATCGGGTGAGCTGCTTGATGCCTTGGTGGCCAGTTTCACCAAGCCCAGCGAAGAGGAAGAGGCCGAGGTTCCACGCTTCGCCATCGTGGGGAAACCCAATGTGGGCAAGTCATCGTTCGTGAATGCACTTCTCGGTCGTGAACAGAACATCGTGACACCGATCGCTGGCACCACGCGCGATCCGATCAACACGCGGTGGAACGTCTTCGGTTTCGATGTGATGCTGTTGGATACGGCCGGGATCCGCAAGAAGCAGAAGGTGGATGAGGACATCGAGTTCTACAGTGTGATCCGTTCCATCCGCGCCATCGAGGACAGCGATGTCTGTTTCCTCATGGTCGATGCTACGGATGGTATCCAACAACAGGACCTGCATATCCTCTCCATCATCCAGAAGAACGGTAAGGGCTTGGTGGTGCTGGTGAACAAATGGGACCTCGTGGAGAAGGAGACGAACACGATGAAAGCGTACGAGGCCGAGGTGAAGCAGCGCATGGAGCCCTTCACCGATGTGCCCGTGGTGTTCATCTCCGTGCACGAGAAGCAGCGGATCCTGAAAGCCATGGAAATGGGCATGAAGGTGCACGCTGATCGTAGCCGCAAGATCCCGACCCGGAAACTGAACGACACCCTTCTGCCCATCATCGAACGGCAGCCCCCTCCGATGTACAAAGCGAAACAGGTGAGCATTAAATTCGTTCAGCAGCTGCCCACCCACGTCCCTTCCTTCGCTTTCTATTGCAACCTGCCGCAGTACATAAAGCCGGCGTATGTGCGGTTCCTCGAGAACCGGCTGCGCGAGCAGTTCAGCTTCACGGGCGTACCCATCCGGCTGTTCTTCCGCAAGAAATAACGCGCTGGTCGGTCTTGGTCCTGTTCCTATTCGGGACCCTGGCCGTTCTTGCACAACCTTCCGAACGTCCGATTCGGGAGCATGATTGGGGGCAGGCTTCAGTCTGGTCTCCCAACTGGTCGTCAAGCGCTGGTCACTCGGAGATCCTCGAGGATGAGCTGACCATTCGGCTGAAGAACCTACAGCCTCGTTTCCTCTCCTTGTTCTTCCATCGGCGGAAGGTGATCCGATTCGCCACCGAGGAAGACATCGTGCGATTCGCGAAGTTCAGTCTGCCGGAAAGCCTCGATCCGTTGTACGATGCACGCGAGGCCGAATATGGAAGCGACATCCACGAGGCACGGCCGAAGTGGTTCAATGTGCGCCTCGATGCCTTTGCTGCACGGATCATCCGCCCCGATGGCACCTGGGGCGAGGTCGGTGCGTTCGAGGAGGTGTTGAATGATCAGGTGCGAACGTGGAGGACCTTGGAGCCCGCTTGGACCTACGTGCTCGATCTGCAAGCCATCGCTCCGGGCGATGTGGTGGAGGTGGTATGGAGCTACATGGTGCCTTATGATGTGAACGCCGAACGCACCGCTGGATGGCGCGGTTTCGAGTGGCCGGATAATTGGATGCGAACCACGAGCTGGCGCATCTTTTTCCATCACAGCCTGCCCATCCGCCATCAACGTGTCCTGCTCGACTACGACCATCGCCATGGATTGCTCCTCGGGGGCACTTCCCTTTACTCTACGCAGAACGAGGGTAGTCGTCGAGTGACGACCTGGGAACACCATGACTTGCCCGGGTGCTTGGATGAGGTGAATGCGAGACCTGCCGCGGACCTTCCCTTCGTGTCGATCACCCTGCAGCCCGATGATATCCGGTATTGGACGCGCGATCGCCTCTCCGGCATGCCTTACGAAGCCCCCTATTGGTTGTACGTGCTCCGCATCCGAGAGGATCGTGCCTTCTGGTGGAGGCGAGTGGCGCACAAGAACGTTCCCGATCGGCAGAACGAACTTTTCAACGCATTCGTGGAGGAGACCACGATCGGACTGCCGCCCGACGCTCGTGCCCGGAAGGCCCAAACCCTGCACAACAGGATCGCGGCGGAGTTCACCTACACCAACGACAGCCTGTGGTATGTGAATGTGGATACACGCCTGCCGCGCTATGGGGATCAGGTGACGGATTCGCGGATGCGGGAGATGGCGCGGTATGATCTCTACTCCAAGCTGCTGTTCTCCATCGGTGCGGAGCACTCGACCGCATACCTGATGGATTCGCGGGTCGGCAGAATGGATGCGCGTTGGTTGACACCGTTGTGGGAGAGCGATCTCCTGTTCGGTGTTCCCGATGTGGACGGGACCCTGTGGATGCACCTGAAGCGTGGCGCAAGCGGTTTGTGGGCCGGAGAGCTTCCGTTCTATTGGGCGGGTTCACCGGCTTTGATCATGTACCCTGCATTGCTGGCCACGGATGCTACGCCTCCTCCGCTCTTCCGCGAACTTCCTGCTGTTCCCGAAAGTGCCACCATGCGCGTGATCGAGACCACGATCGATAGTGCCGATGCACGCTATGGCTCCACGGGCATGCAACGCGTGTTCGTGAGCGGACAGTTCAGTTCGTTGGGAAGAGCCTCGTATTCAGGTGCCATCGGTGATCGGACGGTCCATCCCGGCTACGGTGCACCGGGGATCCCGGGGACGGATGCGGATCCAGGGTGGAGGATCCGTTCTTCCAGCAGCTCGGCACCGTATCGGTTCCAGGCGGACCGAGGATTCGATGGCGCAGCGGTGACGATGAGCGATACGAGTGGCTTGGTCATCGTCGACGCGGCCGACCTTGTTCTTCATGCCGTACCAGCGCCATTCGATCCAGCGCTTCGCGATCTACCGTTCTATTGGGATACCCCACAGGACGACCGTCTGGTGGTGGATATGCACTTCCAACATCCCATGGAGCTCGCAGGGCCAGCGTTGGACCGTTGGGTCTCTTCCTCCCAGGCCAGCATCGCGCAACGCTTCACACTGATCGATCCCCAGCACCTCCGTTTCGAAAGCCGACTTGAAGTCGCCGGCGAACGTGAAGAACCAGTTTTCGCAGCCGATGTGGCCGAGGTGCTCCGTTCTGCGGCCGGGCAGGACATGCGCATCCTCTTGCGCAGGGTCGCTGAGGCTCCATAGGCCACCACTCGGACCAAGATCCTTCGGATCGGTCGAAAATCGGTCCGGACATGCGTGCAGCTCCGTACTTTCGGAAAACAACCATCCACCATGCTGGTCCATCGAACTGTATTCATCGTTTCGATCGCTAATTCCAGCCTCGTCATGGCCCAACTCGAAGTCGGTCCATTGCCCACTGCGGTCTGGTGTGCCGGCAGCGCATTCGACGTTCCCTTCACGGCCACGGGTAGCTTCGATCCGGGCAATTCCTTCATCGTGGAGCTATCGGATGCGAGCGGGGTCTTCGCCCCCGGAACCCCGATCGGCTCCTTCGCCAGTGATGTTTCCGGTACGGTCACCTGCTCGTCCTGGGGTATTGCGGCACCGGGTGCAGGCTATCTCGTGAGGTGCGCAGCACGAGCCCGGCTTATACTTCTGCAGCTGGTAGCTCAACGCTGACGCTCGCCTCGCCGAACGCTGGCATGGACGGGTTCGCGACCATTTGTGCGAGTGGCCCTCCATTCATGCTGACATCGGTGCTCGGTGGTTCGCCACAACCGGGAGGCGCGTGGAGTGACCCCAACGCGACCGGTGCGCTTGTCGGTGGGGTTCTGCAACCTGCCCTACTATCAGGTGGCACCTACTCCTTCACCTACACGGTCAACGCCGCGGGTTGTACGGACGAGGCCACAGTGACCGTGGTACTGAATACCGCGCCGAACGCTGGCACGAGTACGGCGATCACGGTCTGTTCCACCGACCCACCGTTCACGATGTACCAAGAGTTGGGAGGTTCGCCGGGGGGCGGTGGTGCATGGACCTCGCCAGCTGGTGCGCAGATGAATGGTGTCTTCGATCCGAGCACGGATCCACCGGGGATCTACACCTACACCGTAGTCGGTGATCCGCCGTGCCTGAATGAGACCGCTACCCTTTTGATCACGGTGAGCCAAGCTCCGAACGCGGGTTTAGATGGATCAGCTGAGGTCTGCTCACCTTCTGCGCCGATCAACTTGTTCGAGATCCTCGAAGGGAATCCAGGAGTTGGAGGTACATGGGTTGGGCCGAGTCCTATTGGGAATGGCATCTACATTCCGGGGACATCGGATATTGGGGTATACACGTACATCGTTCAAGGCACTGGACCATGCCTGGCCGATAGTGCATCTGTGACCGTAACGGGATCCAGCGCTGTCGATGCTGGGGTCAATGCCACCGTGGTGTCATGTACGACGAGTCCTCCTTTCGATCTGCTGGAAGCACTGAACGGCAGTCCCGATGCCGGTGGTTCCTGGGTGGGACCAACTCCTCCTAGCAATGGTGTCTTCGACCCCGCCAGCATGATCCCCGGTATCTACACCTATACCGTTGCGGGAACCGCTCCCTGCCCGGATGCCAGCGCGACCGTAACAGTGGTCCTGAACCCAGCCCCGAACGCAGGGACCGATGGGTCGGCAACGTATTGCGCTACTGATCCGGCGTTCCCTCTGCTGCAGCATTTGGGTGGTTCACCTTCCCCGGCGGGCACTTGGGTGTTCAATTCATTGCCTCATGGTCCGATCTTCGTTCCCGGTACCGATGGCCCTGGTGAATATGTATACACCGTACAAGGCGCGTCTCCGTGCGGTACGGCTACGGCCACGGTCACGGTCTCCCAAGTCGCCTGCCTGGTGAACACTCCGGTTAACTTGGGCATTCCGAATGTGACCGAGTGACGATCACATCCTGTCCAACGCCTGCTGCAGGTCTGCGATCAGCAGCGCTGGATCCTCCAGTCCGATGTACAGCCGCACCATGGTGAAGGGCAGGTCCGTGTAGTAGCCGCTCGGTCCCTTCAGTGCGCATACCGGCCATTGCAGGCTTTCGTAACCACCCCAGCTCACAGCCATCAGGAAACGTTTGAGGTGATCGCAGAAGCGTTCCACAGTAGCCTCATCCGGTGCATCGAGCACGATGGTGAGAAGGCCGGCCACACGCCGCATCTGTTTCATTGCGAGATCATGCTGTGGATGCGATGCCAGCCCCGGCCAATGCACCCGCTTGATCCGTGGATGATCTTCCAGGAACCGTGCGACCAAGGCTGCGCTATCGGCACTGCGGTTCACACGCAGCTCGAGTGTGCGTAGTCCACGGATGAGCAACCATGCATCGTGCGGCGAAGGAATAGCGCCTAGCGTCATGAACTCCTTGCTCATCACCTGTCGGATGTGCGTTGCACTCCCGGCGAGCACACCAGCCACCACATCGCTGTGGCCGTTCAGGTACTTGGTCGCACTGTGCGCCACGAGATCGATGCCGAGGTCGATCGGGTTCTGGAACAGCGGACTGCTGTAGCTGTTGTCGCAAAGGGTGATGATGCCATGCGCCTTCGCGATGGCCGCTACTGCGCGCAGATCCTGTAGCTCGAAGGTCAACGAGTTCGGACTCTCGGTGATGAAGAACGTGGTGTTCGGCTTGATGGCGCGCCGGTAGTTCTCCGCATCGGTCCCGTCCACGAAGGTGTGCGAAACGTTGAAGCGCTCCAGGAGCTCGACCAGCAGCTTCTTCGTCCAGCTGTACGGCTTGTGTACGCATACGATGTGGTCTCCGGCTTTTACGAAGCTCAAGACCGCTGCTGCGATGGCAGCGCTTCCACTGCTGAAGACCAACGCGTCCTCCGCATGCTCCAAGGCGGCGATCTTCTTTCGCAGAATGCCCACGGTCGGGTTGAAGCCGCGCGTGTAGAGCGGACGCTCCATTTCCTGTTGCACCGTAGCACGCATGGACGCGATAGTGGGATAGGTGAAGTTGCCGCTCTGTACGATGGGTGGTACCACGGCATCGTACCCCAGGTCGCGATCTTCGCCGAGGTGGTTCAAGAGATGCGATAGGTCGTCCGTCATGGCGTACGTTGGAAGAAAACGAACCCGTTCTTGCGGCCGATCTCGTGCAGTGTAGGTATGGCGCTCACCTCAGCAACGCTCGTGATCTTGCACACCACATACACCGGCCGGTCGATATCGCCGGAGAGTAGCCACTGTTCGTCATGGGCGCGTGGGTCGGTCACCGGCGGCTTGCGCGTGTAGAACAGGTGCGCGTAGCTCTTGTAGTTCTTGGTGATCACATAGCAGTCCTCACCTTGCCGAGCTTCGAAGAACTCGATCGCGGCGCGTTGGGAGTAACCTTCGATGCGGTTGATGAAGAAGTACAAGGTGGTGGTGATGAACAAGACCGTTCCTGCAAAGAGGAGGACAAGGCTTTGCCGTACCCGTGACCGGCCGTGTAGTACATGCGCTGTGATCAAGACCGCGAGCAGGAGCGCGCCAGCAAGCGCCTCCACACCTGTCCAATGAACAGCTGCATCAAGGTTGGCCATACCGAACGCGTCCTTCGCGAAGAGCGGCTTGATGAGTTCGATGTGCATACCCAGGAACGGTACCGCTATGAATACGAGCGCGATCACCGTGCCGATGCCGCCAACAAGGAAGCGCGACCACCCGAAGCCTTCCTGTTTCCGCCAAATGCGTTCGAGTTGGAGTGCTGCGAGGTAGGTGAGGGGGAAATAGCATAGGCTGCTGTAGTGCACGATCTTGGTCTTCACCACGCTGAAGAGGATCAGCACGACCCAGAAGAGCATGACCATCCAACGCCGATGTTCGTTCTGCAAGGACTCTTCACTCCTGGTCGGTCGCAGCAGTTCCTGGAGTGCGAAGGGCGATGCGGGGAAACAGCCGAGTAGCAGCACGACGAAATGATAGCCGAAGAAGCCGCCATGTCCGGCATCTTCCGTGGTGAGCATTGCCACCTGACGCCAGAAGAAGCCGGTCATGAACTCAGGACCGTTGCGCGCCAGATCCACGAGTGCCCAAAGTCCAACGGTGAGGAGGAAGACCAGGGCAGCAGAGCCGATGCTCTTCATACTGATCAAATGGGTAAAGCGCGCACCGATCCAGAACACCACAGCGGTGATACCCGGTATCAGGATGCCTACCGGGCCTTTCGTCATCACCGCCAGGCCAAGGAAGAACCCCGCTTGGGCGGCGAAGCGCTGAGCCTTTCCAGTGGCTGGTGGCCGCTCCTCCCGGACCAAACTGATCAGCGCATCCACGCCTAGGAAGATGAAAAGGTTGAACCACGGGTCGATGATGCCGCTGCGGAAATAGAGGTGGGGCAGGATGGAGCCCACATAGGCCAGCGCCCAAAGCAGACCGAAGAGGTTCCCGCGAAGGCGCGACCCGATCCTGAAAAGCACCACGAGCGTCAAGGCTCCGCAAAGCGCGTTCGGCAGGCGCGCAGCGAATTCGTCGATGCCGAAGAGGCTCATGCTCATCGCTTGCAACCAGATGAAGAGCGGCGGCTTTTCGTGGAAGGGCAGGTAGTCGATGCGCGGCTGTGCCCAATTGCCCGTCACGATCATCTCACGCGCGATCTCGGCGAAGTTGATCTCGTCCCAGTCGAACAGGTGCACGGCACCCAGCCCTGGCACGAAGAGCACCAGAGCCGCTGCGATGATGATCAGGTGGATCCGGCCTTTCGACGGCATGGGCCGAAGGTAGCGGACGGCGGGGTCAACGTGTTCCCAGGATGCCCCACTTCACCAGGCCTGTTCGGGCAAGGAAGTAGCGAACGCTAACGCCCAATACACCGAGGCCGTAGGTCATGCTTCGGCTGAAGTTGATGCTGCTGGCTTCTTCGAAGTATTTGGTGGGGCAGGTGATCTCGGCGATCGAGTACCCCTTCCAGCAGATCTGCGCGATGATCTGATTGTCGAACACGAAATCGTCCGACAGCTGCTCATAGTCCACGCTGCGCAGCACGGCACCGGAATATGCCCGATAGCCGGTATGGTACTCGCTCAGCTTTTGCCCCATCAAGAGGTTCTGGGAGAGCGTGAGCATGCGGTTGAAGATGTACTTGTACATGGGCATGCCGCCTTTCAGCGCTCCGCCGCCGAGGATGCGCGATCCGAAGACCACGGGATACACGTCGTTGCCGATCAAGGCGATCATGCTCACCAAGAGCTTCGGGGTGTACTGGTAGTCGGGGTGAAGCATCACCACGATGTCGCCACCGAGCTCCAACGCCTTGTCGTAGCAGCTCTTCTGGTTGCCACCGTATCCGCGGTTCTTCTGGTGCACTACGATGTGTTTGATGCCCAGCTGCCGAGCTACGTCCACCGTGTTGTCGGGGCTCTTGTCATCCACCAGCACCACCTCGTCCACCACGTCGAATGGGATCTCGTCGTAGGTCTGTTTCAGGGTCAGCGCTGCCCGATAGGCCGGTAGCACCACCACGACCTTCTTACCGTTGTACATGGCTCAAAGATGGGAAGCGGCGCCCGTTCAGCCGCGCAACCGCTCACTTGCGGTCACCAGATATACGCCGCTCAGGATGGAACCGATCATCAGGAATTGGATCCAGGAGATCGGCTCACCGTCCAACAGACCCCAGCCGATGGCCACCACGGGCATGAGGTAGGTGACGGATGAAGCCCATACCGCGCTCGTGCGCTTGAGCAAGGCGTTCCAAAGGATGAGCGAGAGCGCTGAGCTGAGCACCGCGAGCACGGCAACATATCCGAGTGAGCGAAATGCGTCCGGATCCGTTCGTAAGGTGCCGGGCAAGTCGCTCACTAAGCAACCCGCAGCGCCCAAAGGTCCTACGAAGGTGAGGGCTAACGCTGCGGTGGCCGTTGCAGGTAGCATGTACAACTTATGCTTCACGATGTTGGCACTGCATCCATAACAGAACGTGCCGATGATCGGAAGTATGGCGAATGGCGACCAAGTGAAGGTTCCGGTCCGAGCATCGAGAGCGACCAAGCCGATGGCGCCGGCCAAACCGACCAGCACCCCGGCCACTTGCGCGGCGCGCACCCGGGTGGCGAAGACCGCGATGCCGACCACCAAGGTGAAGAGTGGCGTCAGGCTGTTCAGCATTCCGCTCAACGAGCTGTCTATCCGTGTCTGGGCCATGGCGTAGAGGAAGGCCGGTATACCATTGCCTAAGAGACCCGTGCCCAAGAGTGGAAGCCAATGGCGCTTCAATTCGCCGAAGAATCGGAGGGCCCAAGGGACCAAGGCGAGCCAGGCGATCAACAGCCGGGCGGAAGCCATTTGCCAGCCGTTGAGCACAGGGCGCCCCTCATGGAACAAGCCCCTTTTCATCAGGATGAACGAACTCCCCCAGATCAGCGCCAGGATGATCAGCATGCCCCAGACCAGCCGCCCGTTCCCCGCCGGGGACTGGGCGAGCGCAGGTTGGTCGGTCGCGGATGGCATCGCGGGGCGAAGGTATCCGATGTCGGCGCCACACTATCTTTGTAACCTCTTCGTTGTTCAGGCGTCTTAGGTGAACGAAGAGTATGAACCCATGAACACGCGTCTATTGTTCCCCCTGTTCGCCGTTGCCTTGTTCGCCTGCTCTGGTCAAGCGCCGGAAGCCGTCGTCGACGAACCTACCTCCACGTTCGAGCGGATCGAGGAAGAGGTGGCTGTGGCCGGGATTGCACCAGCCACCATTGCAGACATCAGCATCGATGGTATGAGCTGCGAAATGATGTGCGGAAGCTCCATCAAGAAGGCCCTGGCTGCTTTGCCGGGTGTCAACTCCACGGAGATCAAGTTCATCGAAGGTGATGTAAGTGATCATGCCGTGGTGAACTACGATGCGGCCAAGATCAGCGATGCGGAGATGATCGACGCGATCCAGTCGCTCTACGATGGACAATACAAAGTGGTAGCCGTGAAGATCACCAAGCAGGTGCCTGCAGCTGGTGGCGAGGCTACAAGCGGCAAGTCCGAAGAGGAGACGAAACCCGTGAGTGTGCTCAACCCCGCTTCCGTGGTGGTGCCAGGTCTGCTGTCCCTCCTAGCCTACGTGTTGCGGGTTTGATCCCAATTTCCACGGACCTTTTTGGGGGGCTTCGGTCCCCCTTTTCGTTGCCCTGCACACGGTAGCTTTGTGCCCCGAATGGAGCATTTCGAGCGGCGCAAGCTGAAGCCTGTCGTTACCTGGTTGATCACCGGGTGTGTCATGATCGCTTGCATGGTGGTGATCGGAGGGGTCACCCGACTCACCGGAAGCGGGCTGAGCATCACGGTCTGGGATCCCATCATGGGGGCCATACCTCCACTGAACAATGCGGAGTGGAACAAGGCGTTTGATCTCTACAAGGCCATTCCGGAGTACACGCTGAAGAACCAGGACATGGACATGGCCGGTTTCAAGCGCATTTTCTTCTGGGAATTCCTGCACCGCAACTGGGGCCGCCTTATGGGATTGGTCTTCGCCATTCCCTTCTTCCTCTTCTGGCGCAAAGGCCTGTTGAAAGGCTGGTTGATGAAGCGCTGTTGGACCATCCTGATCAGTGGAGGTCTCGTGGGCGCATTGGGTTGGTTCATGGTGGCCAGTGGCTTGGAGAAGAACCCCGACGTGAGCCACTTCCGACTCGCCATCCATCTCTCTGCGGCGTTCACCGTGTTCTCACTGGTGTTGTGGACGGTGTTGGACATCCGAGATGGCCGCACTGGTTTCCGCTCCAACGGATCCGGGGAAGGGCGATGGTCGCGGGTCTTGCTCGGGTTGCTGATCCTGCAGATCGTGTGGGGTGCTTTCACCGCCGGTCTCGATGCCGGGCGTATCTACAATACCTGGCCCTTGATGAACGGTGAGTTCATGCCCGAGAACGTGCATGCTTTCGGCGACCTCTTCACCGACCTTGCGGAACATCGCGATGGTGTGCAGTTCGTTCACCGCAACCTCGCCTACTTGGTGGCGCTGGCCTTCATCCTCTTCGCCGTCAAATTCCGTAGAGAGGCTTCCATGGAAGTGGTGTGGTTCCCGCTATTGCTGGCCGTGCTCCTGCAGTTCGTACTCGGTGTGATCACCATCCTCACCCAGGTGGACCTTGTGGTTGGCGTGCTGCACCAGCAAGGTGCCTTGCTGCTCTTGGCGGTGCTGCTGAAAGCCCTTCACCGCACCGGCCGGCGCATCACTGCCAGTGCAGCGTAGTCAGCAGGTGGCGCATGTCCTCCCGCAACCGCGCGGTCACGGGCGCTAATGAATCGGCGTTGGGCCGTGCATCGAAGTAGAGCGAGCCGTATAGGAAGTTGGCCGTGCTGTCCGTGACATAGAAAACGAACGGACTGGCCACATCGCCCTCGATCTCGAACAGGGTGCCGAACACCCGCGTGCTATCGCTCAGGAGCCGTTCGCTGTTGATCTTCGCGGCCTTGGCCTGATGTGTGCTCTTGAAGGTGTGTGCATCCTCGATGAGCTCCTGGAGGTCGTTCTCCACCGGCGACCACGTGAGGTGCATGGTGGCCCGCTGTCCTTTGAACCGGATGTCGAACCAGCGTGCTTCGGCTTTTGCGCCACGCTTGGCCACCTTGGCGTATACCGGCACTTCCGCGCGGAACGTGCTGCTATCCGACCAGACCGTGTAGGCTTGTTCCGGAAGGTCGATGCGGAAATAGCCACGCGGCTTTGGCGTGGGGTCTTCCGAACAACCCGCTATCAGCAAGCAAGGCAGGAGTAACCAACTAGTGTATCGCTTCATCGCGCATGATCACCTTTACCCTCCGTATCCGCTTGTTGTCCGAGGCTTCCACCACGAAGGTGAAATCGTGGAGTTCCACCCGTTCGCCCTTCTTCGGTATCCGGCCCGTCAGTTCCAACACGAAGCCGCCCAAGGTGCCGCTGTCCCCTTTATTCTCCTCGAACAGCTTGCCATCGATGCCGAGTACACGGTAGACATCCGTCAGCGCTGTCTTGCCCTCGAACACCCAGGTGTTGTCGTCCAGTTTGCTGTAGAAGAGGTTCTCATCATCATACTCATCCGTGATGTCACCCACGATCTCCTCGATCACATCCTCCAAGGTGATGATGCCACTGACACCGCCGTACTCATCCACCACCACGGCGAGGTGTACTTTTTCATGTTGGAACTCCTTCAGCAGGTCATCCAGCTTCTTGCTCTCCGGCACGAAATAAGGCTCGCGCAGCAAGGTGTGCCAGTCAAGGTCGTCCTTGTACAAATGGGGAAGCACATCCTTGATGTAGAGCACCCCGATCACGCGGTCGGGCGTTTCCTCGTAGATCGGCACGCGCGAGAATCCCGAGTCCACGATGGCCGCGATCAGCTCCTTGAAGGAGAGCTCCTTGTCGAAAGCGACCATTTCCGTGCGAGGCCGCATCACCTGACGCACTTCGATGTTGCCGAATTTGACGATGCCGCGCAGAATGCGCTGCTCCTCGGCGGTGGTGCTCGCGTCCTTGGTCAGATCCAGGGCGTGGCCGAGCGAATCCACCGAGATGTTCTGCGCACTGCGTTTCTGGAAGCGCTTCTCGATGAAGGTGGTGCTTCGTACGAGCGCTTCACTCACCGGGCGGAAGGTCCAACGCAACGTGACCAACGGTCCGCTCATGACTTGTGCCACACGCACCGGGTCCGATGTGGCGTAGACCTTTGGGAGCACCTCGCTGATCAGAACGATCACAAAGGCCACCACCAGTACTTGGATGGCGACGACGGCATAGTGCGGTAAACCTTCGGGCACGATCAGGTCGCGCACCAGCACGGTGCTCAGGATCACCGTTCCCATGTTCACCAGGTTGCTCGTGATGAGGATGGTGGCCAGCAGGCGTCGCGGCTTCGCCAGCAGGTCCATCACACGCTTGCCGCTCGTGCCGCCCCGCTCCTGCACGTCGCGCAATTGTGTGGGCGAGAGTGCGAAGAGCGCGACCTCACTGGCCGACATCGCCGCGGAGATGATCAAGAGCATTCCGATCACGACCAACACCACGATGGTGCCGGGCTGCATGATCAACGCGGTCAGCGGAATGGCGAATTGTATCGGGGGGGGCTCCACGCTAGAACGGCAGATCGTCCATTTCGTCGCTTGGCGGTGCGCCAGCGCTTACGGATGCGGCCTGCGGGGTCTGGGCGGAAGCACGCGGTGCCCCGCCTTCGCCTCCGGGGCGATCCAGCAGGGTCATCTCGTCGGCCACGATCTCCGTGGTGTAACGTGTGTTGTTCTCCTTGTCCTGCCATTGCCGTGTGCGCAGTTTTCCTTCCACGTACACCTTGCTTCCCTTGCGCAGGTACTTCTCGGTGATCTCGGCCAAACCGCGCCAGGCTACCACATTGTGCCACTCGGTCTGTTCACGACGCTCCCCGGTGGTCTTGTCCTTGTAAGTCTCGCTGGTCGCCAAGCGGAAGTTCGCCACGCTTGCACCGTTCTGTAGATGACGGATCTCGGGATCGGCGCCGAGGTTGCCGATCAGGATCACTTTGTTCACTCCGGCCATTGCTGATAGGGTAGGGCTACGAAGATAAGGCCTCACTCAGCCATGCCCTTCACGCAAGTAGCGATCGATCAACCGCGGAAGGGCGCAGCGGTCGAGTTCTTCTAAGGGTACCACAGTCCAATCCGGCGGTACCTTGAACCCCTTCGGCCGCTTCACTTCCCAGAATTGGGCGTGGATGATCTGGTGGCTCAACACATGCTTGATCGGTCCATGCCCCTCGCCGATGGTCCATCCCGAACCGAATTCCCGGTTTATGACCTCGGCTAACCGATCACCCTTGAGCGCGCGGGTGCTTTCTATCAGCGGAAGCTCGAACAAGCCCTGCCAGATGTCCTTCCCTTGGCGTTTCCGCAGGTAGAGCCCTTGCTTCTCCACGATATGCAGGTAGTTGAAATAGCGTTCCCGCACGCTGGAGCGTTTGGCTTTCACGGGTAGGTCCCCAATGCTTTCCGTGCGTAACGCCAGGCACCGCCGGACCAAAGGACAATCTCCGCACCGGGGGCTTTTCGGGGTGCACACCAGCGCCCCCAATTCCATCACGGCTTGGTTATGGTCTCCGGGCTGCGACTTGTCCATCAGCTTCGCCGCCAGTTCACGGAACTCCTTTTTCCCGGCCGTGCTATCGATCGGGGTCGTTATTCCGAACACCCGCGCCAGCACACGGTACACATTCCCATCCACCACGGGTTCGGGTAGTCCGAAGGCGATCGAGCCAATGGCTGCAGCCGTGTACTCGCCCACCCCCTTCAGCGCCTTCAAGGCAGGATAGGAGGGCGGGAATCGCCCATCGTGCAACTCGACGATCTGCTGGGCGGCCATCCGCAGGTTGCGCGCCCTGCTGTAATAGCCAAGTCCTTGCCATAGCCTAAGTACTTCTTCCTCAGGCGCTCTTGCGAGACTTTCGACATCGGGGTACCGTTCGGTGAAGCGGTACCAGTAGGCCATCCCTTGATCCACCCGGGTCTGTTGCAGGATCACCTCGCTCAGCCAGATGTGAAAGGGGTCGGCGTTTTGCCGCCATGGAAGGGGCCGTTGGTGCTCCCGGTACCAGGGCAGGAGCGCCTTGCTGAACCAAGCTGTTGACATACAGGAACAAAGATCGGTTGCGCGATCCATTGGAACGGCTATCTTTGCCGCCCCAAACCGAAGAGGGTAATGACGAAGGCAGAGTTGGTCAGCATCATCTCCAAGCGCACAGGAGTCGAACGCCAGGTGGTATTGACGACCGTGGAAGCTTTCATGGAGGAAGTGAAGAACAGCCTTGAAAAAGGCGAGAACGTTCACCTTCGTGGGTTCGGGAGCTTCGTGGTGAAGCGCAGGGCACAGAAGACCGGAAGGATCCTGGCCCGCAACACCACCATCATCATCCCGGCGCACGATGTGCCGGCGTTCAAGCCTGCCGACACGTTCGTCGACAAGGTGAAGAACCGTCCCGCTGGCGGGCAGCAGTGATGGGCTTGAAGAAGCCTCAGCTGTTGGCCCTCGTGGGCGCGTTGGTGGTGATCGTTCTTTTGTTGATGGCGCCCCGGACACCAGCCGGGAAGCAAGCCGCGAAGGTCCCCACCATGGACCCCGGCCAAGCGAAGACCCAGGAGGCCATCGCGTTGGTCAACGGCCAGGATCCCATGCGAGGCATCATGATGCTGCGCGAGATCCTCGAGGAGGACCCGAACAATGTGGAAGCACATTGGCACCTGGGGCTCTTCTCCATCCAAAGCGGTCAGTATGACAAAGCTTTGGTCCGCTTCCGCAAGGTGTTGGAACTGGACTCGGTGAATTTCCCTGATGCCTGGTTCTACATCGGCAACATGTACCTCCGTGCGGATAGCACCGAGCGCGCCATCGAGAGTTTGAAGAAGTACAGAACACTGACCCAGGACTCGAGTGTCCTCGCCGAGGTAGACCGGTTGCTGGGTGAATTGGAGAACGTTAAATAAGGAGCACCATGCCCTGCGGAAAGAAGAGGAAGCGTCACAAGATGGCCACGCACAAACGCAAGAAGCGTTTGCGGAAGAACCGTCACAAGAAGAAGAACCGGTAGGTCCTTCTGAACGTGCTGCGCCGTAGGGTCGGGACAGTGTCCCGGCCCACGCGCGTGCACACAGGGTTACCCGTCGGTAGCCCCTCTTCCACACAGCCCAAGTTCCGCAGTGAACATCGATCTCATCATCCGTTCCGGTGAAGGTGAAGTGGCGCTTGCCCTGATGAAGGACAAGGTGCTCGCCGAACTGCACCGTGAAAAGACCGAGCGCGGC
>JAEUTB010000029.1 GCA_016787995.1 Flavobacteriales bacterium | reverse complement strand
GTCTGACGGACGCGCTTGAGAGCGGACTTGTGGTTGGCCATGACGTGCTTTGCCTTTTCCGAAAAGGGAGCGCAAATATAGGATGTTATCTGATCCACAGACAGCTGTGGACAAGAAAAAGCCCCGCCGAAGCGGGGCTCGAAGGCGTTGGACCGGGTTTAGTAGGCGTTCTCCTCCTTGCCCAGCATGTTAGTCACGGTCTTCACCACGATCTTGAGGTCCAGCAGGAACGACCAGTTCTCCAGGTACCACACATCCAATTCCACACGGCGCTCCATGAGCTCCGGGGTGCGGGTTTCGCCGCGGAAACCGTTCACCTGGGCCCAGCCCGTGATGCCCGGCCGCACGAAGTGGCGCACCATGTACTTGTCGATGATGTCGCGGTACTGATCATTCAGGCGCAAGGGGTGCGGCCGGGGGCCCACCACGCTCATCTGACCCATGAACACGTTGAAGAACTGCGGCATCTCGTCCAGGTTGCTCTTCCGGAGGAAGGCACCCACCTTGGTGACCCGAGGGTCGTTCTTCGTGGCCTGTTTGCTGTCGGCCTCCTTGTTCATGCGCATGCTGCGGAACTTCCAGCACACGAACTCCTTATTGTCCTTGCCCAAGCGCACTTGCTTGAAGAACACCGGGCCTTTGCTGGAGAGCTTCACCATCAAGGCCAGCAGCGGGAACAGCCAGGAGAAGATGAAGACGATGACGCAGAAGGAGAATACGATGTCGAAGGCCCGCTTGATGCCGCGTGCGAAGGCGCTATCCAGCGGCTCGCGGCGGATCTTGCTCACCGGCACATCACCGTGGAACTCCAACTCGGAGGTCTTCACCACCGGGATGAAACTCTCGGCGCTGGGGATCACGCGGAAACGGATGGTGTTCCGCTCGCAGAACTCCATCAGGTCCGTGATGTCGGCACGGCGGGTACCCGGTAGAGCGCAATACAGGATGTCGATGCGGTTCTGGATGGCGTAGGACTTCACGGCCTCCACGTCGCCAACCCGGCGTTGCCCCAAGATCCCATCGATGGGCTCGTCGTTGAAAATGCCGCGGAACCTGTAGCCCCGTACGGTCTGGTCCTCACAGTAGCGGAAGATCTCTTCCGCGGCCGGACCGTCGCCCACGATCACCAGGTCCTTGACGGTGGTCAAGGGCTCCAAGGTGAGCACTTTGTTAAGGCCGGTCTGCACGTTCTGTAAAGATGTTCTGCCTGAACGGAGCAAGGTAGATAGTTCCGCGCTCAACTCGGCGCCCGTTGTGGAACGGCCGCTGAGGCGTGGCGTGGGACCTAGTGTGTTTTCCATGGTGGGTTACCTGCCCAAGAACTGTCCGATCATCCTGCGAGTGCGTCAAATGTAGGTCGCTCGTCGAGCTTTTGTCAAATTGGTCGATAATTTTTCTCGTTTCGTCGAATCCGACTAATTGAGGGCGATGCACTCCATTAAAAACCCTGCCAGATCCTCCCCTCCCCATCAGCCAGCCCGTTTGCCCGAGAAGAGTCGGCGTATGGCCTCTTTGAAGAATAGGACGAGGAAAAGACTGTTGGTCACCACATAGCGGCGCCAAAGCCTCCGCGGTTCCAGCCAAAGTCGGTAAAGCCACTCCAACGAAAGGTCGCGCATCCACTTGGGCGCCCGTTTGTCGATGCCAGCATAAAGGAGAAAGGCACCTCCGATGCCCAGCATCACGCCGTTCACCCTTCCCTTCATGGCCGCCATCCATCGCTCCTGCTTCGGACAGCCCAGGGAGACCATCACGATATGTGCGCCAGTGGCGTTGATGCGGGCGGCATCACCCTCGAAGTCCATACGCTCGATGGGCAGGAAAGGAGGCGACCACCGACCGACGATCCGCAAAGCGGGCAGCTCCCGTGCCGCACGGTCCACGATGCGCTGTTGCACCTCGTCCGACGACCCGAAAAGGTAAACACCCAGCCCGCGGCGGGCGGCCTCCTCGAACAGCGCCGGCATCAGGTCGTTGCCGGCCACACGCTCCTGTTCCACGCGGTGGAAGAGCTGCATGGCCCGGAGCACGGGCATGCCATCGGCCGTGGCGAAGTCGGCTGCGTTCACCACCTGCGCGAAACCCGGTTCGCGGGCTTCCACGGTCATGTGCGCATTCACGCAGCAGACGTACGACGAGGCGTGCGCTTCGCCGTGGTCCGCGATCACGCGCACATGTTCCGCGAAACCGCCCACGCTGATGCCGGCCGTGAGCACGGGCAGTTTCGGAAGTCGCGGCAATGGGGCTTTCGCGTCCACGAGGTGTGCAGTTGCGGTGGGTGCAGGGATCATCGGCCTTCTACGCTCAGGGCACGAGGGCTAAGAGCTCCCGTTCCATGTTGCGGTGAAAGGCGTTCAACGTGAATTCCCGCTCAAAGATGCGCCGACCCTCCAGGCCCATCGTTCGCCGCAGCTCCGGATCCCTGAGCAGGAGCAGTTTATCAGCCACCGCGCGGGCATCTTTGATCGGCACCAGGTAGCCACTGCGACCATCACTGACCACCGATGGAATGCCACGCCACACCGTGGAGATCACCGGTTTGGCGAACTGCATGGCCTCCAAAAGCACCAGCCCGAAGGTCTCCGCATCGTAGAAGGAAGGGAAACAAAAGATGTCGCAGCCCGCGAAACACGCGAACTTCTCCTCCCCGCTGAGCACGCCGATGAAGCGGACCCGGTCCTTCAGTCCATGTTGGCGGACGTAAGCTTCGCATTGTTCGTGGTAGGCCTCATTGCTCCATTTGCCCATCATCTCCAACCGGGCATCCAAGCCTTCGGCCAAGGCCATCCGGAAGGCTTCCAATGCCACGCTCACGCCTTTACCTTCGGTCATCACCCCGGTGAACAGGATCCGCAAGGGCTCACCGGGCGAGGCGACGCGTTCCGGCACGCGGCCTCGCATGTCCTCCACCCCATTGGGCACCACCACATTCCGCAAGGCTCCGAAAACTTGCCCATCATCGGGGTTCTGCGGTGCGGTGCGGATGGCAAGGTCGGGCTTGCGGTAAGCCAGCCGGAAGAGCGGTCGTAACAGGGCCGGTAGCTGTACTTCATAGGCGGAGACCCCACCCGCATGGAAATGGAACGCCACCCTGCGGAACAGCCAGCGTGTGGCCAGGAGGAATACGATATCGCGCAGTACAGGGACCTTGGCCGGTCCGCTGGGCGGATAGTAAAGCACCTCGGAGCCGTAGCGGAAACGTGCTGACCACACCTTTAGAATGGTCGTGAAGAGTATCCAGACTTTGCGGAGAGCGAATTTCCCGACGCTTCCGATATCATCCGAGAAGGCCAGTCGCACGTGGTCCATCCGCAACCGGTCCGATCGCAGCTCAAGCAGCCGGGCGATCATGATGGCCTGCCCGTGGTGCGGGGGTGGCGTTTGGCCTACGACGAGAACGCGGAGCGGGGGGCGGGAAGCGGACACCGCCCAAAAGTACCGGCGCCGACCCGCTGTTCCGGACCGCTCTCCAGTGGGTATCAACACGGGCGGGTGGAAGCCCCGACATGGGGAAAACCGGCCCGGTCGATGGTCACGGGTCCTTCGTCGGATCTTCGCAACTGTAGTCCGGAAGCCGGGGTTGAACAGGGCCAGAACCCTCCGCTCATGAACCTGGTCCGCTACGCTCTCCTGTTCACCGCCACCGGCTTGGCGACGCTGCTCGGGGCGACCACCTACCACATCTCCCCTTCCGGTAGCGATACCAACAACGGCACCAGTCCGGCCACCGCGTGGCGTACCATAGCCCGGGTGCAGCAGGTGAGCGCCAACCTTCAGCCCGGCGACCAGATACTCTTCCAGCGCGGCGGCACCTACCCCGGACACTTCACCGTGAATAGCAATGGCTCTGCGGCGCAACCGATCGTGATCGGCAGTTATGGCTCAGGCGCCTTACCCATCATTTCGGGCTCCGTGGAAGTTTCCGGCTGGACCGTCCACCAAGGGAACATCTGGAAAGCCACCGTGGCACAACCGGTGAAATACGTGCACATCGGGAACGACTTGATGACCTTGGCCCGCTATCCCAACACGGGCTGGTTGCGGGTGAACACCGCTTCCACCACCCAACTCACCAGTAGCAACATCACCCAAGCGAGCGGCCATTGGAACGGTGCCGAGCTCGTATTGCGCAGCACGAACTGGTGCTATGAGAACGCCGTGGTGAGCAACCATACGAACAGCAGCCTTCAATTCCCCGCGATCGTGTACAACCCAGGCAACTACGGCTGGGGTTTCTTCCTCCAGAACAAGCTGAGCGAACTCGACAGCCCGGGTGAATGGTATCACGACCCCACCACCGGCACGCTCTACTTGCATGCACCCGGCAACGCCGACCCCAATGGACTGCAAGTGAGGGCATCGGTGTACGAGAGCGGCGTGGAGGTTGGCTGGTTGAAACAATACATCACCATCAGTGATCTCGACTTCCGCCATCAACGTTTTGCCGGCGTCTACAATACCGGAGCGCATGTGACGGTGACCAACTGCAACTTCGAACGCTCCTATTTCGGCATACGCACCTACGCCAACCACAGCACCTACAGCAACAACACCGTGCACCACACCTATGCATCGGGCATGGGCATCCTGGACAACAACACCACGGTGGAGAACAATGTGGTGGAAGACATCGCCTTGAAGGCTGGACTCGGTGAGTCCTTCTGGGGCTATTATGGGATGTACGTATCCGGGAACACCAACGTGATCCGCGGC
>JAEUTB010000006.1 GCA_016787995.1 Flavobacteriales bacterium | reverse complement strand
AACAGGTATTGGGGGATGTTGTCGTTCTGGCGGAAGATGTACTCCCCTGCAGTGCCATGCCCCGTGCGGTAGAACTTGAGGAAGAAGGCCATGAGAAAGGCCAGGGCCGGCGCCTCCAACAGGTTGATGAGCACGTACTGGCGGTTGGCCAATTTGCTCAGCAGGTCGCGCTGGAAATAGACCTTCAATTGGCGGATGCGGTCGGGTACCGCGAACGTGCTCTTGGGCACGCTGCGTTCATCGGCCACTTGGGCCACCCGCCCTTCCATCTGAGCACGGAACACCTCGTTCCATGCCTCCGGGCCGATGCGCCGCTGGTCGGTCTCGTTCCCATATTCATCCACGAGTTTGGCCTCGAGGATGTTGAAGATCTGCTCGGGATTGACATTACCGCAAGCACTGCATTGGCCCACTTCACTGTTCACCTGACCGGTGACCCGCTTGAAGTAGACCACGGCATCCACGGGATCTCCGTAGTACACCGGATGGCCCTCCTGATCCATGAGGAGGAGGCGATCGAAGAGCTTGAAGATATCCGACGAGGGCTGGTGGATCACCACGAAGACCAGCCGCCCCTTGAGGGCAAGCTCCTTCAGCAGGTCCATGATGTTCTCAGAATCGCGTGAGCTGAGGCCGCTGGTGGGTTCATCCACGAACAACACACTGGGTTCACGGATCAGCTCCAAGGCGATGTTCAAGCGCTTGCGTTGGCCACCGCTGATGGTCTTTTCCAGCGGGCTGCCCACTTTCAGGTCCTTGGTCTCGAAAAGGCCCAGGGTCTGAAGCATGCGTAGAACACGCTCAGATACCTGTTCATCCGTCTGGTCGCCAAAGCTGAGCTTGGCGTTGTAGAAGAGGTTCTGGAATACCGTCAACTCCTCGATCAGCAGGTCATCCTGGCTCACGTGCCCGATCACCCCTCGAATGCGATCCCGTTCCGTATGGACATCGATACCGTTGATGGTGACATGTCCCCGGCTAGGCTTCAGATTGCCGTTGAGGATGTTCAGCAAGGTGCTTTTACCACTGCCACTGCCTCCCATGATGCCGATGAGCTTGCCCCCGGTCTCGGCCAGGCGCAACTCGTGCAAGCCCATGCGCCCGTTGGGGAAGGCGTATTCGATGGCATCGGCCTTGAACACGATGCGGGAGCGGGTCCCTTTCTGCATGAATGCGGAAAGGATGTCGCTGTAATAGATCGGCACGCCGTTCGGCGGGCGAACGCTTGTGCCATTGCTGAGCACATAGTGACTGTCGTTGCCCATGCGCTGCCCGTTCATGGTCACCTCACCAGTGCCCGAATAGCGCATCACGTACAGGTTCACGCTCGGCACGTGGAGCACGCACAACTCGCCCTCCAGCCCGTGGGCGTGGATGTGGCGTGCATGCTGCATGGTGTTATTGAGGGCGGCATCGATGTAGAGCAGATGTGCCGCATCCTCCCGCTTCTCGCGCTGTCCTTCGACGAATCGGCGGCAGCTCGTGAAATCCTCCTGAGTGATGTTGAAGGTCTCGGCAACGGTGGCCACGAACTCGGCCTCCTGTTCGCTCACCTCATCATTGCTGTTGATGAACTCCAGCAGGTGCACCAACACCACGAACTTCTGGCGCTGGTTGAGCTCCTCGTTCACCTGGGTGCAGATCTTGAGCACCTTCACCGAGTTGAGGGAGGTGCGCTTGCGGCCGGTCCTACTTTGGCCACCACTGGCGTGGAATGCCTGCACGAAGGCTTGGTAGCGCGCCATGTGGGCCGCTGCCACTTCGGTGCTGAATTGTTTGCGCAGGAAACGTTCCAGTATGGCGGCGTTGTCCGGACGCGCACCTTCACCCACGGCATCGCCCTTGGCGATGATGGCGAACAGCTGCAATAAGGCCTTGAGTATCTTCTCGCTCATGCGTCCAGCACACCCTTTTCCGGGTCAAACCCAAAAAAGAGCGCCCCTCTTTACGGGAGGAGCGCCCAAAGGGTTCCGCTGAACGGAAAAGATCTATTTCTTGAAGCCGATGAGCATCACCGCGCAGCCGCTGCCGGCTTTGGTGGGATCCAAGCCCGCCTCGATCCGCACATCGATGGTATTCGTCACCGAAAGGTCCCAATAGGGGGCATTCCCCTGGTCCTTGTTGCTGAAGAGCACGTTGTTGTCCTTGTCCACCACGTTGAACACGAGGATACCATCCGCATCTCCGCTGCATGCGGCCACCCGGTAGGTGGTACCCCCGAACAAGGTCAGGTTGAACTCGGCCTGTTCATCACCTTGGAGCAAGGCGCGGTAGAACTGGCCATCGGGGATGTATTGTGAAGTGATGTGTTTCTCGCACCGGTCGGCGATGGT
>JAEUTB010000088.1 GCA_016787995.1 Flavobacteriales bacterium | reverse complement strand
GACATTGCCGGCCGCATCCGTTACCGAAGCGAAGCCACGGGAATAAGCTCCCCGAGCTATGGCGGCCCACTCGAAGGTCTGGGCTGAGCCGAGGGTGGCAGCGCTGATGGTGATGGTCATCACGGCTAGGTCACGAAGTCGTAGCATGGTGCAAAGGTGGGGAGTGGACCTTCAACCGCGGAATGTGCGTTCCCGCATCGCTTGGGCGGCTGCATGGGAAGCGGTGATCTCGCCACTCTGCCTCACGGTCCGGTTAGAGATATATCAATGGCCTCTGTTCGAACGTATCTTCACCCTAGATCCTTCGTCATGATCCATCGCAAGATCGTCCTGGCCTGCATCGCCCTTTGCGTGGTAGCCACCGTCGCCCGCGGCCAATTCCAAGTGGTGCACAGTACGCCGAACACCACGAGTACGCCACAGTACATACCGGTGATACTCTCAGATGGAAGCTTGGTCACTCATCATGCGTTGGACGGCGCACACATATTTCGCAAGTATGATGAAGCAGGTGAACTGATATGGAGCAGAAGCAACGAAGGATATGACTACCCCACACTATACGACGAAAGCTCATTCATGATGGTCGCTGATGGTGCCGGCGGGACCTGGTCGGGCAGGTTGGTGAAAGTGGAACATTTCGACGTATCGACCGTGGAACCAAGCATTTGGATGGACTCCGTGGTGCAGCACTTCGATATCTGGCGCACCAACGGGGCAGGTGAAGTGATGAACGCGACACGGCTGACCAAGCACCACAAGGCATCCCAGGGATCCATGACCGGATTCTTGATCGGTTTCGATCTCGCCGCAACACCCGATGGAGGTGTCCTCATGTGCGCGGTGACCAGCGATGAGGTCCCCTCCACCGACTTGGTCAAGCTGGATGCCAATGGTGGGTTTCTTTGGAGTCGATGTGTAGGGAACTCGATGATACCACTGGAGGAGGATCGTCCCACGTTCACCTATTCCCTTCAACCACATCGAAGCTCGGTAGCGGTCGCACCGGATGGAAACATCTATTACATGGAAGGTGAACTCGGGGCGAACGAACAGCTCCTATTGGCAGGCCTCGACATGAACGGGGATCTGCTTTGGATGAATCGCTATACGTATGGCAACGCCGGTGATCAAGCGTTCTTCGAGGATATCGCCGTTGACGCCGACGGCAGCGCGCACGCCTCAGGATCCTTGACCTCCAACGTTGGAAAATTCCACATCCTGTTGAAGGTGGATGGCCAAGGTCAACTCCAACGGACCGATATCTATCGCGCCCCATCGCTGATACTGCATAGCAGACTGGGCATAGATGACCAAGGTCGGCGCTACCAACTGGTCCTTGGTCAGCCGCCATTCGGAACTGGGAAGCATGGGATACTTATAGCCGACACATTGGGTAACCCGGCGCGTTACCTGCGTCGGAACGATCTAGTCGTGCTGCCTGAGAATATTTCCATCCATCCACAGCGCTTAGCTGTGAGCGGCGGTCGGATCGCTTTCACTGGCTTGTTGAACCACGAGCATGTGGACCTCGGCTACACCACACGGTATGAGGCCTTGGCCTCCTTCGCACCGGATGCCATCGCACCATGCCTGATGGAGGATACCACGTACGCCCACATTCCGGTACCGATCGATCCTGTCATGACCACCACTTCCCTGTCCACTGCAGCGTCCATCGATGTATCGGCGTTCTATTCAGCTGAGCCGGTCACGATCGACTGGACCTCTACGCCTCTGGACGAATTGAACGATCTCTGCTCGTTCGCAAGCTCCTTGATGAACCTCAACGTGGACGTGAACGACACGAAGGAAGATCGCGACACCCGACTTATCGTCAATTCCCTCGTCACACGTGGTCAGCCCGTGCTGCTGAACACCGCGGTAGGTGGAGTCCTGGAGATCATCGATGCGCGTGGTGGTCGTGTGGATCGGGTACGCATGAACGGGCAGCGGACAATGGACACTTCGTCGTGGGCAGCTGGCATGTACACGCTCGTGATCACCGATGGGATCACACAACATTCAGAACGCTTCATCTTGGAGTAAGGCCCTGGCGGGTCTGACGTCACTGGCCAGCATGCACGAAGCGGAAGACCTGCGCCCCTTCGATGTGTACGAAGTAAAGACCCGTAGGCAGGCTGTTGAACCCGATCCGCAGCAGTTCACCGTCGCAGTACATTCGATCATCAAGTGCGATGGCACGACCGGTCGCATCCAAAACCCGTATCCCATCCATAACGAAGGTCGAAGGCAAGGAGAACACTTGCTCATTTCCCTCCTGCCCCAGCCAACGTACGGTGTTCACGCTGACCTCTTCGATACCCACGCACGGATCAACGGCGATGGCGATGAACGCCTGATCGGTCTCGCACGGGGCCAGGCCCTCCACTTCGTAGGTGTAAAGGCCGGGAGCATCCACCTCGGGATCGAACACGCCAGGATGCTGCGCTCCTTCCGGGTCAAGCCATATCCCGCTCCCATCGGGTGAACCGGTCAACAACGCGAACAGCGAAAGTGCGGGATCGTAGGTGCAGATGGTGGTCGATACGCCGGTACCGGCATTCGGAGCCGCCGCCACGGTGATATCGAAAAGAGCGGTGTCATTGGGACAATCAGCAAGTCCTTCCACCACATAAAGCACTTCATACGCACCGGGCACACCAAGATCCGGCAGCAGCTGAAGGCCTTGGTAATAGAACTCACCGTTCAGTGCGCCGCCATCCACGTAGGTGTGAAGATCCGGAACGGCAGCATCCGTGCAAAGCGTGAGCAGTACATCATTCCCCGCTTCAGGCGAGGCCACAACGGTGATGTTCGCCGTGTTCGCACTTCCTTCGACCAGCGGATCACTACCCACCACCCGTACCCGGTAGCCGGCGCCGGCTGGCGTATTGGCCGGAATTTCTGCGCTGATGAGGCCTGCAGTGGCGGCAGAGAGCGTTCCGATGTCCACCGGTTCCGCGAACGAGCCGGTCGCATTCGACAGCTGCGCGGTGAACACGTTCGTGGAGGTGAATTCCCCAGCGACGGTGAAAGGCACACTGAGCGCACTTCCCTGGCAGAACACCAACGGAGAGATCGTACCGGTGGTGATGGAACCAGTCGCGGCGGTCGCACTGATCACCACATCATCCACGCCGAACCCCGGATCGGAAGCGCTCAATGAGGTCCCATTCACGAAACGGAAACCGAAACGTAATGAGGCTTGTTCGCTGAAGGCCGGTAGGGTGATGGTCTGTTGCACCCATCCGGGTTGGTTGCGGTACACGGCGATAGGCGCCGTGATCAATGTCCAGGCGGCACCGCCATCGGTACTGTAGTACACCTCTCCGTAGTTGTTGGAGCCTCCACCGCACAGCCACCAGAACGAAAGTGTGACGTCGCCTAGTCCGATCGTGGTCACGTCGGTGTTCATGCCAGCGAAGTGGTTGCTAGCCGGCGTACAGAAGCCATCCGCCGCAGCGAAACAACAATTCTCCACGCCGCTTGAGATGGCGGCCACGCTGGTGATGTGCAAGTACGCTCCATTGGGGTCCGAGATACCGACCGGTTGTGCAGCCGTAGGGGGCACGGTGAATTCGAACGGGAAACCGAGGCACTCGATCTCACCCGATCCGCCACTGTACGCATCATTGATGAGCCAGGTGTTCGCGCCACCGACCGAAGAGCTCACATCCGTCGTGTTCAATGCGAAAGCCGTTGTTCCCGTGCTGAATCCCTCGGTGAAAAGCACGGTCTGGGCTTGGAGGGTGGTACCCAAGAGCAGGGCAAGGCAAGCGTAGCGGTTCCTCATGGTGGTGGTGTCTTGCGGAAAAATACATGGATCCATTGAAAGATGGATGCCCGACGTGCGCAGCCTCCGCTGCGACTACAGCACCTCCAACACCACAAGACTGCGGCGTTGAACCAACACGGTCTCCCCTGCTGTACGACCCTTCAATGCCTGTCCCATAGGCGAAGCCAAGGAGATGGCGTAGCACACCTCTCCATCCACATCCACCGCACCCCAAGCGATGCCGATGAGGTAAGTACCCTGGTCGGTGACCACCAAGCTTCCCAGCCCGACACGCTCTGGTAGACCATCGAGTGGCAACTGCTTGAGATCTTGGCGCAGTTGAAGCAACTTGGCGCGCTGTGCCTCCAATTTATCGAGCTCCTGCTGCACCATGGCACGACCCACTTCATGCTTATCGCCAGCACTGCTCTTGGTATCGCTGGCGAAGGCTGCGCGTGTGCTTACGATCGCTTCGTTACACGCATCGATCCTCGTGTTGAGCAGTTCAGTCAATCGGCGCACCACGGCATGCTTCAGCAACGGCATGGTCCGAAGATCGTCGATCAGCGTCGCTCAGCCCTGCACGCCGTGGCCCAGATCATGCAACCTCCGTACGTGCGACCGGATGGCATTGCGCGTGGTGGGCTTCACATTGTAAGGTAGGCCGTATTCCGCGGCCACACGCTGAACGATGGGTGCGATGGCCGGATAGTGGACATGGCTGATGTACGGGAAGAGGTGATGCTCGATCTGGTAGTTCAGCCCGCCGGTGTACCAGGTGATGAATCGATGGTCCGGCGCGAAATCGGCCGTGGTGAGCAATTCGTGCACGGCCCACTCCGTAGGAATGATGCCGTTCGCATCGGGAAGCGGTTGAGCGGTCCCTTCCACCACGTGGGCCAATTGGAACACGGTGCCCAGGATGACCCCGCAGGTGAAGTGCATGAGCACGAAACCGAGGAGCACCTGCCACCAGAGCAGCGGTGTTAACCACAAAGGCAGACCGATGAACATGACCACGTGCGCCACCTTCACCCCTACCATGGCCACGAACGCCATCGGATAGTTGTAGGCCCCCTTGCGCGGGTCGTGATTGCGCCGCGCCTTCTCCAACGAGAAGAAGTCATTGCCCAACTTCACCAAGGTGAGCAGGCCGTAAAAGAAGAAGGCGTACACGTGCTGCAGCTTATGCACCTTCCATAGCGGAGCGTGTTCGCTGAAACGCAGCAGATCGGGTGGGTCGATGTCCTGATCCACTTCATCCACGTTGGTGTGGGTGTGGTGGGCTCCATTGTGCTGGAGCTTCCACGTGTAGGCATCGCTGCCGAGCAGGTACATGGTGCCACCCAACAGGTCATTCACCCACTTGTGGTTGCTGGTGGCACCGTGCAACGCGTCGTGCATCACCCCCATGCCTACGCCGGCCATGCCCACGCCCATGGCGAAGTACAACAGGATGGCCATCCACACGGGCGGTGCCGTTACGAGCAATACCACCAATGGCGCCAGGAACAAGGTGAGCATGACCACGGTCTTGGTCACCGCTTGGTCCCCGGCCTTCCAGGAGAGGCCTTGGCGTTGGAAATGGTCGTGCACTTGTGCGCGCACGGCTCCTGCGAAGGGTTTGGTCTGTGGATCGTTACCGATGTAGCGTGGAATGGGAACGGGCATTGTGGTGAGGCGCGACCCGCCGGTCGGTACTTGTTGCGGCGAGCGGAAATGCTCCCGTGATCGGTAGATGGGGCGACAGAACCCGCGCTGGACGGGACCGGCGGCGCAGCACTACGGTATGCGCCGATGCGGACTAGCGTGGTCCGGATCGTCGTAAAGGTAGGCTGGACGCGAAGCCAGCCGAAGTTTATTTCGGGCGAAAGACCATTTCGTGGTCGGTAAGGGCCTACCTTGTACCCATCAATGCCCCGGCGCGTTTGTCGGGGATACACCCGTGGAGGCCTTTTGGTCGCCACACAATACAAGCAGTATGGCAAGTGGAGTAGTCAAGTTCTTCAACACGGAGAAGGGTTTCGGTTTCATCACCCCCGATGGTGGTGGCAAGGACGTCTTCGTGCACAAGACCGGCACGCGTGAGTTCCTCAACGAGGGCGACCACGTGAATTTCGAAGTCGAGCAAAGCCCGAAAGGTGCCAATGCCGTTAACGTGACCAAGGCCTGATCAGGGCTGACCAACAAGAGTGAGCCCCGGCCTAGGCCGGGGCTCTTTTTTTATCCATTACGGAACTGGCGCTCCGGCCGATCAGCCTCGACGTCGGCGACCACCAGCATTCGGGATCCCGGTCCGGCCCATGCGGGCTCGATCGCGTCGCATACCGGCAACGCGTTCACTTTTGACATTCCTCTCCAAAGCGGTATGGCCGCGTGGAGGCACATAGGTGTCGGGGGTAGGATCGTAGGTCGCTCCCGGTTGACTATGCCCTTCGGTGCGCTGCGGCGCGTTCTCGGCCGGAACGCGAGCCTTCCCTTGGTGGTCGAGTTGTTCGATCTCCTTCTTATACAGCGCATGTTCGCCATCACGCTTCTTTCCCTTCCGCTGTAGCGACTTCGCATTCACAACGCGGGAACCGGAAGACATGGACTTCTTCGTGCGTTTGGCCGTCTTTGTAGTGGCTTGTTCCTTCATTGCGGTCTTCCGTCCCGTCTTCGTGTTCCTCATGGGTTGAGATCCCACTTTCTTGGCAGCAGTGGTCCGTCCACTGACTCTCCGCCCCACGACAACTTTTCGGGTGGTGGAACGCTTCGCAGTCGCGGACTTCTTTTGCCGCAACGGAACACTCACGGGATCGGACTTCTTCCGTGCAGTGGACTTCTTCATCGCTGTGGTCTTCTTTCGCGCAGTCGTCTTCCTCGAAGCCGATCGATCCGCGATCGATCTCGGCTTATTCTTACTCGTGGGTCGTTCAGTCGTTCGCAGCGCTGCGGACTTCTTGGCTAAGGGCTTTGCTTTCCGCGCAGTTGCCTTTTTGATTGGAGTGGGTGCCATGATCGTCGTGTTTACTCCTTCACCACCAAGAGGGTGCCGAACGCGTCTCTGCCTTGTTCTACGCTCCTGGGTGATCCTGAACGGGAATGAGACGCCACGGATCTCGGGTGCCCTCACCACACTGATCAGCGATAACGAAGAACCTCCGAGGTGTTCCTCGGAGGTTCTCGCACGTGTACGACATGTGTCATACACCCTGGGATATCGTACTTCAGTGTTTCACCAAAGTGGTGCGCAATACATCACCATCCGCTGTCAACACACGCACGTGGTACGTTCCAACAGGAAGTGTTCGGATATCCACGATCGCATTAGCGTTCATTGAAGTCGTGGTATATACCAGACGGCCTTCCGAGCTCCACAACTCCACACTGTTCAACACCCCTCCATTCACCCCGACTCGAACTTGGTCGTGGGAAGGGTTCGGATGCAGGGCCAGGCGAGGTGCATGATCATCGCCCATACCGGTGGAACTACTGAAGGCTAGCGCATCCACGCTGAGGATGGTGCCTGCGGTGGTGGTCTCCCCCACACTGCTCAACAGTGTCACACTCGCACTATCCGGGGTATCCGTGGTGGTGTACTCGATCGGCACGGTGAATCCGGTCCAGTCGGATGCTTCGGTGCTCACCTGAAAAAATCCAGCACCGATCTCCACGCGCTCTCCAGCGATGGCATCCCACCGCCACAGATTCACGATAACGCTTGCCATGTCCTCACCCTGGGGCATGAATTTCAGTTGTCCGGTAAGCGCCGAAGGTCGGGAGGTGTATGGGAACCCATCGGTCTCGGTTTCGGGATCGCCGACGAAAGCGATGGAAGGAAGGATACCGATACCAGGTACATCCTGTGTGGTCAGTTCGAGGCAGTAAGCCCCCACTGCTCCAACACCCTGTGTAGCGAACTCAACGCCGACCAGTGAGCCCAATGGGTTGAGCGTGCCCCAACCAGCAGGTTCGTTCGTACCGGAAGCATCGCTCCAAGTCTCGAAACCACCATTGGGGATCTGTGCTGATGCGATGAAGGGGAGCGCGAGGAATGGCAGGAGGGGTAAGGTTCGTTTCATGGTTTTCAGTGAGCTGTGATCAAGGGGTAAGTTCTTCGTTGTGACGTACGGAGCGGGTGGAAGTTACAGTGGTGCCGAATGAACCATGATCAAACGCCCGCTCAGCGAGAGTGCCGTCTCGTGATCAATTGAGAGCTGAATACGCTTCGCTTAACAACGATCCCATTTCCATTTGCACATCGTGACCACCATTCTCATGGTACCAACGGTGCAGCGCTTCCGCCAAGGCTTCCTTGGACAGTTGCTCATCGGCAGGCTTCGTCTTGTTGGCCATCACCAGGTCATGGGCCGCCTGCGGACGTGGCCCCCACATGAAACGCACCGCTTCGTTGGTGGGGTCGAACGCGATCAGTTTCGGAATGCTACGTGCACCGTTGGTCAGGAACCGATCGATGAGCTGCGTGTCCTCGTCGCGGAGGGCGATGCGGAACTCAACGGAGGGCGCCAATTCTGCCAAGCGCTGAAGGACAGGTAGATTCTGGGCACTGTCCCCACACCAAGGCTCGGTGATCACCAGCCACGTCTGAGGGGCCAGGGATCCGAGTACAGCCTGCACCTCGGGTAGGACCTTAAAGGTCTTCTCGATGCGGCGCGTGCGGGCAAGGTTCAGTTTGGTGTAGTCGGCCCCATATCCACCACCCGGCGGGCCGTAAGGCTCTCCGCTCGCGACGATGCGTTCGAAGAGCGCACGGTACTCTTGCGCGCTCAGGGCCGCGCGTGCGGCGGAATTCAGGGAGAAGCTGCTCACTTGGTCTGAGCCGCGGTCGCTTGGGCGGCTTCGATGCTATCCTGCCGGGCTTGGAACATCTCGATCAGCTGCTCGTCCGTGTATTGCAGGTTCTTGATCATCTGGTGGGCGTCCTTCGCGAACGGATGGCTCGGATAGGCTTCGATAACGGCCCGGTAGGCCATCTCCGCCTCGCCCTTATTGCCCAATTCACTATCGATGGTGAATGCCTTGAGGTAGAGCACATCGGGTAAGCGCTTCCAGCTGGGGAAGTCGCGTGCGATGCGGTCGTAAAGCTTCACGCTCTGCTCCCCATCGTGCATGGACTTGGCCACGTTAGCCGCCCGGAAGAGGTATTCAGCCGAAACCGTGTCATACGGATTCGCGGTGGCGTAAGCCTTGTACACATCGATCAGCGCGCGCGCCTTGCGCTCATCGAAGCTCAAGGTCTGGAAAACGGAGTCCTCCATGGCGCGGATCCGGGCTTGGGCATCGGCAGGGGTCTCCTCCTTGGGCCCGGCGCAGCTCAAGAGCAGCGCCGCAATGGCGAACATGAAATAGGGTTTCATCGTCAGGTTCATTTCACCGGGTGAAAACGCATTTTGTACTTCGCATCGGTGCGGCCGTGGGCGATATCGCGCAGCTTGCCATTCAACAAACGCTTGCGCAAGGGCGAAAGGTGATCGATGAAGAGCACACCATCCAGGTGATCATGCTCATGCTGGATCACGCGAGCCGCGAAACCCTCGAACTCCTCCTCGTGCTCCACGAAGTTCTCGTCCTGGTATTGCAGCACCACCTTGGGCTGGCGTTGCACCTCCTCGCGGATGTTGGGTATGCTGAGGCATCCTTCTTCGAAGCCCCACTCCTCGCCATCCTCCTCCACGATGTAAGGATTGATGAAGACCTTTTTCAGCCGGGGTTCCTCGTCAGCATCCTCAGGAGCTTTCTCGGCATTGGGATCGTCACTGTCGGCGCTGGAATGGGTGTCTACGATGAAGAGCCGGATGCTCTGTCCGATCTGCGGAGCGGCCAAACCCACGCCATTGGCGGCGTACATGGTCTCGAACATGTCGGCGATCAATTCGGGCAGTCCCGGATGGCCGGGTTCGATGTCTTGGGCGACCTTTTTGAGGACCGGATCGCCATATGCACGGATGGGAAGTATCATGTTACGGGCCGCGAAGTTAAGGGCCAAGCACCACTACCGCTTGGGACCGCTCTCCAGCCAACCTTGCAGGATGATCGTCGCACTGATCCGGTCCAATTGCCCCTTCTCCCGCCGCGCCATGCGGCCCTTGCCGCTGGTGAGCAAGGTCTGCTGGGCCATGGTACTGGTGAAACGTTCATCCACGGTCTCCACCCAACACTGAGGGAAGGTCTTCCGTAACACCTCCACCAGGGCCTGCACATTGGCGGCGATATCCATCGGCTTGCCATCCAAATGTTTCGGTAGGCCGACCACGAAGCCGTCCACCCGCTCCTTTGCCAGGTAGCTACGCAACTGGTCCAATAGTTCTTCCGAAGGCACGGTGGCCAGTGCGGTGGCGATGATGCGCAACGGGTCGGTCACGGCGAGGCCGGTGCGTTTAAGACCGAAGTCGATGGCGATGACCCGTGGCATGCTGGCGAATACGAGCGCAGGTTACGGAGATTCCATGGAAAGCGAGCTGGACGCACCATGGGTTCCACACCGCTGGATCGCTGCAAGATCCCTCGGGAACCTCTTGTTTCCCGGTTCCTGAGCACCTTTGCAGTTCCCCCATCCATTACACGGGAGGTAGACCGATGCGGCAAGAGATCGAACAGGCGTGGGAAGACCGCAGCCTGCTGAAGGAAACGCGAGTGGTGCAGGCCATCGAACACACCATCGAGCTGTTGGACAAAGGCGAACTCCGCGTGGCCGATCCACCGGTGAACGGCGTGGGCGCATGGACGGTGAATGATTGGGTGAAGAAAGCCGTGATCCTGTACTTCCCGACACGAGGCATGAAGACCTTGGAAGCTGGACCGCTCGAGTTCCACGACAAGATGGAATTGAAGCGTGGATACGCCCAGTTGGGGGTGCGCGTGGTGCCACACGCTGTGGCCCGGTATGGCGCCTACCTCGCACCCGGCACCATCCTGATGCCGAGCTATGTGAACGTAGGCGCCTACGTGGATGAAGGCACCATGGTGGACACCTGGGCCACGGTGGGCAGCTGCGCACAGATCGGCAAACATGTACACCTGAGCGGTGGCGTAGGCATCGGTGGGGTGCTCGAACCCGTGCAGGCCGCCCCGGTGATCATCGAGGATGGCTGCTTCATCGGCTCACGCGCCATCGTGGTGGAAGGTGTGCGCGTAGGCGTCGAGGCGGTACTGGGTGCCAACGTTGTGCTCACGGCCAGCACGCGGATCATCGACATCACCGGTAGTGCACCCCAGGAAATGAAAGGCTTCGTCCCGCCGCGCTCCGTGGTGATCCCCGGCAGCGTGCCGAAGCGATTCCCTGCTGGGGAATTCGGTGTACCCTGCGCATTGATCATCGGCCAGCGCAAAGAGAGCACCGACAAGAAGACCTCGTTGAACGACGCGTTGCGCGAACACAGCGTGGCCGTCTAGCCCATGGAGATCCTCGTCATCGTCATCCTCACGCTCGTGAATGGGTTCTTCTCACTGAGCGAGATCGCCCTGGTCAGCGTGAAACCCTCGCGCATCCAAGCCCTCGCGGACAAGGGCAGCAAACGCGCGAAGACCATCCAAAAGCTACTCGCCAACCCCGAGGGTTTCCTCAGCTCCGTGCAGGTGGGCATCACCTTGATCGGCATCGTCAGTGGTGCTTACGGTGGTGCCGCGCTCACGGACGACCTGCAGGCCGTCCTCAAGGATTGGCCCAGCATCGCACCATTCGCGCACAACGTGGCGCTCATCGTGGTCATCGGCGGCATCACCTACTTCACCATCGTGGTGGGCGAATTGGTACCCAAAACGCTCGCCATGAGCGATCCCGAACGCATCGCG
>JAEUTB010000267.1 GCA_016787995.1 Flavobacteriales bacterium | reverse complement strand
GAAGTGCTCGATCTGCGGCACGTCCATGTCGCTCTGCAATTGGCCATCGCTGCCCACCAGCCACCAGCCATGCGGCAACTTCAGCACGAAGTAGCTGCGCTTCTGCCGGGTCCACCAGCCCGCGAACCGACGCCCACCGATGTCCGAACTGAACAGGCGGGAGAAGGCGTTGAGACCATCGTACCAATCGTGGTTGCCGGGAATGGCGTAGACGTGCGGACGCTCTTCGGGCTGGTCATCGCCGAAGGCCTTGGTGTAGGGCGTAACGAGCCGGCGTTGGTATTCTTCGCGGGAAGGGGCGGGGTACACTTCATCGCCGCCGAACACGAGCACATCGCCGCGTGGGAGCTGCAGTTCCCCATGCGCACCATGCACGGTGAGCTGGCGCTGGGCCGCTGCCATGGCCACGGCGTACGTAGGGTTCCAGCCATCACCGGTGTCGCAGATGTAGTCGAGCCAGATGCTGTCGCGTTGGCGGTCTTTGTCGGGCTGCGGACCTTGGCTGCGATCGATGTAATGGATGCTGTGGTCGTAGTATTCCTGCTTGCGCGAGGCGAGCGCCTGCGTCAAGCGCTTGTCGCTCTGTTCACCGATCAGCAGCGATACGATGCTCTTCAACCCTGTGGAGGCGAGCTGCCCGGGATCGAACCAGCCCACCATGGGCATGCGTTCCGATGCACCCATGCGGCGGAACAGGGGTGGTAACTCACGCGTGGCCTTGGTGATGCGGCGCGCGATGGGCACGGCTGCATCGTCGTGCGGCTTGGCTTGCCCCTCTGCCGGTGTGGCCATGGCTCAGCGCTTCAGATCAGCGGGAATGAGGCACACCGGGATCGGGTCCATCTTGTGCCTGTTGGCCGCCCGGCGCTTGTCGAAGATCGCGAGCACGGTGCGTTGACGCTTGCTGAGGTCTTCGGTGCTGCCGCCGTTGTCGCGCAGGTCCATGGCCCATTCAAGCTCCGGATAGCTCGCTCCGATCTGGTCCTCATCGGTGCGGCTATCGCCGAAGAGCCCGTCGGTGGGTGCGGCGTCGAGGATGCTCTGTACGATGCCCAGTTCGCGTGCCACGGCGTACACTTCGCTCTTGGTGAGGTCCGCGATGGGAGAGAGGTCCACGCCGCCGTCGCCGTATTTGGTGAAGAAGCCCACGCCGAAGTCCTCGATCTTGTTGCCCGTGCCGGCCACCAGGTAGCCATGTACGCCAGCCAGGTAGTACAGGGTGGTCATGCGCAGCCGTGCGCGTGTGTTGGCCAGTGCGAGCTGGTGGGTGGCGTCGTGCGGGCTATCGGGCAGTGCGCGCTCCAACGTATCGAAGGTGGGCGTGAGGTCCACGCGTTCAAGGGATACGTTGCCGTGGTGTTGCTGGAGCCTGGCCACATGCTCCAAGGCACGCGACACATGGCTGGGTGCTTGGTGGATGGGCAGTCCCACGCACAGGGTAGGCAGGCCCGTGCGTGCACACAACGCACTGGTCACCGCGCTGTCGATGCCGCCGCTGACGCCCACCACGAAGCCGCGCTGGCGATTGGTGGTGCAGTATTCCTTCAGCCAGGTGGTGATGTGGTTGATGACCGCTGTCGTGTTCATTGGTACAAAAGAAACGAACCCCGTTCACGCAATGCGAACGGGGTTCGGTGATCGAAGGAGTTGCTTAGAAGAATACAGCCAAGTTCAGCTCCAAGTAGTTCTGGAGTCCTTTGGCTTTCTTGTCGCCCACGGGCACGTTCTTCAGCGCATTGGTGAAGCCGTTGTTGTAGGTTACACCGGCTTGCAGCGTGGTGCTGCCGGAGAAGTTGTATTCCAATCCGGCACCAACGATCAGCGAGGCACGGAAAGGTTGAATGGAGTTCTGGAAGTCCTCGTCCTCCAACTTGTCGAAGCGCACTACGTAAAGTCCAGAGGTATCGAATACCGGGCTATCGAAGTCGGCCTTCGCGCGGATGTTGTAGCTGGCGCCGAACCCGAGCTGACCGTAGTAGCGCATGTAACCGATCTCGTTGGTCATGAGCTTGAAGGTGAGCGGCAATTCGATGAAGCCGGTCTTGAAGTCGGTGGCAAGGTCCTTCTTCAGGATCGGACCGTTGATGGACTCGAGGTACTCGACGGTGCGCAAGTATTTGCCACCGGTGTTATTCAAGAAGAGGCCGGTGCCGAAGCGGTAATTACCACTCGCGCCGATCGGGAACTCCGTGATCAGACCGAAGGTGAACCCGAGCGTGCTACCGTTGTTCTCAAGTCCTTTCGTATCGGCTTTGATCCACGACATGTTCGGTGCCAGTTTGATGCCGAATCGAACGCCGGCATCATCTTGTGCAACAAGCTTTGGGGTGGCCCATGTGGCGGCGGCGAGGATCAGGAGTGCCTTCGCGCTGAGGCGGAACAGTGACGTCTTCATAGGTTTGTGGCTCGGTTTACGAACGCTCAAAGGTATATGCCTTGAACAGTTGCAGATCATGGGCCGTTTTTCTGGCCATCGGTGCCCTTTTGACGGGCTGTGGGGGTGAACGTCACACGGAACTTCCCATCGAAGAGGTGCCGTTGACCGTGGAGATCGGCCGGTTGGATAGGGACATGTTCCTCACCACCGGTGATAGTGCGAAGGTCAAGAGCTTGAAGGCGTACGCCACCTACGGCGAATTCTACCGCACCTATATCGAGGACATCCTCCAAGGTGCGCCCCTGGAGGATCCGCGCTTGGCCATGGTGCTTTCGCGGTTCACCACCGACCCGGATTGGGTGAGCGTGCAGCAAGCTACGGATAGTGTACTTGGTGATCTTGAGCCGCAAAGGAAGGCGTTCGAGGATGCCTTCAAGCGGCTGAAGGTGCTGTTCCCCGATAGCCTCACCCCCCGCATCATCGCGTTCAATTCGGGCTTCAACTATGGCATCTTCCCCACGGATAGTGTGCTGGGCGTGGGTGTGGAATGGTTCATCGGCAAGGACCATCCGGTGATCGGTTACCTGGCGCCGGAGTCGTTCCCGCAGTATGTGAAGGACCGGATGCGGCCCGAGATGCTCGTACCCAGTGCCGTGAAGGGCTGGTTGCTGGTGCACTATACGCGCGACATCCGCGGAGAGGACCTGCTCACGAACCTGGTGGAGACCGGAAAGGTCCTGTACCTGTTGGATGCCTTGTTGCCAGAAACGGACCCTGCGCTCAAGTTCGCTTTCAGCAAGGAACAACTCGCGTGGTGCGAAGCCAATGAGTTCAACATCTGGAAGGACCTCGTCGCCAAGGATCAATTGTACAGCAAGAAGCTGGATGACATCGGTCGCTGGATGAACGATGGTCCATTCACCAACGGACTACCGCGCGAAAGCCCCGGTCACCTGGGCGAATGGGTGGGCTACCGCATGGTGCAGGCCTATATGGAGGACAACCCCGATCTTTCCATCGCCCAACTCATCGCGCTGGATGATCCGCGTGTGATCCTGAAGAGCTACAAACCCCGATAAGACTCAAGTCTCAAGTCCCAAGCGACAAGCGAGCGGCAGGCGAGACCTCATCCTTGAGAAACAGTACTTGATGAAGACCTCCGAGATCCGCCTTTCCGTCCATTTGGACGACAACCATGTTCCAGAACGCATCGATTGGGAAGCCGAGGACAATGGGGAGAAGAGCTCCAGCAAAGCCGTGCTGCTCTCCCTGTGGGATGAGAAGGAGAAGAACACCCTTCGGATCGATCTCTGGACGAAGGAGATGACCGTGGAGGAGATGAAGGCGTTCTTCCACCAGAACATCCTGACGTTGGCCGATACTTTCGAGCGCGCTACCGGTGAAGGCAAGATGGCCGCCCAAATGCGCGACTTCGGAGCCTACTTCGCCGAGCATATGCTACCGGAACTCAAGAAGTGATCACCGCTGTTGGCGAACGGCTATTCGCCGAGCTAGCCTTTCCAGTGGGCGTTCACTTCTTCAATGAACTTCAGCAATTCATCGCGGCCCTTCGAGGTCTCCGAGCTGGTGATGAACATCGTGGGTAATTCATCCCACGACTCCTTCAGCTTGCGCTTGAACTGTGCCACGTTGCTGTCCACCTTCGGGGCTTTCAGCTTATCGCTCTTGGTGAAGACGATGCAGAAGGGAATGCCATTCTCGCCCAACCACTGCACCATATCCAAGTCGTTCTGTTGCGGCTCCAAACGCGAGTCGATCAAGAGGAACACGTTCTGTAGGTTTTCGCGTTCCTTCAGGTAGGTCTGGATCATCTTCTCCCACACGGCGCGTTCGGTCTTGCTCGCTTTCGCGAAGCCATAGCCGGGCAGATCGGCGAGCATCCATGGTGCTTTGCTGTCCAGTGTGCCTTCCACCCGGAAATGCTCCACGTTGCGCGTACGACCTGGTGTGTTGCTTACGCGCGCCAGCTTGTTGATGTGGCACAGCATGTTGATCAGCGAGCTCTTGCCCACATTACTACGGCCGATGAAGGCATACTCCGGCAAGGTCGGCTTAGGCCAATCCTTCGCGGTGCGTCCGCTGGTCTGATGTTCGGCGAGGAGGGCTTTCATGATCGGGAGAGTGGCGAGTCTTGAGCAGCGAGTGGCGAGTGAAAGCCTGATCCTAGAAAGTGATTAGGCAGGCTTTCACTCGCCACTCGCTACGCGCCACTCCGTACTCGCATTTTATCCAAGAGTCTTCCCCAACCACGCATCAACCAGGGCGTTGAACTTGTCGGGGTGCTCCATCATGGCGGCGTGCCCGCATTCATCGATCCAGAACAGTTCGCTGTGAGGGATCAACGCGTGGAATTCTTCGGCCACATGCGGAGGGGTGACTCCATCCTGCTTGCCCCAGATCAGGCATACGGGCATCTTCAAGTTGGGCAGGTCCTTGGCCATGTTGTGGCGGATCGCGCTCTTCGCCAGAGAAAGGATGCGGATCAACTTGGCTTTGTCGTTCACCGTCACATAACATTCTTCCACCAATTCATCGGTGGCATGCTTGGGGTCGTGGAAGGTGAAGGCGATCTTCTTGCGCAGGTACTCCTTGTCCTCGCGGCGGGGGAAGGAGCCTCCGAAGGCGTTCTCGTACAAGCCGCTGCTGCCAGTAAGGATCAGCGTGCGCACTTTGTCCGCATGTTTGGTGCAATAGACCAAGGCCACATGACCGCCCAATGAATTGCCCAGTAGGTTGATCTCAGAGAGACCCAGGTGTCGTACGAACCGGTCTAGGAAATCGGCCAACGCGGGTACGTTGGTGTTCAGCATCGGCAGCGTGTACAGCGGAAGCATGGGCATGAGCACCCGGTACCTTCCGCCGAAATGTTTGATGGGCCCCTCGAAGTTGCTCAGCGCACCGAACAACCCGTGCAGGAAGATCAAGGGCGGGCCATTACCCACATCGATGTAGGTGAACTCCCCTTCGCGTTTCAGATGCTCCTCGTTCGCCATGCTCGCCGTTCAAAGGTAGAAGGATGGTTGGAACATGGAAAGGGTCACCGCAACCAATGCTGGCGGATGAGTTGGGGGAAGTGAACGACATCGTCCAGCGTTTCAGCGTTGAACACGAATTGGCGCACGTCTTCCGCCTGGGCCTGCATATCCAGCTTAGAGCAATGGGTGATCAACCTTTCGGCCAGTTCTTGTAGCGTGGTAATGCCTAGGCGTTGGCGTACATAGTCCATGTCGGGAGCGATGCCCCGTGATAGGAGGAAGTTGACGTCATAGAAGTCCCGCCCCTTGTTGCGCGGACGTTCCAGTATGGCGTGGCAGTTCTGGGAAAGAAGCAAGGGTTGCGACCAACAAGGCACGGTGGTGGATACACCGAATTTGACTATCCGATACAGTTCGGGTTCGTACTGGAAGCCCTGTGGCTCCGTGTCGAATTGGATCAGCACGGTCTGCTCTACGTGCCCGCTCAGCCCCTGCTGGAACAAAAGTCCCGGAAACCGCACTTTGCATCGGTAGGCGGTGCGGCCCCTGATCTCAGTGGTCACCGAATACCCTTCATCGGCAAGACCAGCTTGCACTTCTTCGCCAAGCTCCTTGAACTGCTCGGTATCCAGCCCGCGGTTGTCGAAGTCGAGGTCTTCGCTGAAGCGCGGGTTGTTGTGGATCAACCGCAAGCATGTGCCACCGAGGAAGACCAGCTTCTGTCCATGTTTGGAACGGTAGATCAAGCGGAGGATGCGGTACTGGAGGTATTCGCGCAACAGGAAGGACGCTCGGTCCTGCGGCATGCCCGGGTACTCAGCGCGTATTTGTTCAATCCCGATCATGGAGCCATTGGTTGAAACGTTCGTAGCGGTGCCGAAGACTGTTGGATGCGATCACGGTCAGGTATTCCTGTATCCGGTCTTGATCGATCGCGTCCAGGATCCCGGTCTCATCGAAGCGCCAAGCCTCGAAATCTACTGCTGTGGCGATCTCTGGATGTAGGTAGAGCACGTCCAGTATCGTCTTCTCCGGTGTGGCCATCATTACACGCCGACCTTCCATGCCGATGAAGGTGTACCCGAAGAAGAAGCTCGGCCGCACACTGCGATAGCTGTACCAGGTGTTGGCATAATGGAAGCGTTTGGTTGAAGCCGTGGTGACCGATTCCACATGGAAGACTCCTTCGGGGATGAAGCCGTAGTAACCTAGAGCTGACCGTACGCTTATGTAGCTCGGAGCGTAGATGGTATTGGCGATCACCCATCGGTCGAGTTCAGTGATGGGTCTTTCCGCCAAACGATAGAAGCCGTTCCGCACACGGTGCAGCAGCCCTTTATGCACCCACGAGCTAACTGTACGCCGGTTGAGCTTGGGGAAGCGGAGTCCGATCTCCGCCGCGCTGCAAACGGGTTGGTCGCGGAATGCGCGTGTGAATTCACTGAAGGTATGGTAGCTAGTAGTGTTCACGGAATGAGCAAATATATGCTCATTATGAGAACATAATATCCTCGGTCTCGCCCCGCCCACTTCCACCCACATGCAGTTCCCCAAACCGTTCCACACATCGCCCTGTTGATCGTAAGGCCCTGATCGGCAACGGGTACGATCCATGGCGCAGGATCTTTCGGGTTCCCTGTACGATCCATTTGGTGACTATGGAAGGCCTAAATCATTGTTGATAAGCCCCCACTTCTTCCCACCGGCTCAAAGTGCTTGTTTGTAGGCTAGTTGCGGCCATGTGACAACTTTTGCACACCTTCGCCGTTGAAGATTTATCAACAAGAAGGCAAAAACGGGGGAGATCGTGGGATTAAGTGGGTGACCCAGCCTACTTTCGCGACCATTCCTGCGTGCATGCGCTATGCTGAACCTGTTA
>JAEUTB010000241.1 GCA_016787995.1 Flavobacteriales bacterium | reverse complement strand
ACCATATTTCAGCAGGGTCTCACGCGCACCGCGCCGCAAGGCATCGGTGATCTCGCGGTTCCATTCGCTCACGACCAGGGCGAAACGACGACCAGCGCCACTGGGGACGCTGGTCGGGTCGTACGAAGAAAGGTGATGTTCGGCGGTGGCCATGGTCTATCCGCCCATCGCTTCGGCGTGCCCGGCGTACTTGCGCGCCGTGTTGGCATCCGGGCTATTGGGGAATTCGGTGGCGATACGCTTGAAGGCCTTCGCGGCACCACTCCAATTGGCGGCTTGCTGGTGGAGGATACCAGCCTTCATCAGGTACATGGGGGCCACGAGTTCGTTGTTCGTCATGCCAGCGGCCTTCTCGAACTGTTTCACGGCCTCGTCGGTACGGCCCAGCTCCACCAAGGCATCACCTTGGTTACCGATGGCCATCACACGAAGCACGTCATCCTCCAGGTCGGCCTTCTTGTAGTGGTCCAAAGCGGCTTCGAATTCGCCCTTCTGCATGTAGATGGCGCCGAGATAGTACTGGGCCAGGTTGCCGCTCGGGGTTCCGCTGTAGTCTTCGGCCACCGTCAAGAAGCCCGGCCACTGGTCGTCGCCGTTCAGGGCCTTGTCCAGCGAGTCGATCTCGAAGTAGTACTCCGCTTTCCAGGTCATCTCCGCAGCCTCGCGGGCCTTGGGTTCGGCGATGAACTTCTTGTAGCCCAGCAGGCCACCGACCACAGCGATGATGCCCACCACGCCGATGGTGATGGCTTTCTTGTTGTTCTCGATGAACAGTTCGGTGCGGGTGTACACGTCACCCAGGTCCACATCCTTGCTCTCGGTCACGGGGGCTTCGTGATGCGGGTTGATCTTATTGCTCATGGTATGTTCCGCCGGATCGAAGGCGGTGGTCGGTCTAAGGAGCGGCAAAAGTAGACCTTTTACCGACTTGGGGATGAGCCCGGTACCGGCTTATGGACAGTGGATGGTCGATAGCGGGTGGTTCCGGGGCACGGAAGAGGGGCGCAGGGCCGTATGCCCGGGTTACCTTTGGGGCCCTCCATGAGCCTGCACCTCTCGCGCCTCAACCTGCTCCATTTCCGCAACCACCGCGAGGCGGACGTGGAACTGGGTCCCGAGGTGAACTGTTTCGTGGGCCCCAACGGGGTGGGCAAGACCAACTTGTTGGATGCCGTCCATTACCTCTCCCTGGCCAAGAGCTATTTCGACCCGGTGGATTCCCACAATATCCTGCACGGCGAGGAACTCTTCATGGTGCAGGGCCATATGCATACCGAAGCCGGCGAAGACGCCATCCTCTGCAGCGTGCGGTCCGGGGCGCGCAAGATCCTCAGTCGGAACAAGAAGGAATACGACAGGCTGGCCGACCATGTGGGGCGCTATCCGGTGGTGATGATCACCCCGTACGATGGGCAGCTGATCCTGGAGGGCTCCGAGGTGCGGCGCCGCTTCCTCGATGGCTTCATTGCACAGTTCGACCGCGGGTACCTCGATGCACTGATCCGCTACAACCGTTCCATCGCCCACCGCAACACCATGCTCAAGCGTTTCGCGGAGCAGGGCGGTGGTTCTTTGGAGGCCCTGGAGCCGTGGGATGAACAACTGATCCTCCACGGCAGCACCGTTTTCGAGGTGCGGCGGGCTTTCATGCAGGAACTCGTGCCCTTGCTGGAGCAGCATTATGCCGGGATCAGCGCCGGTCCTGAACAAGTGGCCTTGGAGTACCGTTCGGCGTTGGAGGCTACGCCCATGCGCGAGCTGCTGCGGCAGGCTTGGGACCGCGACCGCCTTTCGGGCCACACCACCCAAGGCATCCACAAGGATGAACTGGTCTTCACCATCAACGGGCAGCCGCTGAAACGGTACGGTTCGCAAGGGCAGCAGAAGACCTACCTCATCGCGCTCAAACTGGCGCAGTTCGACCTGACGCAGCAGCGCAGCGGTCTCCGCCCGATCCTCTTGCTGGACGATATCTTCGACAAGATCGATCCGCAGCGCATGCGGCACCTGTTGAAATTGTTGAGCGACCAACGTTTCGGGCAGGTGCTGATCACCGATACCGACGCCAGCCGCTTGCACACCGCCTTGGACGGGCTCGACCTCGATGTGCGCTTCTTCCACTTGGACCACGACAAGCCATTGACCCGTGAAAAAGTCGAACGAACAGTCGCTTAGGTCCGCCATGGACCTGCTCATCGACTCCTACGGCATGCGGGAGAAGATGGACGAGCTGGACATCACCACCGGCTGGGACGAAGCCGTGGGCCCCATGATCGCGCGGCACACCAAGAGCGTACGGTTGCGCAAAGGCCGCCTCAACGTGAAGGTGGATTCCGCACCACTGCGCCACGAGCTCAGCTTCATGCGGGAGGCGCTCATCGAGATCCTCAACCGCCGAGCGGGAAAGAAGGTCGTACAGGAGATCGTGCTGGAGTGAGGGGTCAGCAGCAGGAGCCCTTCATGCCCCTGCGCCTGCCCCTGCTCCTGGCTCTACAGATCAGAACCGCTCGCGTCCGCTGAAGAAGAAGTTGCCTTCGATCTCCGCGTTCTCGTTGCTATCGCTGCCGTGGCAGGCGTTCTTGGCCTTGCTCTCCGCGAAGCGTTTGCGGATGGTGCCTTCCTCGGCCTGTGCGGGGTCCGTGGCGCCGATCAGCTTGCGGAAGTCCTCCACGGCGTTGCTCTTCTCCAGGATGGCGGCATAGATGGGGCCGCTGGCCATGTAATCCACCAGTTCGCCATAGAAGGGGCGCTCCTTGTGTACTTCGTAGAAATGGCCGGCCTCCTCGCGGGAAAGACGGGTGTACTTGAGGGCGATGATCTTGAAACCATTGCTGGTGATCATATCAATGATCTTGCCTGCGTGCCCGGCTGCTACGGCCTCGGGTTTGATCATCGTGAAAGTCCTGTTGCTCATGCTCGTTTGCGTCGGGTTGTTGAAAAAGCCGCGCAAAACTATGCGGTTATGATGAACGTAGACGCCTTCCGCAACACCTTCCTTCGTACCGTGAAGCGGCCTGCCCGCCCCACAACACCCATCAACCTTAGAAAGCACGATGAAAGTCAAGGTTCTCACATTCTCCCTCATGGCCGGCATGGCCACCGCCTGTGGTGGCGGCCAGGAACCGGTCGCCGAGGAGAAAGGCCCCAGCTTGGTGATCGGCGGCGAGGAGGAGTCCGTAGCCAGCCTGTACCAGATGCCCACGCCCAACGAACTGTTCAGTTTGGTGCGCGAAATGGCGGGCGCGGGGCAGAAACGCCTGATGAACCCGGTCTCCAACGCCGACCGCTACGCCAGCCTGAAGTCCCGTGCGCTCAACTTCGGGATCTACTCCACCGACCTGGTGTTCGCCAGCTACTTCAAACTGAACGTGGAAGTGGTGCGCTACTACCTCACCACCAAGAAACTCGCCGAGAGCCTGGGCGTGGTGACCGCCTTCTCCGATGCCGATTTCGTGCGCCTCGAAGCCAACCTCACACGCGGCGATTCACTCGAGATCATCAGCAACGAGGCGTATGCGAAGGCCTACTCGCGGTTGCAGGATGAACAGATGGGTCCGACCCTGGCCATGGTGCTCGCCGGCGGATGGGTGGAGAGCATGCACTTGCTGCTGAGCCAGATCGAGGCCAACGGCAAAGCGGAGGTGCTCATGGTGCGCGTGGGAGAACAAAAAGTCACGCTGGAGCATCTTATCGATATGATGGCCGCGCACGAGAGCGATGCCGACGTGGCCGCCGTGATGAAGGACATGATCAGCATCCGCGACATCTACGATCAGGTGAACGTGCAACGGGTGGCGCACCAAGGCGCTTCCGCCAGCGGCCGCATGGTACTGGGTGATGATGTGCGTGTGGAGCTGACCGACGAGAAGTACCAAACCCTGAAGGCCGCGATCGACGAGCTACGCGCCCGCATGACCGCCCCGGAAGACAAGATCAACGCCTGAACGAGAACACCGATGAAAACGACATTCCGTAGTTCTGCCATCCTTGCCACGTTCAGCGTAGCCATGGCCGCCAGTGCACAGTACAAGTGCGCCGACTACCACCGCATGAACGGGAACATCAGCAACGACAAACGCTTCTCCATCAACGGCCAGAGCAAGAGCGCCATGGTGCAGGTGGGGAAGGAGACCGAACTGAACATCGTGGTGTACCGCGGTCAGGACTATCGCATCTCGGTGAGCCATGACGACAAGGTGCTCGGTGAGCAGGTGGCCATCCGATTGGTGGAAAAGGTGCGCGTGCCCACCGATGAAGTGGTGGAAGGCACCACGAAGGAACCCGTGATCGACGAGGACGGTAAGAACACCGGCACCACCTTGGAAGTGAAGACCTCTGAAAAGAAGCGCACCTACAAGGAAGAGGAGAAAGTGCTTTGGGATAACACCGAGCACGAAATGGCCAACGAGATCGAATTCACCTGCACCGCCACCAAGCGTATCGCGGTGGAAGTGGTGGCCGCCGGCAGTAATGATCCCAAAGCCAAGAAAGGCGCCCCCAACGACATCGGTTGTGTCGGGATCCTCATTGAGCACATGCCGACGCCCACGGTCGGCTTCGAGGCGCAGTAAGCGCACACCACGAACTACCTTTGCGGCCCGCTTCTCCCGGCGGGTCGTTCCATTTCCCCATGCCCGTTCCTGCCGAAGCACTTGCCACCCTGCGCCAACTACTCGAACGTCCGCGTCGGGTGGCCATCGTGTCACACTACAATCCCGATGGTGATGCGGTGGGCTCCACCTTGGGCTGGGCGCATCTCCTGAAAGCCGCCGGGCACAATGCCCGAGTGGTGCTTCCCAACACACCGGCCGACTTCCTCGACTGGCTCCCCGGGCGCTCGGAGGTGCTCTGCCTCGATCGTTCGCCGGACGCCTCACTCTCCACCATCCGCACCAGCGACATCGTCTTCTGCCTTGACTTCAACCGCCTTGACCGGATCGGTGGTCTGGAGGATGCCGTGCGCGCCGTGAAGACCAAGGTGCTCATCGATCACCATCAAGAGCCGGAGGAGTTCGCTGCCGCCACCTTCTCCGATACCAGCGCCAGCAGCACTTGCCAGATGGTGGTGGAGGTCGCCCAAGCGCTCGGCTGGATGGAGCACATCGATCAGCAGGCCGCAACTTGCTTGTATACAGGCATGGTCACGGATAGCGGTTCGTTCCGGTTCCGCAGCACCACGCCACAGACCATGCGCATCGCAGCCGATCTGCTCGAACGCGGTGTGGATCTTGATCAGGTGCACAACGCCATTTCCGACACGAACAGTGCCGATCGTCTCCGGTTGCTCGGCTTCACGCTTCAAGAGCGCATGACGGTATTGCCCGATCTCCGCACGGTGATCATCGGTCTCGGTCAGGAAGAGCTCAAGCGCTTCCAGTTCAAGCAGGGGGATACCGAAGGCTTCGTCAACTATGGTCTCTCCATCAAAGGCATGCGTCTCGCCGCCTTCTTCATGGAACATCCGGACCTGGTGAAGATCAGCTTGCGGTCCAAAGGAGACCTGCCGGTGGACCGTTTCTTGAAGGAACACTTCAACGGTGGTGGCCACGCCAATGCTGCCGGTGGTCGCTCGGAGCTCAGCCTCGAAGCCACGGTGCAGCGCTTCATGTCCTTGTTGCCGGCATTCCTGCAAGCACACCCCGCATGAGGATCGGGTTGCAAGTGGTGTTACTCTTCGCCACCTCTTGCGGTGGTGATGGGCGTGTGCCGGTGCGGGTCCAACAGAACACGGAGGCACCCGAAAGCGCCATGGTGAAGGAGAACAAGGATGCCGTGAAGCTGGAACAGCACGACATCGACCTGTACGGCAAGCGCCACCAGCTGCGACTGCAGACCACGCCCACCGGTGTACACTACCTGTTGCATCGCGATGTGGACGGCCCCACGGCCAAGCCCGATCAATGGGCCAAGGTGAACTATCGCCTGGAGCTGCTCAATGGCGATAGCGCTTATGCCACGCGACCCGGCGAACCCGAATCATTCATGGTGGAGATGGATCAGGTGGAAAGCGGACTGCACGAAGCCATCCAATTGCTAAGCGCTGGCGATAGTGCGTTGATCGTGATCCCCTCTTACCGTGCACATGGCCTCATCGGCGATCAGGATCGTATCCCGATGCGCAGCACCATCGTCTACCGTTTGGGAGTGGTGGCCATCACCGATAGGCCATGAGGAGCGCGTTGGGCATCGCCTTGCTGTTGCTCCTCGCTGCCGGATGCCAACGTTCACCTTACGCCGGGTACAACGTGGTGGGGGATGATGTACACCTCCGCCTGCTCGTGATCGGCGACGGGGAACAGGTGCCAGCCGATAGTGATTCGGTGGTGGTGCGGCTGCGACTGGGGCGTTCGGGTGAGGATGTCGGAAGTGTCTTCAGCACCGAAAGGGCTTACTTGGTGAAGGACATGCGGAGCGGTGCATTGGTTCCGGTGTTCAGGCGCTTGCATGAAGGGGATAGCATCAGCGTCATCGCACCTTCCAGTGCGTGGCCATGGCGAACGCTTGCACAAGGTGCGGCCATCGATGTTCCCGATACCGGCATGGTGCAAGGCGAGATCTCCCTGCTTAGCCTGCGGACCCCAGCGATGATCCGCGCCGAAGCGCAAGCCTACAAGCAGCACGACCCGCTCGGCTACGAACTGCGGTTGATCGCCGCGTACAAGGCGCGTTCGCCCATCCCGTTCGCCCAATGGGGCACGAGCGATCTTCATTACCACATCACGGGAACGGCTGCGGATACGCATGCCGTTGTGGTGGGTGATCAGATCACCCTGGCCTATCAGGGCCGCCGCGTGGAGGACAGCAAGGTCTTCGACGAGGTCACGTGGACCGGATCACCGCTCACCTTCACCTACGGCGACAAGGATCAAGTGATCCAAGGGCTGGAAGTGGCCGTCCACTTGTTGCGCGAAGGGCAGGAGGGCACCTTCCTCTTGCCTAGCTTGTACGCCTTCGGCGCCAAAGGCATCAACGGCCTGTTGGAACCGAACATGCCCGTGATCTACACCGTGCGCTTGGAGAAGGTGGTCCGTGCCAAAGGCTCAGGGTCGCTCTAGCGCGCGCTGGTGCCGAGGATGAATACGGCCGGACGTTTGCCCAACTCCGGGACACGTGCTCGCCAAGCTGCGATGGAGCGCGTCACCGTGGATCCGCCCGATTGGGTCAGGTCGATCGCGATGGTCAACAGCGTGTTCGGTGAACAGCTCTCTAAGAGGTCCTTCAACAACGCATCGTTGCGGTAAGGAGTCTCAATGAACAGTTGCGCGGCACCGGTGCGTTGGGCATCGCCGTCGATGCGTTTGATCGCCGCCTTGCGCTCTGCGGGTTTTACCGGCAGATAGCCGTGGAAGGTGAAACGTTGCCCGTTGAGACCAGAGGCGGCAAGGGCCAGGAAGAGCGAACTGGGACCGATCAGCGGCAATACAGTGATACCTGCACGATGCGCGGCGCCGACAAGCAACGCTCCTGGATCGGCGATCCCCGGCATGCCCGCCTCACTCAAGATGGTCGCATCGCGTCCGTGCTTCATCAATGCGATGAGGCGATCAGCCTCCGTGGATGTGGTGTCCTTGTCCAGCCGGTGGATCTCAAGCGAAGGCAGTTCGATGGTGGGCACCATGCGTCGGAGCATCTGGCGCGCGGTCTTCTCGTGTTCTGCGAAATACAGATCGATGCGTGCGACGGTCGCAATGTTCTCGGGCGGCAGTTGCTCCACACCACCGCCATCGCCCAACCAAACGGGCAACAGGTAAAGCGTTCCATATCCCTCAGCGGCGGACATCGTCGATCAGGTTGCGGCACGCCACGGTGAGCATCTCGTAAACCTCCACGAAACCTTCGTCGCCACCGAAGTAGGGGTCGGGCACTTCGCGCAACGGATGTGCGGGCGCATAGTCCATCATCAAGCGTGCCTTCTTCGCCAGTTCATGCGAAGGTGCCACCTGGCGCATGTTGTGCAGGTTGTTCGCATCCATGGCCACCAACAGGTCGAATTCCTCGAAGTCCGAAGCACGCAAGTGGCGCGCGCGCAGGTCGCTGATGTCGATGCCGCGTTCACGCATGGTCTTCATCGCACGCTTGTCCGGTTGTTCGCCCACGTGATAGTCGCCGGTGCCCGCGGAGTCGGTACGCCAATCCAAGCCCTGCTCGGCGATCATGTGGCGCAGGATGCCTTCGGCCATCGGCGATCGGCAGATGTTGCCCAGGCAAACGAGGAGGATCTTCATGGCGCGAAGATGGGGAAATGAAAAGGCCTCCGTTCCGGGAGGCCTTTTCAGTTGGAGAGATCTTGAGGTCAGTGGATGCTCAGCTTCTTCTCGAGGTCTTCGAGATAACCGCGGAACTGCTTGTCCGTCTCTTGCAGGTTGTTCACCGTACGGCAAGCGTGCAAGACGGTGGCGTGGTCCTTGCCGCCGCAGTGGGCGCCGATGTTGGCCAGTGAGCTCTTCGTCATCTTCTTCGCGAAGTACATCGCGATCTGGCGGGCTTGCACAACTTCGCGCTTGCGGGTCTTGCTCTTCAGCAGTTCGATCGGCAGGTCGAAGTAATCGCACACCACTTTCTGGATGTAGTCGATGCTCACCTCGCGCGCCGTGTTCTTCACGAACTTGTCGATCATCTGCTTCGCGAGATCGAGCGTCACGGCTTTCTTGTTCAACGAGCTCTGCGCGATCAGGCTGATCATGGCGCCTTCCAGCTCGCGGATGTTGGTGGTGATGCTATAGGCGAGGTATTCCACCACTTCCTTGGGCAGGTCGATACCCTCGGCGTACATCTTCTTCTCCAGGATGGCGATGCGCGTCTCCAGACCGGGCGTTTGCAGATCGGCGCTGAGGCCCCACTTGAAGCGGGAGAGCAGACGTTGCTCCATGCCAGCCATTTCCACCGGAGCCTTGTCGCTGGTGATCACCAGTTGCTTGCCGCTCTGGTGCAGCGCGTTGAAGACGTGGAAGAACACGTCCTGCGTCTTCTCCTTGCCCGCGAGGAACTGCACGTCGTCGATGATGAGCACGTCCATCATCTGATAGAACTGCGTGAAGTCGCCCACGGTGTTGTTCTTCACCGCTTCGATGAACTGCTGGGTGAACTTCTCCGCTGGAACGTACAGGATGGTCTTGTCCGGGTGATGCTTCTTGATCTCGATGCCGATGGCGTGTGCGAGGTGGGTCTTACCGAGCCCCACGCCGCCGTAGATCAACAACGGATTGAAGGCGGTGCCTCCGGGCTTCTGCGCCACGGCGTAACCGGCACTGCGGGCCAATCGGTTGCAATCCCCCTCGATGAAGGTGTCGAAGGAGTAGTTGGCGTTGAGGTGGCTCTCGACCTTGATCTTGCGCAGGCCGGGGATGATGAACGGGTTCTTGATGGGACTGTTGGCCACATCGATCGGGAGCGACACGGCGGGGTTCTTCACCTCGCGGGCGTGGCTCGTCGGCATTTTCACGGTGTACGGGTTGGCGTTCTGGAAGCCGTTCTCCATGATGATGGAGTACTCCAGACGCCCTTCGTTACCCAATTCCTTCTTGATGATCTTCTTGAGGAGGCCGATGTAATGTTCCTCCAGCCATTCGTAGAAGAACTGCGATGGCACCTGGATGGTCAGCACACTGTCTTGCAGACGCAAAGCCTTGATCGGTTCGAACCAGGTCTTGAAGCTCTGCTCGCTTACGTTGTCCTTGATCACTTCCAGGCACCGGTCCCAGATCTTCTCGTGGTCCTTCTTCATG
>JAEUTB010000082.1 GCA_016787995.1 Flavobacteriales bacterium | reverse complement strand
ACCCATGGCACTGCGCGTACTGATCGTGGATGACGAGGCCGATGCACGGGACAACCTCCGCCTGATGTTGGAGGAACACTGCCCCGAGGTGCAGATCGTTGGACAAGCGGGGAGCGCCTCCGAGGCGCGCGAGAAGATCGCCACCCTGCAACCCAACGCCCTGTTCTTGGACATCAAGATGCCCGGCGAGGATGGTTTCGGCCTGCTGGCCTCCGTGGCTGAGCTGGATCTGCCCGTGGTGTTCGTGACCGCTTACGACGAGTTCGCCCTGAAGGCTTTCCAGCAGAACGCCTTGGACTACCTCGAAAAGCCGGTGGACATCGACGCGCTCCAACGTGCCGTGAAGAAACTACTGCGGCAGACCGACGAGCTGGGCGGCCCGCAGCCCTCGGCCATCGCGGCTTTGATGAAGGACCCTGCCTCGCCGTTGAGTTCGCGCGTTGCCGTGCCCGGGCGCGAAGGGCTCACCCTGTTGAAGCATGACGAGATCCTTTACCTCGAGGCCAATGATAGCTACACCACCATCCACCTGAAGGATGGTAAGCGCAGCGTGAGCAGCAAGCACATCCGGGTGTTCGAGACCAACTTGGATCCGAAGACCTTCTTCCGGGTGCACAAATCGTACATCATCAACTTGGCCCATCTGAAGGGGTTCAACCGCACCGAAGGGAACATGGCCGTACTCGATACCGGAGCCTTGATCCCGGTGTCGCGCCGCCGGTTGCCCGATTTCCTTGGGTTGATCAACACCTTCTAGCGACCTTCGGGGTCGATGTACCGCGCATTTCTCGCCGTCCTGCTCGCAGCATCTGCCGCATCGATCTCCCGCGCGCAGCAGCACAGCTTCACGCAGCTCTCCACCAAGGATGGCCTCGCGCAGAGCCAGGTGCGCGCCATGGCGCAGGACGCGCAAGGCTACCTCTGGTTCGGCACCCTGGGTGGTGCCAGCCGTTTCGATGGACTGGAATTCACCAACTATGCCCTCACCGACGGGTTGCCCGATCCGCAAGTGAGCGCGATGGCCCGCGCCTCGAGCGGCGATCTGTTCTTGGCCACCGGCAACCACGTGACCCGGTGGAACGGTAGCGCCTTCCGCACGCATGCATTACCGCCCACGAGCAATGGCGCGCGCATACTCGCACTCGTGACCACTGAGAACGGCCAACTCTACATCGGCACGGATGGTGGTGGTGTCTTCGTGCTCACCGGTGATAGCGTGACACCCTTGCCCGGTTATCCCATGGTAGATGGCGCGAATGTGCGCACCATGGCCCTATTGGCGAACGGCAACCTGCTCATCGGACTGCGTGAGGGTCTTCTGGTCTGGTCCAAAGGCAAGACCACCTCCGTGCAGGTCGGCGATCCCCAACCGAAGACCATAACGGCGTTGGCGCAAAGCAATGATGGCAGCTGGTGGGTGGGCACCACGTTGGATGGCCTATTCCGGATCGGTGTGGATGGTTCCACCGACCACTACGACGAGGACAACGGTCTGCTTCGCGATCACGTGCGCTGCTTGTTGGTGGACGACCGCGGCCAGCTTTGGATCGGAACCAAGTTCGGGTTGAACCTCTTCGACAAGGGACGGATGCGCGTCTTCACAGTACACCAAGGGCTGCCCAACGACAACATCTGGTGCGTTTTCCAAGATGCTGAAGGCGACATCTGGATCGGTACCGATGGCGCCGGTGCGATGAAATATGCCGGTGATCGGTTCATCACGTTCACCGTGCGCGATGGCTTGTGCAGCGACCTGGTCATGAACATCACGGCCGATGCGCGCGGCGACCTTTGGCTGGGCACCTACGACAATGGCATCTGCCGCATGGACGGTATGGCCACGGTGACCACCTTGGATGGGCTTCCCAACAACACCGTATGGTCGGGGCTATTGGACCGGAACGGCGAACTGTGGTTCGGTACCAGCGCAGGGCTGGTACACTTGGTGAACGGGGCGGTGAAGCCCTTGCCACCCGATGTGGAAGCGCAGGAACAGCCGGTGCTTTCCTTGAACGAGGCCCCCGATGGCACCATCTGGTGTGGCATGCGCGAAGGCTTGATGGGGTTGCGCGCGGATGGCAGCCTGATCTATCATGCCGCCGGTCCTGATGGACCAGGCCGCTCCATCCGCAGCATGCACCGCGACCGCTATGGGCACTTATGGATGGCCACGGATAATGGATTGGTGCGGATGGTAAGCAACAGCGCTGGAGACCGTTTCGAACGCTGGTCGACCGCGGAGGGCTTGAGCGACAACACCGTGCAATGCTTGTTGCCCGATGAAAAAGGGCGGCTTTGGGTAGGGACGGCCAATGGCCTTAGTTGCTTGGATGGCGGTGTGCTGCGCGCGGTCCGGTTGGCAGGCGATTTCGGATCCAACTTCCTGGACCTGCTCGTGGCCGATGGGACCGGGCGCATTTGGGCGGGCACCAACAACGGGGTGTACGCGTTCGACCCGGACCGCCTGCTGGAGGATCCCGGATCGGCGGAGCACATCACCTTGAACGATGGCCTGCGCAGCCTCGAATTCAACTTGAACGCGGCCTTGTTGGACAATGGTCGTCTGTTCTTGGGAAGCTCGGCCGGTCTGGTCTACCATGACTTGAAGACCGACCTTGACCTGTTGCCGAAGGTGCCGCCGCCCACGCGCATCATCGGCATCCGCTCCTTCCTTCAACCCACGGATTGGAGCACCCGCAGCACGGGAACCGACCCTAACGGCCTCCCCATCGGCCTGCGCCTGGACCACCGCCGCAATCACCTTACGTTCGACTACCTCGGCATCTCCCTCTCCGAACCGGATAAGGTCGTGTACCGTTACCGCTTGAACGGGTTCGACCAGGACTGGCTTCCACCCACGGAAGCGCGGTTCGCCAGCTACAGCAACCTCTCGCACGGCTCTTACTCCTTCGAGGTGATCGCCTCCACCGGTGATGGACGATGGAGTGACCCGGTCTCCTTCTCCTTCGTGATCACACCGCCCTACTGGCTGCGGTGGTGGTTCTTCGCCGCTTGTGCACTGGCGTTGATCGCCCTCGGCTATGGCGTGGTCCGCTATCGTTCGGTGCTGCGCGAACGCCGGGAGCGCACACGGCAACTGATGCTCCGTTCGCGTATGTTGCAGCTGGAACAACAATCGCTCAACGCGAACATGAACCGACACTTCGTGTTCAACGCGCTCAACAGCATCCAGTACCACATCAACAAGCAGGACCGCGCTACGGCCAGCCGCTACCTCACCAGCTTCGCCAAGCTCATCCGCAAGAACCTTGATGCGAGCCAGAACGATACCACCACGCTGGCCGAAGAGCTCGAGCGGCTGGAACTGTATCTTGTTCTGGAACACATGCGTTTCAAGGACAAATTCGAATACCGGATCGAGGTGGAACCCGGACTGAACATCGCTGAAGCGCGCCTGCCCGCCATGATGCTCCAACCCTACGTGGAGAATAGCATTTGGCACGGTATCCTGCCCATGGACGGTTCGGGCACCGTGCGTATCGAGGTTAGGAAGGCCGCAGAGGGTCGCCTGGATGTCCGTATCCTGGACGATGGCATCGGCGTGAAGCACAGTTTGGAAGCCAAAACCGCCGCCTCCGGCGACCACATCAGCCGCGGCATCGAGATCACCAAAGGACGCGCCGATGTACTTAGAAGGCTGGATCTCACGGACATACGCATAACCGGACCAGAGGAACGGGTGGATCCGACCACCGGACGTACGATCGGCACCCAAGTACTCGTTTCCCTACCGATGACGAACGGTTGGAAAAAGGAGCCACAGGTCTTGCATTCCGCCTAGGATCGACTTACTTTTGACACAGCTCTATCCATGAAGTGCCTGAAACATATCGCTCTGGTCGCCTTACTGGCGGTCGTGCTCGTTTCGTGTTCTAAGGAGGACGCGGTGGAACCTTGCCAAGCGGGGAACACCACCGAACAAGTGAATGCCAAGAGTGCTCGTAAGCCAGTGGTCGTCGATGCCGGTGACTCCAGCACGGCTCACGAAGGTGTCACGGATGGTGCGCCGACCGATCAGCCCGATCTTGGAACGCCCGGCATCAGCGATGATGGCGATGACATTTCCGATGGTGAGAAGTCGCGCAAGAAGCGTCGCTGATCCCTTGACCGATCCCATTCCGAAGCGCCTCCTTGGGGCGCTTCGTTCTTTTAAAGCATAGCGTCAGCTCTTGAGGAGGGCATCCCACCCTTGAGCTGTCAATGGGTGCACCCCGCCCTGCTTATCCACGAGTTGGTAGCCACTTGCCGCGTCGGTCATGTGCCCCACGATGGAGAGGCTCGGATTGCCTTTGATCTTCTCGAAATCGCTCTGCGCCACGGTGAACAGCAGTTCGTAGTCCTCTCCGCCATTGAGCGCGCAGGTGGTGGGATCCAGGTTGAAATCGCGGGCCGTGCTGTAGGTGGATGGATCGATCGGGATCTTCTCGTCGTAGATCCGCACGCCCAACCCCGAGTTGCGCGCGAGGTGCAGGGCTTCACTGGCCAAACCGTCGCTCACATCGATCATGCTTGTTGGTCGTACGCCAAGCTTCTTCAGTAGTTCGATGATGTCGCGGCGTGGCTCGGGCTTCAATTGCCGCTCCAGGATGTAGTCATGCCCCTCCAGGTCGGGTTGTGCACCAGAATCCTGGAACACGGCTTTTTCCCGCTCCAGCACTTGCAAGCCCATGTAGGCGGCACCGAGGTCGCCGCTCACCACTAAAAGGTCATTTTGGCCAGCACCCGACCGGTATACCACATCCTCCCTAGCCACCGCGCCAATGGCGGTCACCGAGATCACCAGACCACTCCGAGACGAGGTGGTGTCGCCCCCCACCAGATCCACATCGAAGTTGCGGCACGCCAGCATCATGCCTTCATAAAGCTCGTCCACCGCTTCCACCGGAAAACGATTGCTGAGGGCCAACCCCACCACGACCTGACGGGGCGTCGCGTTCATGGCATAGACATCGCTCAGGTTCACGGCGATCGCCTTGTAACCGAGGTGTCGCAAGGGCACGTAGCCCAGGTCGAAATGCACACCCTCCACCAATAGATCGGTCGTCACCACTTGGTGCAGCGCTTGTGGGTCGATCACGGCCGCATCATCACCGATACCCTTGACCGTGGAAGGTTGACCGATCACTATCCGCGCAGCAAGGCGGTCGATCAGGCCGAATTCACCCAGCGTGGCAAGCTCGGTGCGGGAAGTGGGCTCCAACATGCCGCGAAACTACCAGCCAGCGCGACCAAACCTGTGCTCCGGGACCGCACAAAACGGAGATACATTGTGTTTACCCCGTACCTTTGCCTAGAATCTAGTTTAGAAGAATTCTAAATAAGGAACGAAACCCCTCTTCCGCCGAGGCTACGGCGGGTAGCACATGATCAAAGTCTCTGAGAACGCCAAGTCCGAGGTGACCAAGCTCCTCGGTATGGAAGGCCGCGGGCCGGACCACTTCGTACGCGTGGGCGTGAAAGGCGGTGGGTGCAGCGGACTGATGTACGACCTCGATTTCGACAACGAAATGAAGGAGGGCGACAAGGTCTTCGAAGACAACGGCGTGAAGGTGGTGGTGGACAAGAAGAGCCTGTTGTACCTCCTCGGCACCACCCTCGATTTCAGCGGCGGCCTCAACGGCAAGGGCTTCCAGTTCGTGAACCCCAACGCAAGTCGGACGTGTGGGTGTGGCGAGAGCTTCAGCATCTGATCGTGGAACTGATATCCTACATAGGCACCTGTAGCGTCGACCCACCGGGTCGACCTGCCCTGTTCTAGCCGACCCCACCATGGCACAAGACACCGACGATATCCTCCGCGAGGTCACCGAGAAGGAATACGCCTACGGCTTCATTACGGACATCGAGAGCGAGAAGGCCGCGAAGGGCCTGAACGAGGACATCGTGCGCTTCATCAGCGCCAAGAAGAACGAGCCCGAGTGGATGCTGGAGTGGCGGCTGGAGGCCTTCCGCCTGTGGCAGAAGATGGAGGAGCCCGAGTGGGCCCACGTGCACTACCCCAAGATCGACTACCAGAACGCCTACTACTACAGCGCGCCCAAGAAGAAGCCGCAGCTCAACAGCCTCGATGAGGCCGACCCCGAGCTGGTGAAGACCTTCGAGAAGCTGGGTATTTCGCTGGAAGAGCAGAAGCGCCTGGTAGGTGTGGCGGTGGACGTGGTGTTCGACAGCGTGAGCGTGAAGACCACCTTCAAGGAAACGCTGAAGGAGAAGGGCATCATCTTCTGCGCGTTCAGCGAGGCCGTGCACGAGCACCCCGAGCTGGTGAAGAAGTACATCGGCAGCGTGGTACCGCGCACGGACAACTACTTCGCCGCACTCAACAGCGCCGTGTTCAGCGATGGCAGTTTCTGTTACATCCCGCCGGGCGTGCGCTGCCCCATGGAGCTCAGCACCTACTTCCGGATCAACGAGGCCATGACCGGCCAGTTCGAGCGCACCCTGCTGATCGCCGATGAAGGCGCTTACGTGAGCTACCTCGAAGGCTGCACCGCACCCATCCGCGACGAGCACCAGCTGCACGCCGCAGTGGTGGAACTGGTTGCATTGAAGGATGCCGAGATCAAGTACAGCACCGTCCAGAACTGGTACCCTGGGGACAAGGAGGGCAAGGGTGGTATCTACAACTTCGTCACCAAGCGCGGCCTCTGCCTCGGCGAGCGCAGCAAGATCAGCTGGACGCAGGTGGAGACCGGCAGCGCCATCACCTGGAAGTACCCCAGCTGCGTGCTGAAGGGCGATAACAGCATCGGCGAGTTCTACAGCGTGGCGGTGACCAACAACCGCCAGCAGGCCGACACCGGCACCAAGATGGTCCACATCGGCAAGGGCACCAAGAGCACCATCGTGAGCAAGGGCATCAGTGCTGGCCTGAGCAACAACAGCTACCGCGGTCTGGTGAAGATCGGCCGTGGCGCGAAGGGCGCCCGCAACTTCAGCCAGTGCGACTCATTGCTGCTCGGTGATCGCTGCGGTGCGCACACCTTCCCTTACATCGAGAGCGAGAACCCGACCGCGATGGTGGAGCACGAGGCCACCACGAGCAAGATCGGCGAGGACCAGATCTTCTACTTGAACCAACGTGGCATTGAGACGGAGAAGGCGGTTTCGTTGATCGTGAATGGTTACTGCAAAGAGGTACTCAATCAGCTTCCGATGGAATTTGCCGTGGAGGCGCAGAAGCTTCTTGCCGTGTCACTCGAAGGAAGTGTGGGGTGATGAAAGACGTCGCGTCACTCCGGTCACCCCATCCTTGGGACTTCGATAACTCCCAAGCACAGTTGGTTTCCTCCAATGGGAAGGACCGCATCCTGTATGGTGAGTTGATGGAAGTAGGGATGGGTGCACCGTTAAGCGCGCCGTGCTTCTGGGTCGATTCGGACGGTGTAGAGCACCATATTGACGACTGGTGTGGTGGGCCGCCGATCTGGAACTGTGAAGGAACGAAAGCAGCCATCCCAGCGTGGACTAGGAGCTGGATGCGCACTGTGCAGCAGATCATTGTTCTCGACATAGCGAAGAAGGAAGCCCTTCGCTATGCCCCAGAATTCCGTGTCTTGGACCTGCGCACATTCGATGGTTATCATATCAACGGCTACGATAGTCCAGTCTACAAAACCAAAACGCTTGACTTCGATCTATCCAAGGAGAAAGTCATAGCGGCGAAGGACCTGTGAACACCACAAGAGAAATGCTGAATATCGAAAACCTGCACGCCCGCATCGAGGGCAAGGACATTCTCAAGGGATTGAACCTTGAGGTCAAACCCGGAGAGGTGCATGCGATCATGGGTCCGAACGGATCGGGGAAGAGTACCCTTGCGAACGTCCTAGCTGGCCGCGAAGAGTATGAGGTAACGGAAGGCTCCATGATCTACCAAGGCGCCGACCTACTCGAACTGTCGCCCGAAGAGCGCGCCTGGAAAGGCATCTTCCTCGCCTTCCAATACCCGGTGGAGATCCCCGGCGTGAGCAACATGACCTTCCTGCGCACCGCGCTGAACGAGACGCGCAAGGCGAACGGCCTGGAGGAGCTCGGCGGCAAGGACTTCCTCGCCCTGGTGCGTGAACGGGCCAAGTTCGTGGAGATGGACGCCGACCTGATGAACCGCAACCTCAACGTGGGCTTCAGCGGCGGCGAGAAGAAGCGCAACGAGATCTTCCAGATGGCGATGCTGCAACCCAAGCTCGGCATCCTCGACGAGACCGACAGCGGCCTGGACATCGACGCGCTACGCATCGTGGCCGGCGGCGTGAACAAGCTGCGCAGCAAGGACAACGCCTTCATCGTGGTGACGCACTACCAGCGCCTGCTGGACTACATCGTGCCCGACGTGGTGCACGTGATGGCCGATGGCCGCATCATCAAGAGCGGTCCGAAGGAACTGGCGCTGGAGCTGGAAGCGAAGGGCTACGACTGGGTGAAGGAGCACGCGTGATCGATCAGAAAATCAGACGATCAGATGATCACTGCTACATCGACAGACCCCAAGGCCACCGTGCTGCCGCTGCTCGAAGGCTCCACCTGGCCTGGCGCCGCCGAAGCGCTGTCCCAAGCGCAGGCCCTGCCCATCCCCACGAGCAAGACCGAAGCATGGAAGTACACCCGCGTGGCCAAGCTGTTCAACCAGCCCTATGCCGCTCCGAAGGGTGATGCGAACGTGACGCTGCCCGCCCGCCTTCCATTCGATGTCATACGTGTGGTCTTCGTGAACGGGCACTTCCGGAAGGATCTGTCAGACGACCTCACACCGATCCCTGGGCTGCGCATCGGGTTCATTGGCGAGTTGAAGAAGTCGGCGGAATTCAGCAAGCGCTATGTGCCGATCACACCGGTGAAGGAGCGCTTGTTCTCCGCTATGAACACGGCCGCACCCACCGACGGCCTTTTCATCCACTTCATGGAGGGTTGCGCGCTTGTGGTGCCGATCCATGTATTGCACATTACCAGTGGAGAGGGACAGCTCATCCAACCACGCGAGCTATTCCTACTGGATAAAGGCGTTTCGGCGGAACTCATCTTCGAACACATCGCCAAACGTGGGCGGGGTAGCCTTGTGAACCTCGTCCGAGAATTTGCCCTCGCAGAAGGGTCGGCGCTTACCGTGCACAAGCTCCAGAATGAAACAGAAGGCCCAGCGCACATCAGCTTGGAGACTGTGCGTCTCGATACCAAGGCGCGTTTCAGCCTTAGCACCACCACGTTAGAGGGCACATTGATCCGCAACGACGTGAACGTGTCCCTGGCTGGTCCCGAGGCGCATGCCGAACTGAATGGCGTGTACCTGCTGAACGGCACCACGCACTGCGACAACCACACCTACATCGGTCACGACGTGCCGGACTGCACCAGCGACGAGCTCTACAAGGGCATCGTGGCGGGCAAGGGCACCAGCGTGTTCAACGGCAAGGTGTAT
>JAEUTB010000193.1 GCA_016787995.1 Flavobacteriales bacterium | reverse complement strand
GATCGTCGCGGCCAACAGCAGCGAGGCGAGGGTGAGTGTGATGGATCTGTTCATGGTCATGGTATTCGGGTTGTTGGTTTCAGTTGAAGAGTTGTGCGATCCATTGGCCCACACCATCGTGCAGGTCGCCCTTGACCATGGCCGGGCACCCGCTGGCGGCCGCTTCGGCGGTCACCACCAACCGTTGGCAGGACAGTTCCGTCAGTGCATCCACCTGTGCGAAAACCACCCGTTGGTCCTGTTGGGTGCGGTCGTACGCATACACGATGTTGCGGTCGTTCAAATTCGCTTGGGCACGCTGCACACCCGGCATAGCACTGATGGCGGCCTGGAGGCGTTGCGCTTCCTGCTCAGGGAGTGTTTCGAGGAAGTCGATCCGGGCCAGCTGCACGTTCGCGAGGTGGGGGGTCGGGCCTTTGTCCTTGGTCACCAAGGCGATATGGACCACCAAGGCGCCACAAAGAGCCACGATGGTGGCACCAGAGATCAGGAGGATACGTTGCAGCTTGGCCATGGTTCACGGGTTGTTGATGGCATGTACGAGACAGCCACCGGCATTGGATCACCGTCCCGCGGATCTTTTTCGATCTCGTACTTTTCCGAGGCTAAATCCTGCCCATGCGCAACACGTTACCCCTTGCCCTGCTGCTCGCTCCGTTCATCTCCGGCGCCCAAGTCGTGATCAACGAAGTGGATTATGATCAGATCGGTACCGACAACGCCGAGTACATCGAGATCAAGAACGTGGGGGAGACCGCCTTTCCGCTGCAATACCTGAGCGTGGTCTTCATCAATGGCAACAATGGTGGCGCCGTTGAATACAGGACCATCCAAAGTGAGTCGTGGCCTGCCCTTGCACCTGGCGACTATTTCGTGATCTGTGGCAACCAAGGCCTCACCATCAACTGCGATCATGCTGCCACACCGGCCACGAACCTGATCCAGAACGGCTCGCCGGACGCCATCGTGTTGATGTCCTCCTTGGACGAGACCGTTTACGATGTGCTCAGCTACGGGGGCGACGTGCCCGGCTACACGGAAGGCACAGGCACCTCTGCCGAGGACACCAATTTGCAGGACGGGCTGAGTTTGAGCCGCTGGCCCGATGGCTCAGACACGGACGACAACGACACCGACTTCGTGATCGGATGCCCCACGCCGGGTGCGGCCAATGAGCTTGATCCAGTGGATTGCGCCCTTACGACCGGGGTCAGTGCCATCAATTTGGAGGATGTGCTCGCCGTGGTGGCCGACCCCGATGGTCGCTGGATCGATCTGATTTTCCAACAAGCGAGCGCGGTGCCACTCTCGGTTTCACTCGTAGCTGCCAATGGGGCCTTGATCGAGCATCAGGATCTTGGAACTACATCCGTGGCAAGGCAGCGTTTCGCCATGTCCGATCGCAGCCAACTGGTGCTGGTGCGTGTACAGGCCGGTGATCAGTGGATCACCCGCCGTGTGGTGATGCCCTGACCGGTCTCCGGAACGGATCCCACAAGGGACCTGTTGATAGTTTCCGCCAAGCGCTACGTGGAAGGTATTCCGCGTTCGAGCCCTTGTCCATCAAGGGTTTCCGCTCGTTCTGCCCACCTCGGAACATGGCCTTGTTCGTAACCCCGGAAGCGCTTCGATAGCGCCGCTTCCTTCTCGCCGGACCTTGGCACCATGTCCGCATTGGTGTTCGAAGCCCGTTGGCACCGCATACAGCGGTCGCGGGAACAGGGGTACGAGGAGTTGTCCGATTTTCTGGGCCGTTACGCCTCGCTTGGACCATTGGTCCGGTGTGGCTTGGTTCGGAAACGGGAGGAGTGGAGCGAGTTCCAACGCTACTACGGTTATGTGCCCACCGAGAAAGGGGAGAGCTACCTTCTTTACATCCCCGACAAGGAACTGGTGCTCGTGCGTCCCGGGAAGAGCGCTCCGCTATTCCTGGCGTTGAAGAACGACCCCGCTCCGAACGCACCCTTCAAAGAGACCTACGCCGAACCCACCAAAGCCCAGTTCGCCGCGGTGGAGGAGATGCGCATGAACGCGGGCCGCGACAGCTGGCGCACCAAACGCGCGGATGTGCTCCGCCAGCATCTCATGCTCGGTTACATGGATATCCGCTCTTTCACCAAGCGCACCGGCGCAGGCGAAGGGGGACTGCTCCGCGAAGGTCTGGTGAAGCCCCGCCTCGAACGGACTTCCGATCAACACCTGAACATCGAAGTCACCAAGGATGGAGAAGCCTTCCTTACACCCTTGGACAATTTCGATCTTCTGTTGGTGAATCCAGGAATGGAACTGCCTTTGTTCAACCGGTTGGATCCGGACAAGGCATCCTACTGGTGCGGCCTGCCTTAAGGCTTCAGTCGTTGCGTCGGCCCTTTCCTACTTGGAAGTCGCCGGCCTCGAAGCGCCGTAACAGCTCCGCCACCCGTTTGGCCTGCGTGGCCTCGGTCTTGGCGCTGCCCACCCAGTAGCACATGCTGCGTTTCATGCCGGGCGTGAGTGCATCCCACGCCGCCTTCATCTCGGGCAGGAAGTCGAGGGTCTCTGCCAACGCCTCGGGCAGTTCCAGCTCATCCGGGTTCGGGTGCTTCCAGAACTCCACCTGCACCGGATCGCCCACGCGCTTGATCTTGGCCGCCCTGCGGATGTCGCCACCCAGGATGATGATGTGTACACCGCTCTTCTGGGGCATCAACGCACGGTCCACCGCAACTCCATTGACGGTGCCCATCACCCGCACGCGACTTTTGGTACCGAACTCCTGCTCCACATCGATAGGCACCTCCACGTACATGAAGGCCATCTGCGCGTTCATCTTCTCCAGCGGAGCGGTGAAGCGGTAGGTCTTGGTGGGCTTGCGGGCCATGGCTTAGGAAGGAGAACGTTTGGGCGCGCCGATCGGTTCCAAGGTGTGCACGATGTGGTCCTCCCGGGGTATCAAACTTCCGTTGAACCTGGTCATTTCAGTCACTTCGTAGCCTACCGCTCCCAATGCGCGTAGATCCAACGCATCACCGGACACCACGCTTACCAGGCCTGGCTCACGTGCCAACAATGTTGCGGTGAGTTGTTCCATGGTCGCCACGGAATTGGGCTCGTTCCAGATGCAGAAACTACCCATCTCCTGTCGGAAGACAAGGAAGACCGGCTTACCCAAATAAGCACTGATGGATGGTGCGGCATCGTACCGCATCACGAACACTGGCGTCGCCCGCTGGGCGATATACGCACTCGCATCACGCGAGCGGGAGAACGGGCGTTCGTGACAGATCCAACTCATTCGAACACCTCCTATCACTTGCAGCAGAAGCAAGCCGGTGATCAGACCTTTGGTGGGCCATAGGACCTTTTCCGCAGGCCAAACCCATACACAAGCCACGAAGACCGCAAGCAAGGGGCCCAGGTAGCGTTGCGCCAGGAAGGGGGCGAGAAGGGGAAGGGCCAGGATCGCCAAGCAGCCTACTGCCAAATGAAATCGACCGCGACGGTCCACCGGAAGCAGGAATACAACGGCAAGCAACATCAAGGTGCCTGCCCATGTGGCGATTGTTCCGCCGGCTTCGACGGCCAAGGAACTGTTCCAAACATGGGCTGCCTGTGCATCCGGTATGGGTACGAAGGCTTTGGTCAGTTGCACGCCGACATTGCGGTAGGTTCCCGTCTGTAGTAGTCGAGAGGGATCCGCGCCGTACGGCAAGGCTTCGGCCGGCATGACGCAGTACAGGGCGATGCCGCATGAAAGTAAGAGACACAGCGCCTGCCAGGCCTTGCGCTGCGGTCGTTGAAAGAGACTGAGGATGGCCCACGACGCCACTAGGCATGCGCTCCACAAATGAACGTGTGCCAGCACGAGCAACGCCACGAAGGCCAGTCCCTTGCGGCCCGTGCGCGTGAAGTGGGCAAAAAGGAGGAGGAGAAGTACACCGATGGCATAGTTCCGTGCAAGGGCGGCGTACTCGAACACCAGAAAGTACCCGAAGACGAGCAGTATCCTGATCGCGATCGGGAACGGGGCGCGGAAGAGGATCAATGCGCTCGTGGCCGCGGCGACCAGCCCGTGCAGCACTTGCACGGTCCACACTGGGGCGCCGCTTTTCGCCAGAGGAAGCAGCATCAAGTGCCAAAGCCACGGATGCCCTTCGTTGCGCATGTTCCAACGGAGATCGGAGAACCCCGCGCTGTCGCGCACCAGGCACCAGGCATGGGTTTCATCCAGCCATAGGCCATGCTGGAACAGGTTCGTGACGATCAGTGCCACGCAACCCAACCACGCCACAATAAGCGCTGTGGTCTGCGGTATACCTGATCCAGTTCGATCCATTTGGCGAGGGGTGAATACGGTCGGATCGATCCAGGGTGCAGCGTCAGCCTCCCGCCTTCTTGGCCTTGTACCCTTTCTCGGTGAGGTGGGCCAGCACCTTATCGCGGTGGTCGCCCTGTAGCAGGATCACGCCGTCCTTGGTGTTGCCGCCCACGCCGCACTTGCTCTTCAGAGCACGGCCCAGGTCCTCCAGATCGGCGTCCTTGCCCACGAAACCCACAATGCGCGTCACCTCCTTGTTGCCCTTCAGGCGGTCCAGGTGGATGCGCAGATCCTGCTGCTGGGGCGGTAGTGTGGCCGGGTTGCTGGCTGTTGTGGTCGCGCGGTTGGTGCTGTACACCAGGCCGCCCATGCCGCTGGGTGGACGCTTCTTCATTGGTGCCAAGTTCGCAACAAGATCGCATCTTGTGGTCGCATGCAGGGATCGATACAGGTGAGCGTGGTCTCCGGGGCTGCCGACATGCGCAGCTACCTGCGCCTTTCAGGCACCCTGCCGGATCAGCGACCCAACCGGGTGCCCTTGCTCCGGATGGATGAACGCGAGTTCCATGATCCGAAGCGCAACCCTCAGCTGATGCATTGCGACGTGCGGTATTGGCTGGTTCGGCGCGATGGCGTGCCGGTCGGACGTATCATGGGCATCATCCACCGCCAGCACAACCAGGCACGCGGAGAACGCACCGCACGTTTCTACGACCTGGTCTGCATCCGGGATCACGCCACGGTGATGGCCCTGATCGACGCCGTTGAGCACTGGGCGAAGAGCGCTGGTATGGACCGCATCATCGGCCCCTTCGGGTTTAGCGACAAGGACCCGCAAGGTCTGCAGATCGAAGGCTTCGAGCACCTGCCCGTGATCGCCACGCCGACCAATCCCGATTGGCTCCCGGCCATGGTGGAGGCCAGCGGCTACGCGCCTTTCGAAGACATGGTGAGCTACCGGATGGATATCCCCGCGCGGTTGCCGGAGGTGTACCATGCCATCGGTGAGCGTTGTCTGCGCAACTATGACCTGCACCGCGTGCCCCTACGTTCCAAGCGCGAACTGAAGCCGTGGGTGGTGCCCGTGTTGCGCGTGGTGAATGCCACCTATGGCGACCTCCTGGGCTTCACGCCCATGAGCGAGGCCGAAATGCGGGCCTTGGCCGCCAAGTACATGTTCATCCTCGATCTACAACTCGTTCACCTGATCGCCGATGCGAACAACGATCCCGTGGCTTTCGTGATCGCCAGCCCCGACATGAGCGAGGGTTTCGTGCGCGCGAACGGAAGCCTCTTCCCCTTCGGTTTCCTGCACATCCTGCGCGCCATGAAGCGCTCCAAGCAACTCGACCTACTGTTGGGCGCCGTCCGACCTGACCTCCAAGGCAAAGGCCTCACCGCAGCGCTTGGGGTTTCCCTCTTCGATGCCGCCCGCCAACGCGGCTTCACCCACCTGGACAGTCACCTCATCATGGAGCGCAACACCCGCATGCGCGCCGAGTTGGAGCGCTTGGGAGCGGTGGTGTGGAAGCGCTACAGGGTGTATCAGCGGGCGATGAGGTGAGCCGCAGAGACGCAGAGGCGCGGAGAATGCCAGTTCAACACGTAGTGATCTTCCATGAGTTCTCTGCGCCTTCGCGTCTCTGCGGCTAATGCTACTTCCACCACGTGATCAACGGCCTGGTCATCTCCAGCCCGAAGCGTCGCGCATCCTCCAGCTTGAACGGTCCATGCATCTTCAGGTAGAGGTCGAAGGTGATGGGCCCTTCCTGGTCGGCCTTGAAGTTGGTGTGCCAATAGTTGTTGAGGGCGTAGAGGTAGATGGTGCTGCTGCTCTTCGCCTCGGTCTTCCAGGCCTTGTACCCCGGGCTTGACCCGGGGTCCGGGTTCGTGCCCTTGCCGGGGTTCACCTTACGCTCGTCCACCATCTCGCCGACCTCCCAGATCGCGCCTTGCGGGCACACGATGGTGACGCCCATGCTATCGTTGCTCACGTCGATCCAGCGCTGGGCGCAGAAGAAGTCGTTGTTGCTGCCGGGGATGCGGCCGCTCTCGGGCGTCACGCAGGTATCGCCGATGCCGATGCGGACGGTGGCGTTGGGAATGTTGAAGGGTAGGGCGAGGTGGAGGGATTCCTTGTCGCGGACGGCCTCTTTGCGCTTGATGATGATCTGGACATGTCGATGCCGGGGGAAAGTGGAAATCGTCACGTCGTAGGTAAGCCTTCCAGAAATTGCTCCATGACCAACCTTGCGATCAACGAGGCGGCCGGTAGAGATTCCCTCAACACATTCCACGTGCCCCTCAGCTACAGTATCGCCTGAAAGTCCGGTCGAATATTTCAGGGCGTATTCGAACAAGCCTGCCTTCGGCGGTTCACCTTGCGATGATTCAACCTTCTTGCGCTTGCCCCACTTCACGAAGTGCCGTCGCATGGTGTGCTTGCCAATGAGCACATTGAATTCCTCGTAGCCGGAATAGTCGCGCTGGCTATCGACAGGATGCCGCCCGTCATGAAGACTTGTCGCGGTTCTTTCGCCATCGGCAAAACGGAGCATCGCTGCTTTTGGGTAGTCGAGAGCATTGAGAACCCATAGTTCATCCTTCAGCGGAACAGGAACCAAGGTTCTTTCGATTTCAGCTACATACCACCCCGCACTATCCGCGAACGCCTTCTTCACCCGCCACTGGTCGGTGGTGAAGTGACTGTCGGGATCGCTAATGCTGCACCACGCGCCCCAGGTGTGCTCGTGCCACATCACGATGCTGCGCTTGGCGCGGTAGAGCAGGTGCGGGTCGATGGGCTTGCCGAGGATCTTGGCCGCTTCGATCAGGTTGGTGAGCCGCGCGCTGAGCACGCGCACCTCGCCTTCCTCCTTCGCCGTGCTGTACGAGCCATCCTCCCAATAGGGCGTGAAGTCGCCGCTCCACGTGGGTATCTTCTTGCCGTACTTCGCCTCGAACTGCTGCATCATCATGCCGGCGTTGGCGATGATCAGCCGCGGTGAGCTGTACTTCTCGTTCCATTCGCGCACGAAGTCACTGAGGGTGCTGTCCACCGGACCGTTGTCGCTCACGATGTTGTAGCGCCACTGCACCATGTCATACGGATAGCCCTTCGCGGCGAGCTCGTTCATGTAGGCCGCGATCTTCCGCGTGCCGCGTTCCTTGATGGCCCCGGCCGTGTAGCCGTGCCAGCCACCGTAGCCCTGGCCGGCCGTCCACACCAGGATGCTGTCGCGACCGGTCGTGCCCTTCCACCAATAGGGCTTATCGCCTTGCTCGCGCAGGGTGCTGCCGATGCGGTCGCCGCCGTCGGGCATGTCGGGGATGTAGTTCGGCCCTTGGCTCAAGTGGCGGATGCCGTGCGCGGCGTAGGCGTCCACCATGCTCCAGCTCATGCCGGGCACATCGGTCTGCATGGCCATGGTGATCGGCAGGTCGTACCACGCGCGCAGCGAATCGGCGTACTCCACGATCCAGTGCATCTCCTCGGGCGTGCACAGGCCGGTCATCAGGTTGGCGTAGTTCGCGCTGAGGGCGATGCTGCCGCTCTTCACCGCCGCGATGAAACGTTGCCTGTCCGCCTCGCTGGCGATGCCCAGGAAATTCTCCACGGCCCAGAGGCTCTCCACGTTCCACACGAAGCGGCTGTCCTCGGGATAGTCCTTCGTGCGGTCGATCAGCTCCAGCGCCTTCCAGATGTTGTTGTTCTGGATCCTCACCACTTCGGCCTGCAGGTGGCTGTAGCCGATGTCGGTGTGGCTGTGGTGGACGAGGTGGATGTCGCGGTGGATGATGGGTTTCAAGACGAGAGTCGTATCGAGCAGAGTCCGACTTCTCTGCTTCAGTCTAACCGGTACTTCCTGGTCATTCCAAGAACTACCGACATACTTGTCTAGGAGATTGATACCATGATGAACTTCGAACCGCTCTGGTTCCGAGTCTTTGCCAACCATAACTTCCATGTATTCCGAACTACCGAAATGCATCACAGTTAAGCGAATAGGTCTTCCCTTATGTCTGAAGCGTCTCACTTCGAACGGTAAAGCTTCCACCTCCACCTTCTCCTCGAAGGTGTACCGGAAGGTCATGAACCAATCCGGGCTGTCGTGCGCGCGGCCGACAACCTTTAACCGTACCGGCTCTCCTAGCTTGATGTACTTCTTCGGCACTCGCAAATGCGCGAAGCCGTGCGCATCGCCGTGGCGGTCGGCCTTGTTGAACTCGAAGACGAGCTTGGTGCTATCCGTTCCATCCGCCTCCCACGAGCCTGGTGTGGTGCTGTGGTGCGTGGTGAAGGTGAGCGCCTTGGTGTCGTCCACGTAGAGGTCGAACGAACGATCTCCACCACTGGTGGCGCTGTTGTGTGCCGCGATCCAACTGAAGTAGTAGTACGACGGGATGTCGGACTGCAGGCCAACGACCGGTGCCGTTTCCCACGCAATGACCTTCTTCCCATCGGTGCAGCGGGTAAGCAAGGCGGTGGTCGCATTCTCTGGATAAACGCTGAAGTAGGAGAGGACCTCGCCCTCTACGTCCTTCGCGTAGCCGTTGATGACCTGTTGCTTGCCGAAGACGGGGAGGTCTACTTGGGCATGCGCCAAGGCGGGCAGTACAAGGGCGAGGAGTAGGACGCGCATTGCTCAAAGATGGGAGAGGAATGCTTCTTTCACCGCCACGGCGCAACGAACGCAACGGTTTCACCACGCATCTTTTGTCGCCGGAGCGGTCACCCTTAGAACGCGAACCGCAGCCCTGCGTTCAGTACCATGCTTCGCGTCAACCCATCGGGCCGCACCTCGCGCACCACCAAGGGCGAACCGAAAGATGCTTCGATGGCCCAGGCATCATTCAAACGGTAACGGGCATCGGCGGTAATGTTCAGCGTGAGTCCCTCCGAGCCGGCGATGTTAACACGATCAGGGATCTCCAAATTCCCGGTCGGGTCGTTGTATTCGAGTCGGCTGTCCTCCCCAAGGTGATAGATGGCCAACAATCCCGGTTGTAGCGTAAGCCGCTTGATCGGAACAGCGTACTGGATCCTGACCACCGCATCGTCCGTGCGTTCCAAAGCAAGAGATTCAAAATAGCCCAGCGCTTCGGGCACATCCTGCCAGTAGCGATGGAGAAATGTGCTCTGGTTATCCTGTGTCAGAATATGTTGGTAGGCGAGTGTGCCTCTCCAACGATCCTTGCGGTAGCTCACGCCCAGCAAAAGGTCCGTGGTGCCCAAGCCCAGTTGGTACGGCATGGGGAGCGGTCTTGCGTTGGGACCATATGTCGCTTGCTCGAAACTTTCCGGTGTGAATCGGCCGGTAGGTAACCGCAAACCGGCGATCGCCGTGAGGTCCCGATCACGCTCTTTAATGAACGCATAGCTCAAAGTGGAGATCACGTCCCCCACACCGCTGTTGTCGCCCAAGTTGCCGCTGGCACTGATGTACGGCACCTTCACTTGGATCGACAGCCGTTCTGTGAGTCCCAAACTGAGTTCGGGCTGCACTTGAACGATGGCGACACCTTGCTCTCCCAATGCATAGCTGGTCATCAGCCGTGCCATGTGCCGTGGCTCCGGGGCAGTGCTGTCGCCCACCGCAGCGATCTGTCCCATGGGACCCGCTGTACACACACCGGCGTCGCTGCAGCCTTGGGCCGCCGCACGTTGGTGGTAGCTCAGGAAAGGAAGTAGGAACAGGAGGGCAAGGTGGCGCATGGGCAATGAACGTTTTCTCCGTGGTTCTGGTATAAGTCGGGGCCAGCCACTGTCCCTGACAGACCGGGATCACTTCGGCAACACGAAGGGAATGGCCAGTTCCAACTTCACGATCCGAGGCGGATCATCCTGTCCATCTGCGTAGAGATACGTGGCCTGCGCCATGCGACCATTGCTCAGTGCGATGGGCGGATCCGCAGCGTTGTGGAATCCAGCCTGACCGACTTCCCAGCGGTAGCCGAACCAGATGCTGTCGCCGATGTAGAAACTCTCGTAGGTGTGGTATTCGTACTTGTCGCGCCGTGATGTGCGTTGCCGTTCGGTGCTCCAGCTCTGGATCGGCCCTTCCACCACTTGCGCTTCGCCAGCTTCCCATGCCCGCACGAGCCGTTGATGGTCCCAACCCATCAACCCAACACCCACGATCGCCATGATGGTGGCGAAACCCATCAGCACCTTCGGCGTGGTCAGCCGCGGCCGTTCAGGTGGAGGGATCTTCTTTTTGTCTCGGCGTACACGAAGTATTTGCCACACCAAACCAACGATGAACACACCGGCACTGAGCAGCGCCCATTCCGTGCTGAACGGTGGCTGCGTGGTGATGTCGTAGACCACGACATAGTTCAGCTGGGGTTCCATGTGTTCCGGGGTGGACCCTAATGATCGCTGCCTTGATCCCTCGGCTCGAACGAACCGATAAGCGCTGCCACTTTGTTGGCGGCCAACGCCAGCAATTGTGCCCGTGTGTTCCCTGGCTCCAACTCGGCCTTTCCCACACTGACGATCCGTGCCAGCTCGATCCTTCCGGTCTCGGCATCCAGCACTTGCACCTGCACTTCGATCATGCGGCTCAGCACATCATCGAACCGCAGGATGCGCGGGGAGAGCACATGCGCCGCTCCCATCAGACGCCCGGCGCTCACCGCATAGCGTTCATCGTATACTCCTTCCATGGAGCGCTGCTGTTCGGCCAATAACTGATCGGTGTTGGTGCGGTCGACCAAGGCGATGGTCGGCTCCTGCAGGTCGAGGATCGCCTGCTCGATCTTCGCGACGAGTTGTACTTCAACCTGACCACCGATACCACCGAGTTTGCTCGGGTAGAGTTCGCTGTTGTGCAAGGGCACGATGGCCAAGGTGTAGGTTGCTTTCTCTCGCACGGTGGCCAGCCGTGTCCACGCATCCTTGTAGCCGATGTCCTGGTCCGTTATCCAGGTGTAGGCTTTGTGTGCTTCGCGCCACAGTCCCAATTCTTCGGCCCGTAAACCCTCGCGATAGCGCGGCTCCAATTGGGCCAGGCGTCGCAGGTATTCCGCCTCTTTATGGTCCGCTTGAAGGGTCAGCGCTTCAGCGGCCAAGGCCTCCGCTTCCGCGAACCGGTCCGATCGGAAAGCGGTCCCAGCTCGCTCGGAAAGTGCTCTCGCAGCAAGCGCGCGTGCTTCGTTACGCGCTAGATCCGCCTGCACATCCCATTTCAGTTCAAGCCCTTCCATGGACATCCTCCTTTTCCAAGCCTGGGCCTCGTCCCGAAGTCGCTCGCCCACCACGAGGTCTCCGGCCACGTACCGTGCAGTGGCATCCATGAGTTTGGCGTTCAGCAATGCCTGCGCGGTGCGCCCCATGCCCACATGCGCCTCCACCGTTTTCGGCCGGTCTTCGTACAAAGCCCGATAACCGGCGAACGCTTCCTGAAACATGCCGTTGGTCTCGTACACCTGGGCACGTTCCAATTGCTTGCGCGCAGAGCCGCAGCCGATCAGTAACAAGCCAGCGAAGAGGAAGAGCGTCGGACGCATGGTGGTAAATCTACCCAGCAAGTCCTGTTCCGAAACAGCGTGATGGGCCTACTTTCGCCGCATGACGGGCCGGAACGCATGGTTGTTGGTCGCCTTGGTGGTGGCCAATGCGGTCTTGTTCCTGCTGCACCTCTTGGTGGGCCCTGTGCCGCTGGATGCCTGTGATGCATTGGCTGCACTTTTCAACGGTGCTGATGAAGGTGGCGCAGCGCGTGTCGTACGTTCCGTCAGGCTACCGGAGGCGCTTACCGCGGTCCTGGCAGGAAGCGGGCTTGCGGTGTGTGGCCTGTTGATGCAGACCCTTTTCCGCAACCCATTGGCCGGTCCTTCGGTGTTGGGACTTAGCTCCGGTGCCAGCCTGGGTGTTGCAGTGCTCATGCTCGCGCGGCCTTTGTGGCTGCTGGCGTGGTTACCTGCCGAATTCGCAGTGATCGTGGGGGCTTTCGTGGGGGCCATGGCGGTGCTGGCGTTGATCATGGTGGCGGATAGGCGCATGGGCGATGGGGTGGCCCTGCTCGTGGTGGGACTGATGGTGGGCTACCTGTGCGGTGCGATCATCGACGTGCTGCAGGTGGCCGGCCCCGAGGGTGCGCTCAAAGGATTCGTGCTCTGGGGCATGGGCTCCTTCGGCGGCGTGGTGAATGAACGGTTGCCACTTCTTGCCGCGGTGGTCCTTCCCGGACTTCTTTTGGCGCTGTGGTCCATGAAGGCATTGAACGCACTTCTGCTGGGCGAGACCTACGCGGCAAGCCTTGGCGTGGACGTGCCCCGCATGCGCCGCACGATCATGTGGACCACCGGATTGCTCGCCGGTTCGATCACGGCTTTCTGCGGCCCCATCGCTTTCCTCGGACTTGCCACACCACATGTGGCGCGCGGCTTGTGCAAGACCAGCGACCACACCACCTTGCTGCCGATGACTTTGCTGACTGGTGCGTCGCTCGCCTTGTGCTGCGATCTGATCATCAAAGTACCCGGGGCCGCAGGACTCCCGTTGAACGCGATCACCGCGTTCTTGGGCGCACCTGTGGTGGCCTGGGTGCTCTGGAGCGGTAAACGTTGGGCTCGTACGGCATGAAGGCTCCACTCAGCACCGAAGCGATGGCCGTGGGCTATCCAGGCAGGAGGCTCATCGAAGGTGTTGATGTCGTACTGGGACCGGGTGAACTGGTGGCGCTGATCGGTGTGAACGGCGGAGGGAAATCCACCTTGCTGCATACCCTGGCTGGCTTGCACGCACCAATTGCCGGGAAGGTGCGGTCCTTCGAAGAGGAGATCGGCAGCTTGAGCGCTGTGGAGCGGGCTCGTCGCCTGGCCTTGGTGCTCACCGGGCGACCGGCCGCGGGGTTGATGGATGTGCGCACTATTGTGGCCATGGGGCGACAGCCGTGGACCGGTCATTTCGGGCGACTCAACGACGATGACCAAAAGATCATTGATGGCGCATTACGTGCAGTCGATGTGGAGCACTTGGTCGGCAGGTCGTTGGGGGAGTTGAGCGATGGCGAGGCCCAACGCGTGATGATAGCCCGTGCCTTGGCTCAGGACACCCCGATCATGCTGCTCGATGAGCCCATGGCTTTCCTTGACCTGGTGAATCGCGTTCGCCTACTGCGCACCTTAAGGCAGCTGGCCCACGACCGGCAGAAGGCCATTCTCCTGTCCACGCACGACCTGCAGAGCGCTTTGGATCTCTGTGATCGCGTGCTTTTGATCCATGATCGTCGGCTCTGGAATGGAACCGCAGCGGAAGCCATCCGATCCGGTGTGCTCGAAGCGCTCTTCTCTGCGGAGGGCCTGCGGTTCGATCCAGCCACGCGTTCGTTCAGAGCCGTCTGAATGAAGAAGCCCCCGGCAAGTGCCGAGGGCTTCAGTTCAACGTGTCATCCGATCACTTCTTCAACGCGTCGCGGATCTCCATAAGGAGCTTCTCTTCGTTGGTGGGCCCGGCCGGCGCAGGTGCTGGCTCGGCTTTCTTCATCTTATTCACGGCTTTCACCACCATGAACATCACGAAGGCAACGATGATGAAGTCGATCATCGCGGTGAGGAACATGCCATAGCTCACCGCCACCTTGGCTGTGGTGACCGCTCCATCGGATCCCAGGACCTCGTCACGAAGCACCCATTCCATCTGATCGAAACGGACGTTCTCCGTGAGCATGCTGATGAGCGGTGCTACCATGTTCTGTGTGAACACAGTGACGATCTTGGTGAAGGCTGCACCCATGACAAAGCCGACGGCGATGTCGATCAGGTTGCCTTTCATCGCGAACTCCTTGAATTCCTTGAGCATTCCCATAGGTTGGTGGTTTTGGTGGGTCGAATATAGAAGTCCGGTCCGGTTCAATTGGCCGTAAAGCTGCTCCACGTTCGAATGCGCACGGTACGGGTCTTCAACGATGTGCCGATACTGACCAGGATCTCGCGTGGACTGCCGGGAACGTTCAAGGGCAGGAAGGTGTAGTGAAGCGGTTTGTCGCGTTGGCGCGGTTCGAGCTCCAGGCTTTGTGGCAGACGAGCCGTATCGCCCGTGGTGAGCACCACACCGATGATCCCGACGGGCAAGGCATGCACGTTGGAAAGCACCACACCATCCGTGGCGGTGAGGGTGTCGCTCACATAAGCGAGGATCAGGTCCGCTGGATGGAGTGCGCTGGAGATCACCCGACGATCGTGCTCCACGATGGTGAGGTCGAGATCCACTCGGGGCATGGCCGCATTCACGATGCGTTGTGCCGACTCCCACAACGGTCTGGTCCGTTCGCGTGCCACTTCCCACCAGCCCGGCGACGCCATCGTGTCCAAATGGGCGATATACAGGTCGCGTACCGCAGGATCCTTCAAGGCTTGGTAGACGAACTCCTTGCCGGGCTCCGCAGTGCCGCGCTGTAGGGCCTGCTCCGCCATGGTCGAGGTGATCGGCGCGTGTTCGGTGATGTGTAGGGGGATCGCGACGAGCTGCTCACTCGTGCTATCCACCACGAAGCGCAAGTTCCACCAATCCATGGCCGCTGCGGTGCCAAGCAGGTCGCATAAGGCCATGGTCTTGGCCAGATCATCGGCATCGAAGACCTGAGAGGCCTTCAAGCTGCCCACACGGAAGGCCTCCATGCGTTGGATCGCCTTGCGTGCGCGGTTGGTGTTGCGCTCATTGGCGAGCCCTTGCAGGAGCAGTGGTGCAGAAAGCCAATCGCCTTGTGGCGGAGCATCGCTGGGGAAGGTGCGCTGGGCCATGGCCGCTCGTGCGTTCCACAACAGATCGGGATCGAAGTACAGCACGGGCCCGTTCCCGCGCGACCAACGGGCCAGCATCGTGGCATCCGTTCCCCCGAACAACGCGCAAAGCCCACGCTCCTGCTCGTTGATCCGGACTTCCGCGATACCGGCGTTCATGGCCGCGAGTCCTTGGTCCTGCAATACCGAGTGGAGCAGGATGGACCATAGGGGAGCCTCGTCCTCCACGGTTATCACATCGAAGCTCTGCATGTCCTGCACGGTATCGCCCGGTAGGGCGCGCACATGGATCGGCCAGTAGCGCTCGCGGCTGTTCACCGGAAGCCCTGGACGGAGTTCGACGTTCACTGGGAGTTCCTGTTCGCCTGTCCTGACCCGTGCGGCCAAGGCGGTGGTGGGATCGGCAAGGGCCCTTCGATCCGCGTACGCGCGTTCCGTGCGTGCGCTCAAACTGTCGAAGGCCGCCGGATCGAGAAGGAGGTGCAACTGGGCTACGGCAGGTGGTTTGCCGCGAAAGGCTTTCAGAACGGGGTCGCTCAAGTGGCGGAATCCGGGGTCAAGGACTTCCTGCACGAATCCGCTGCGTTCCGAACGGGCGCCCAGGTAGAACACCATGCCGATCAACACCAGCGTGGCCCCGCCAAGCAGCACCGAACGAAGGCGTTCCACGATCCTTTCCTTGGTCCAGGCCATCAGTGGCTGGCGCTTTCATCCTTCACCACACGCTTGAAGTGGTAGTGATCCACCGCGGTGGTACCCTTGAGTGTTCCGCTTACGATGGCGTGCCATGCATCCGGACCTTCCGGAACATAGACGATCCGTTGGGGCATGTCGTGGGACGGGTTGATGAACACCAAGCTGTCCCGGTCATGCACGAGCTTGAAGAGTACGGCTTCGCCACCATCCGCTCCGATGCTCACAGCATAGTGCAGAGTATCGCGTACCCTCAGGAGAGCCAAGTGCTCGATGAAGACGGTATCCTTCCCCGAGAGCACGTATCCCATGCCGCTCGGTGTACCATCCGCACCCCGTTCCCAGTGCTCATGCACCAACGTTCGGCCGCTATCCTGTACATCAAGCCAATCACCGTAGAGGCCCTCGACGGATACGGTCTTGCCAGCTTCGTCAGTGGTCCCTTTGTGTTGTTCCGGGGCTGCGCTGCAGGCCAGGAGAAGGGTGGGGCAGAGGAGCCAGATGCTTCGCATGAGCGCAAGTTACATCCCCTGTAAAGTGGCAATGGCGGCCCGTATCGGATCGGGGATCGTCACTTTGGTCCCCTTCGTGTAGTCGTACATCACCTGCACGCTGGTTCCGGTGGCCACGATGCGATCCTCGTTATCCGTGAGTTCATAAGCCAGGGTGAAGCTGGTGTTGCCCACTTTGATGCAGCCAGTGCGGATGTGTAGTGTCGCAGGCCACTGCACCGGTCGAAGGAAGTCGCACGTGGTGGTGGCGAGGATCACACCGATGCCCGCCTTCGCGTGGGAGCGCAGCGCACCGATCCGTTCGAGGTAGTGCATGCGCACGTTCTCGAAGTAGCGGAAGTAGACCACGTTGTTCAGGTGGCCGAAGGCATCCTGCTCGCCCCAAGCCACGGGGATGTCGATGCCGATGACGAGGTGATCGGCGCTCACCGGAGCTCTTTCAACAATTCGCGATGCTGGCCTTTCAGGCGTTCCACGTCACGGGCCAGTTTCTCGATCTTCTTCTCCATGTCCTTCTTCATGGCTTCGCCACTGGCGCTCTTGAAGTTGAACATGCCCATGTTCCGCTCCATGCCCCGCATTTCGGCCTCCAGCTCCTCGATCTTCCGTTTCACGAAACGGCTCTCCTTCTCGATCGCGAATTTGCCGTCGGGGCCGCTCTTCATCTCTTCCACACGGTCCTGGAACTGCATCCGGCGGCGTTCATCGCCTTCCATCTTCAGCTGACCATAGTGCTTGTCCAGCGCGGCGCGATAGCGCTCGCTGAAGGCATCGTAGAGCTTGGGCGATACGCGACCGGAGTTCATCCAGCGCGCGGAGAAGTTCTTCAGGGCTTCCACGTCCTTATTGCGCTCGCCACTGGGTGCGAAGGCTTCGATCTCGGCCAGGAGCGCCTCTTTCGCCTGCGCGTTGACGGCTTGCTCCGCATCGAGTTTTTCGAAGGTGGCCTTGCGGTTCTGGAAGAACAGGTCGCATGCCTCGCGGAACTTGGTCCACAAGCGGTTCTCATCCCGTGGCCCAGCGCTACCGGCCTCTTTCCATTGCTGCTGCAGCTGTTTCAGCTTATCCGCCGTCTGCCGCCATTCCGTGCTGTCCTTCAACTTCAGCGCTTCCTCCAACAAGGCCTGCTTCTTCTCGCGAACTTCCTTGTACTGGTCCTTCAGCTTGTCGAAGTGTTCCTTCTTGGCGTCGAAGAACACGTTGCACGCGGAACGGAATTCCTTCCAGATGCGCTCGTTGTCCTTTTTCGTGGCGAAGCCGATGTTCTTCCACGCGTTCTGGTACTCGAGCACCTGATCGGTGAGGGTCTTCCACTCCTTGCTGGCCGTTTCGGTGAGCTGGTCGGTCAGCGCCTTCACTTTGTCCACCAAGGCCTGCTTGGCCGCCAGGTTGGCTTCGTGCTCGGTGCGGCGGGCCCTGTAGTGTTCGTGGATCTTGTCGTAGATGGTACGCGTGGCGGTGGAGAAACGGTCGCGTATGGCCTCCCATTCCTCGCGCACCACGGGCCCGATGGCATGCCACTTCTCCTGATAGTCACGCACGCCGAGCTCCAACTCCTTCACATTGTCCTTTTGGGCCAGGCTTTCCACATCGCTGATCAGGGCCTGCTTCAAGGCCGTGTTCTTGCGCAGGTCGTGGTCGCGGAGTTCCTTGTAGATGCGGATGTGGTAGAAGAACTCGTCGCGGAGGTGCGAATAATCGTTCTGCAGATCGCGGTACTGCTGCTGGGGTACCGGGCCGATGGTCTTCCACTTCTCCTGTAATTCCGCGAAACGCTGGAAGGCGCTGCCGATGTTCTCCTCGCTGGAGATCAGCTCCTTCAACTCGTCCATGATGGCCTTTTTGGCCTCCAGATTGTCGGCTTCTTCCTTCTGCTTCTTCCGGCGGATGTCGTTCACCCGTTGGTTGAAGGCATCGAGCAATTGCTTGAAGCGCTTGTCCTCCTCATCCGACAAGGGTGCGGATTCGATGGCGATGGGGGTGCCTTCTGCCAGCACTGCAGGCGCACCTTCCGGGGTGGCACCTTCCGTGTGGTTCTCCGGGGCTGCCTGTTGGTGCGCCGCGGCCACCAGGGCTTCGTACGCCTCCTTTACACCTTCCACGGCCTCCGATGCGGTCTCCACATCTTCCTGTGCCGTGATCTCTTCGAGCCGGGTGATCAGCTCTGCTTTCGTTGCCATGCGAATACGGTACGCCCTACGGGGTCATCCGTCCAAAGATAGGGGGATGCCACGATCCGCAAGGTGTCCCTATACCGCCAGGCCCAGC